>NZ_BAXQ01000079.1:0-514 GCF_001310615.1 Thalassobacillus sp. C254 | reverse complement strand
AGTCGTTTATAATTATTCTCGTCTTTTATAATAATTAATTGAGGAAGCTCCTGTACGTTAAAATGGTTCAGGAGTTTTTCCTGATTGCTTGAAATCACTTCAATGGAATCACTTTTTTCAGGGAAGCTTGCTCTTACTTCAAGCAAAGCATTGTAATAGTTATTTTCCTCTTTTATATTCTCATCATCAGAAAATAAAAGGATATTACTTTGTGGAGGTAATTCTTCTTCAGGGGAACTACTTACGCTGCACCCGGTTAATAAGCAGAGTACAGCGAGAAAGAGTAAAGCGAAAGACAAAGAAAACCATCTCACCTTCTACATATTATTTCTTGCTATTAATGATAGCGCTTTTTTATGCAGTTAGAAGGCAAAAAATACACAAGTATAATTAAAATGTAATACTAGTCATATTCCTGTAATCGCTGGGTCTTCCGGCTAAATAAAACAATAATTTTCATGACAATACGCAGGCAGCAAAAAACGGTTAAAAAGAGGAGAAAAATAAAAACACT
>NZ_BAXQ01000078.1:0-525 GCF_001310615.1 Thalassobacillus sp. C254 | reverse complement strand
CCCGTGGGGCATTAACCGCAAGGAGCGTGAGAACTGGCGGGAAAGCCGGGACGATGTCGACGCGCCGACGATCAAAGAAATGAAAAAACGCGGGGAAGAGTTTGAGTACCTGTTCTTTGTGGGATCCATGGGCTCCTATGACAAGAGAAGTCAAAAGATAGCCCAGTCCTTTGCGAAACTGATGAATGAAGCGGGTGTGAAGTTTGCGATTCTAGGAAACAAGGAAAAGAACTCCGGTGACACGCCAAGACGGATTGGAAACGAATTTCTGTTTCAGGAGCTTGCGACGGCAAACATTGACACGTTCCAGAAAAATGACGTGAAAAAGATCGTCACGATTGATCCTCACGCCTACAACACGTTTAAAAATGAATATCCTGACTTCGGACTGGAAGAAGATGTGGAAGTCTATCATCATACCGAGCTTCTCGCTGAGCTGGTCCGGGAAGGCAAGCTGAAGCCGACCCATGAAATCAAGGAAACGATCACGTACCACGATTCCTGTTACCTGGGCCGCTACAATGA
>NZ_BAXQ01000077.1:0-523 GCF_001310615.1 Thalassobacillus sp. C254 | reverse complement strand
TTCTGCTTGTGTTATGTAATTGATTTTTAATAATTCATCTATCTTCCTCTGTAAATTAGGGTTTGATTTACAATAAATTTTAAACTCCTTATCTAATTCCCAATCCTTTTCAGTTAGATCATCTTTCAACCCTTGATAAATTTCCATTTCTTTTCCCGTTGGAGCCATGCCTAAATCGTGAAAAAATGCAGTTAGTATTAATAACCCTAATTCAAGGGGGCTCAAATGGTTAAGGGTTTCTTCTGGAATCAAACTATCCATGTGACGTAGCACTCTGGATAAATGATCAACATCATGAAGAGTGTATTCTTCCATATATTTAATAATTAGCTTGCTTCTTTGAGTTGCATAGGAGACCGCATCAATAACTAATACTTTTAATTTGTTACATCTTCATTGTGTTTTGCTAATTCATTTAATCGGTTATATATAGTGGAGTGTGATAACATATCTATTACCTCTTGATTAAACTCTTTGTTTTGGCGTGGAATCAATTGAATCTCCCCTTTTTGGAGCTTTTCGT
>NZ_BAXQ01000076.1:0-535 GCF_001310615.1 Thalassobacillus sp. C254 | reverse complement strand
TGGTGAGGGTCAAATCTTGGCCCCCGATTTGAACGGGCCTTTATATGACATATTTTCCCTGTTACTTTATTGCTTGTAACTAGTTTATTTGTACAATTGGGAAAAGCACATTGATTTCCTGAAACCGCAAATAATCTCTTTATTGTACTTACTTTTGGATCCGATGTAGAACTCATTTTTGCCCCCCTTTCAGATTCAGTACTAAAAATGATCCTCCTATTACCTGAGAGTTCTAACGTTAGACGACAAAAATTCATTGTCTGTTAAGTTCTCATTTAAAGAGTTATTCCTCCTAATACCAATTTTTTGGTTCTATTTTACCATACCATATTTATCAGCTCTGTATAGAAATTGTATTAGTCCCGTGAATATGTAAAAATAAGTTCTTTTTGCCTACTCTAATCCCTGGAAAATGTTAGAATGAAATAGGTTGTTGCTGGTATATAGCATTAATTTAAAAAGAAAATTTACGCTCGATACCAAACTAATTTCTGGACTGCTAATTACAGTATTAAGGAGAGGTGTTTATGGAACA
>NZ_BAXQ01000075.1:0-540 GCF_001310615.1 Thalassobacillus sp. C254 | reverse complement strand
ATTAAAATATGAGGTAAATGAGCGTCTATTTCTCTCCTGGGCAGGGCTTAGAGGGGCTGTTCCCATAGTTCTTGCAACCTTTCCGATTGCTGTGGGAGTTGAAAATAGTCAACTTTTCTTTAACGTTGTATTTTTTATCGTCATAACTTCTGTTCTCATTCAAGGATACTCGATCAGTTGGGTGGCCGAAATATTGAAAGTTACAGGAGCAAAGAAAAAGTTTCCTCACCATTCCTGGGAGTTAGTTAATATTGGGAAAGCAAATGCCAAACTTGTCGAATTCATTGTTTCAGAAGAAACAGATATAGCGGGAAAAAAGGTAAAAGACATCAAGCTTCCAGATGAAGCCGTTTTTAATGCTCTGGTAAGAGAGGAAAGACTTGTGGATATTAACGAGCATACAATAGTCAGGGAGGATGATTCCCTTTACTTTTTAGTTCCTAATGAAAAGATACAAGAATTAAAGAAAGGATTAGCCAGAAAAAAGAGAAAAGATAAGAATAAATCATAAAAAATGGAGGATTGCTTTCTTAAGAGCAA
>NZ_BAXQ01000074.1:0-615 GCF_001310615.1 Thalassobacillus sp. C254 | reverse complement strand
GATATAAGAACTAGCTGCTCCTCCGCTAAACATCGCTACATGGACTGGTTTTCTCTGCATCTATCCTTCCACCTACCTACTCTACAAATTCCTCTACCATTTTAAAACAATATATTCTATTTCTTTACTAGGCACATTTCGCCCTCCATTTTTTAAAATTCTCTCTACGTTATTTAACAGTGTTTTAGACTTGGGAGAAAGTTCGGTCTGAGAAATCACTTTACTCTCACCGTTTATTACAACTTCGGTGTAATCTTTGTCGGTATTACTATCTTGATTTAAAGCCTCAACGAAATACTTTTTAAGTAATTGGGCCGAATTGTCAGTCCAATTATCTATTGTCATTGTTAAGCAATTCTGAGATATATCCTCTAGCAGTTCACCTTCATTTTCCTTTTGAGTAGTTAGTAAGGTTTTAATCAACTTATTGTTTTTCTTTTCATACACTGGCTGTTTAGAAGCCCATTTTAATAAAGCATTTATCGATTCAAATTCACCCATTTTTAAAAGTTCTTGAAAATATTTAATTTTAAAATCAACTAGCCAAGTTTCTATTGCAGACAAATAGGTAACAAACTGCTCTACAGTTTGATATTCACTATGTAACTGCTTTAG
>NZ_BAXQ01000073.1:0-746 GCF_001310615.1 Thalassobacillus sp. C254 | reverse complement strand
CTTTCAGTTACGACTATATATGAAGAGACGGAAGTTGAAAGTTGATTTCATCTCAAAGAGTTAAAGTTCGTAAATGAAGCAATTTTAGATACTGAAAGAAAAGATGCTGTAAAACAGGTTTATTCTGGTTGAATTTATATGAACAATTGTTTAACTTCCAGCAAAATAAAACTGACTCTATGTTTTGGAAAAGCGAATTGCTACATTATCTAGTGGAAAAAAGGTCATATACTGCTGAAGAAGCATACTATTTAAAAAAACTTCAACAGTTTGAGCCGAGTGACATTAAAGTTACATTGCATACCTCTATTGACGCTTTTTGTTATACTTCTGATTTACTTCAAAAAGAATATAACCATGAAGACCAAGGTATTTTCTTCGATGAAATTGGAGAGGATCGAATCAAAAATTATATATTTAATAGGAGTTATATTCTAAACAAGCTTGGAGCTTCGGAAGAAGATGCTCCAGATTTCACTAATGAATTAACAAATAAAAAATATACATTTGAAGATGAAGCAAAAAAACATATAGTCACTCCTAAAGAAGAAAAGGAATTTGATGATCTTGACAACGATAAGGGTGTAGCCAATACCCAAGGCAGGGAAAAGGATAAATACAATGATAGAAAAGAAGAGAGAATTAATAAACATGGTTTTTTGTCGAAGAAGAAAGTGAATTAATTAATAAACAAGAGCAGAGTAGTAAAATAGGAGATGAAGAAGGACAAAATACTAACCTTACTC
>NZ_BAXQ01000072.1:0-1010 GCF_001310615.1 Thalassobacillus sp. C254 | reverse complement strand
GGTCTCCTGGTCAAAGATCCAGTTACTTACGTTGAATGGGTTGTTCCTATATGCTTTTTCTTCTCTTTGCGATACATGCCGTATGTGATGAGTGGGGTTCGCTGACGATTGTTAAACACGTCTTCATAATTCTGTTCACTTCCATAACCCGCATCAGCCACGATATAAGATGGCAAAGAGAAAAAATCTTCCTCAATTGTGTCCAAAAAAGGGATGAACGTCCGGGTATCAGTAGGGTTTGGAAAGATATCGTAAGCAAGAGCGTACTGGCCTTCGGTTGCAATCTGCAGATTATACCCGGCTTTTAGTTGCCCATTCTTCATATAGTCGTCTTTCATCCGCATAAAGGTGGCATCATGATCCGTCTTTGAGTAACTGTTTCGCTCTCCCAGGATCGCAAGGTCCTGCTTATACTTATGTTTGCGTAAAACAAAATCCTTAAACTGCTTACGATATTGTTTGGGTGTTTTTCGTTCTGATCGAAGCTGCTTGCGCTCTTTCGTATCTGTCGATTCTTCAATTCGCTTATCATAATCTTCAACGGTTTCCTCAAGCTCTTGTATGACCTCTTCGAGCTCTTCATAAGATAATTCCTCGAGATGATCCCGTTCGATGGCAGGAATGATATCCTGGTTTAGCAGCTCCTCATAAAGCTGATTCGACTTTTCCACTAAGCCGGCGCTATACCTTTCAACGGATTTACGCCAGACAAAAGTAAATTTATTCGCGTTTGCCTCCACCTTCGTACCATCAATGAAGATTGCCTCATCATCAATCAGCTTTTCTTCAACAAGTTGGCACCTAAATTGAACGAAGCAATGTCGCAATAATTCCTGAGATTCAGGATGAACCCGGAAGCGATTGATCGTACGATAACTTGGTTCGTATCCCTGAGCCAGCCACATCATACGGACACTGTCTTTCAAAAGCCCTTCGATCTTTCTTCCTGAGAAAGTGGATTGTGTGTAGGCGCACAGGATCAGCTTCATCATCATTCTTGGATGGTAGGC
>NZ_BAXQ01000071.1:0-1023 GCF_001310615.1 Thalassobacillus sp. C254 | reverse complement strand
AAGAAGGCTGAGTTTGAACATACGGCAAAAGAGCGTTGGAACGCCATTGTTGAAAACGTTTTCGGACAGAAAAAACTGCTTAAGGACAAGAAAAGCGGCATCATTCATGTCATGTTCTTTTACGGCTTTTTGCTTGTTCAGTTTAGTGCCATTGATGTGATTTGGAAAGGGCTGAATCCCGGGTCCCACCTCCCGCTGGGCCCGGTGTACCCTGTTTTCACGTTGTTTCAGGAAGCCGTCGTTGTCATGATTCTGGTGGCGGTCGTCTGGGCCTTTCACCGCCGCTATATTGAAAAGCTCGTCCGCCTGAAACGAAATTGGAAAGCAGGACTGGTCCTGATTTTTATCGGCGGCCTGATGGTGTCAAAGCTGGTCGCCAAAGGAGCCGAAATGGTGTGGCTGGGGAAATCCCTGACCGGGATTTGAGCCGATCGCTTCGGTGATTGGAGCTGCCTTTTCCCCGTTATCGGCCACGGCGGCCGGAGCCATTTTCTACGTGGCCTGGTGGGTTCACCTGCTCATTTTGCTGACCTTCCTGGTGTATGTGCCTCAGTCCAAGCACGCCCACTTACTCGCAGGACCGGCAAACGTCTGGTTCGGGCGCACCAATAAGGTGGGACAGCTGTCAAAGATTGATTTTGAAGACGAGTCCCAGGAAGAGTTCGGGGTCGGGCGCATTGAAAACTTTAACCAGAAACAGCTTCTTGACTTATACGCCTGTGTGGAGTGCGGGCGCTGCACGAATATGTGCCCGGCGACGGGCACCGGGAAGATCTTATCCCCGATGGATCTTCTTCTGAAAATGCGGGATCATCTCACCGAGAAAGGCGCGGCCGTCACCTCCAAGTCCCCGTGGCTTCCGGCGTACGCGTTCAGCCATACGAAAGGAAACCAGCTTGCCTCCCAGGGAGCCGAAGAAGCGGCCGCTTCCTTTGAACAGGTGAACCTGATTGGCGATGTCATCACGGAGGAAGAGCTCTGGGCCTGTACAACGTGCCGAAACTGTGAGGACCAGTGCCCGGT
>NZ_BAXQ01000070.1:0-1075 GCF_001310615.1 Thalassobacillus sp. C254 | reverse complement strand
TGATCAAGGTATTACCACAGCAATCTTGGATCGCCTTCTCCATCGCTCGGAAGTCGTTCACTTGAATGGCGGCAGTCATCGAATTAAGTATCGTGAATCTTTGTTTCAAGCGAAAAGTGCTCAAACGTAACGAGCAAAAAATGTTCATTTCCACGGTTCTTACGAACTTTTGGGGAAAGTACACCCACTGACGTGATAAGGAGTAGGGGTATTTTTTCAAAATAACTTATCAATTCTAGGAAGGCTCTGCACGGTAAAGTACTTTCTGACGCAAAAGATCAAAATTCCCTCTGCCATACATGATTGCTTTGTGTACTTTCAATCGGTTGATATGACCTTCGGCCACCCCGTTGCTCCATGGTAAATGAACTGCATTTCGGACAGCTGTTTCGTCTTTACGGATTCTTTTGATGAATTGTTGAATGGCGGGGAACTTACTTTCCTTATAATTATTCAACCATTGGTCAAACAAGGATTCTTTTTTTCTTTGAAGATTCTTCTAAAAGAAAGAGCTAATAATTGTAATTCCATTAAAACGGGTTGTTTTTCTGTCCACGACTCTTCCAAAGAGACGTCGGATTCATTTGGATCTGCTGCTTTCCATAAGCGGGTAAGGATTTTTGATCTTCTGACTGACTTTGTGGGAGCTGGGGCATTCCTAATTTCTTGTGCAACCATTTTATTTAATGTAGATCGAGAACCTGTATATCCTTCATGCCTGCAAATTCTTTCTATTTCATTTGCACCTTTATTACTTTTGAGTAAATCACTTACTAGGGGGCGGAAAGCATCAAAGCGCGAAGGTCGTCTGTGGCTTGGAGGTTCCTTGATTTTTAAATACTTATAGACAGTATTTCGTGATACATTCATTTCTCTGCTAATCGCACTAATGTTCTTTCCTTGTTCATGCTTCATTTATACCTTTTGAATCAATTCCCATCGCTCCCTTTCACCCTTTTCTCGTTTCTTATCTTCCATTCTTGTAGAGGTTTTAGTAGAGGATCGGTAAGACGATTCATGTTTTGAATCAATACTCCAACGAAGCGGTACCAGACGATTGATTTCCTCTTTTATT
>NZ_BAXQ01000069.1:0-1117 GCF_001310615.1 Thalassobacillus sp. C254 | reverse complement strand
GGTTATCCCCTTCGGGAGAAGCTTCGAATTGAAGCCCCAGTAAACGGCGGCCGTAACTATAACGGTCCTAAGGTAGCGAAATTCCTTGTCGGGTAAGTTCCGACCCGCACGAAAGGTGCAACGACTTGGGCACTGTCTCAACGAGAGACCCGGTGAAATTATATTACCTGTGAAGATGCAGGTTACCCGCGACAGGACGGAAAGACCCCATGGAGCTTTACTGTAGCTTGATATTGGATTTTGGTACAGCTTGTACAGGATAGGTAGGAGCCTTGGAAACCGGACCGCCAGGTTCGGTGGAGGCGCTGGTGGGATACTACCCTGGCTGTACTGAAATTCTAACCTCGGACCGTGATCCGGTTCAGGGACAGTGTCAGGTGGGCAGTTTGACTGGGGCGGTCGCCTCCTAAACAGTAACGGAGGCGCCCAAAGGTTCCCTCAGAATGGTTGGAAATCATTCGAAGAGTGCAAAGGCAAAAGGGAGCTTGACTGCGAGACCTACAAGTCGAGCAGGGACGAAAGTCGGGCTTAGTGATCCGGCGGTACCGTATGGAAGGGCCGTCGCTCAACGGATAAAAGCTACCCTGGGGATAACAGGCTAATCTCTCCCAAGAGTTCACATCGACGGGGAGGTTTGGCACCTCGATGTCGGCTCGTCGCATCCTGGGGCTGAAGTAGGTCCCAAGGGTTGGGCTGTTCGCCCATTAAAGCGGCACGCGAGCTGGGTTCAGAACGTCGTGAGACAGTTCGGTCCCTATCCGTCGCGGGCGCAGGAAATTTGAGAGGAGCTGTCCTTAGTACGAGAGGACCGGGATGGACACACCGCTGGTGTACCAGTTGTTCCGCCAGGAGCATAGCTGGGTAGCTACGTGTGGACGGGATAAGTGCTGAAAGCATCTAAGCATGAAGCCCCCCTCAAGATGAGATTTCCCATAGCGCCAAGCTAGTAAGACCCCTTGAAGATGACAAGGTTGATAGGTCTGAGGTGGACGCGTGGCGACACGTGAAGCTGACAGATACTAATCGGTCGAGGCTTATCCTAACACAAATAGGTGGGCGCCTCGGTGATACACTCTATTTCTTCTCTGTTATTCAGTTTTGAGAGAACGATGTTCTC
>NZ_BAXQ01000068.1:0-1224 GCF_001310615.1 Thalassobacillus sp. C254 | reverse complement strand
CAATCATCTAGTTTTGAGGAAAATGATCAAATAAGAATAAAGGAAAATGAAAAGAAAAAGGAAGAAATCGGAAAACGTGTTCAAGAAATTAAACAAGAAGAAAGCAATGATAGAAAGTTATCTCGCGACTTGTCTGAGTTGTTTAGCTTAATAAATTCAAATATAACAGACATAAAAAGTAAATATACCGTACATTTAGAGCCGTTAGATAAATTACATTCAACAATAAGTACTGCTTTTGTAGATATTCAAGCTAAAATAGACCTTAGTATAAAACAATATGATGAGAACAAAGACGTCGAACAGAGAAAGGCTAGATTCAATTAACAAAATCCTAAATCCCTTATTAGAAAAACTACAAGGCGTTACAGAAATTAACTCGTTAAGAGAAAAGATAGAAGAGCAAAATAAATATATAACTAAAATTAAGAACTTAGAAAGAGAACAAGAGGAATTAAAAAAGAGAATCGCAACTAGAAAAGATAATATCCTTCAATTATACAGTGAATTGTTTGATTTGAAAAAGCAAATAAAGGACTATTTCAATTCCAAAAGTTACTTTGAAAATATTAATGTGACTACATATGTAGACTTTGATAATGAGAGCTTTAATGAGACTTTTATGAGTCAATTTAAACGTCGAGGGCGATTAAGTAAATTATTTCCTAATCATGAAGAACATGTAGTGTTTGACGATGATGAAGAGTTTATATTTAACACAGAAGGTTTATTGACAATATTCAATTTCTCTTTGAGGAAGTACTGAAAATAGGCGAAGAGAAGTTAAAGAAAGGATATGATAAGCAAAAAGCCATTACAGAATTATTAAGCCCTACAAATACTAAAATTATTTTTGATTTAGAAAAAGATGGGGACAAACTATCAGCAATGTCTCCAGGAAAACGTGGATTGGTACTTCTGGAATTATTTCTAGATATGAGTGACGAAAAACATCCTATACTAATTGACCAGCCGGAAGATAATTTAGATAATAGAACAATTTCGACTGATTTGGTTAAATTCATAAAGAAAAAAAGTGCACAAAGACAAGTCATTATTGTCACTCATAATGCTAATTCAGTAGTACTTACTGATTCAGAGAATGTTATAGTAGCTAATCAAGACAAATTGATTAACCGAAAATGAATTAACACAGTTTGAATATATAAACGGTGCTCTGGAATGTGATTTCAATGATGGCACTCACAATTTAACAGGCAAAGG
>NZ_BAXQ01000067.1:0-1429 GCF_001310615.1 Thalassobacillus sp. C254 | reverse complement strand
TTTAAATAATAAAAAACACCACCATCATCAAAAGCTTTTTGAAACAATAACGATTTGGTCTTTAATAGGTTCTACTTCATCTTTAAAATTAGATGAAAACCTCTTTAGTTTTTCGGCTACCGGGTTAGAGGATTCTTTAATCAAAAATTTACTAGCTGATCTAAAAAGGTGGAAAACAATCAGGTTTAATCAAATACAAAAACAGTGGGAGCTTTTTGAAGGAAGTTCTGTAGATATTAAGCATATGATTAAAGAGAAAAGCAAATCGGTTGCTATTACCAAGGAAAATCAAAAGATTTATTAGAAATCTTTGAAACAAAATTCTACTTTCCTATTCAATACAACGAAGAAAAACAGATGACCAGGTTTGCTAAAGTCAACTTTATTTATTCAGATGAAGTAATAGAAAACACTGAGCAATTAGGAATAAATGATGCAGACGCACAAATATATGCAATCCTTCAATCTCCTTCTATCCCAACAAATTCCTTTAGAGAAAGAGCTTATGAAATGTAGTAACAGAAGAATTTTCTTTTGTTATCGGTTAATTAATTATAAAAAACTAGATACCCATATAAGAGAATATTTTATTGTACAAAGTATTTTAGACGATCCTACCTCTGGTTTTGAAAATGATCAATTAGTGAAGCTAGAATTAGAATTATATTTAGAGGACTTAAAGTATGAACTTAATCATTTCCTAACTTATTTCTTCCAGTTTGGAAGTGATTTAAAATGGGTTCATTCTAGTCAGCTATTAAAATTAAACATAGGATTCAATTGAAGATTAATTATCGATGTAATGTTAATATTATAAGTTCACACCTGTTATAAATAATGACATTTAATAGAAGGTATATAAGTACTGTACAGCAAAAGCTGGTGTTAAATTACTCAACCAAATCTTAGTTTCTACAGGAGAGGTTGAGGTTGAAGGCAATGGACTGATTATTTAATCTATGCAACTGTTTTTAAAAATAATGATTTGCAACTTTCTAACCTTAATTCTATTAAAGATATAAATTTGCGGGAACTACGAAAACAACTTATTAAAGAAATTGAAAAAAACAAGGAAGGTGAATTAGCTGCTCTTTTTAACATCTTAAAAGAGTCTAAATTTGGCATACGTCAACCATTGATACCAATACTACTTGTAAGCTTATTGAAAGATTATTGGGACCACATTTTAATTTATAAAAATGGAATGGTGGTAAACGATTTAACAGGCAATGCCTTATATGGAATGCTACAAGCCCAAATGAATATGTTTATCATTATTATCAATTTAACAACGAAGAACTCTTTTTTATAACGGTATTAGAGAGTGTCTCAAGGGATTCAACGATGAAGATATAAGGAAAATGCCTTTTATTAGTCAAGTAAGTAGATTATTGGTAAGATGGTTACGTAGTCTTCCATTTTTTACTCA
>NZ_BAXQ01000066.1:0-1529 GCF_001310615.1 Thalassobacillus sp. C254 | reverse complement strand
CTTTTCTATAGGTACTTAGAGTATTATGAGGAAATGCTTAATAAAGGACTTAAAAGAGGCTTAGGTTCAATACCTTTGGTTGAATTAGAGGAAGAAACTGAAAAAATTCTTAGTAAGGTCAGTGATTCATCTACTGCTGTAAAAGCAATTATGAATTGATGAACATCATTGGGGCTATTGATTATCAATTTAATGATCAACACGATATACCATCAGAAAGAACATTAACGATTATTAATCCGATTAGGCTTATTTCTTTTTTAAAACAAACCCAAAAAATACAAACCCAAGTAGAGTATTGGTTAGAACAAGCTGCCCAGGGTAATTTTGAGGTAGAAAAAAGAGAGGACTACTTAGATCATATATTTGAAAGCTATAATAAATGTGCACCTTTATATATGACAAGCGACAGGCAAAACATTTTTATATTGAAAGTAACCAAGTAATGGGAAATGGTCATTTTGTGTTGAACACAGACTTAGGTTCTAACCATGATTATATGGCGAAAGAACTATCTAAAGAATTAACAAATACAGTTAAGAAGTATTTTGAAGTTTATCCTTTTGCAAAGGATGGACTGGATATCTTATTTCTATATTGTAATAGCTTTGAAGCTATCACTCGCTCTGTTGAATCTTTATTTAAACAAGTTAAAAGATTTAAAGAAAAGTAAAAAATAAACTATTCATAGCCAAAATGCTGCTGATCTTCATGAAAAGTTAAATGAATGGTTATGGGTGAATGAAGAATTTACAAACCCTATCCAGAATAGCCGTTTACCCAAGGTAGAAATCAACGTAATATCAGGGGGAAACCTGAAAGAGATTAAAAAAGAAGTAGAAGACCATATGGTTGATACTGACCTTGTAGTATTAACTGATTACTTTGGACAAGGTAAACAAGTTCAATACCAGTTTGAACTTGCATCAAACAGAGAAAACACTGAGGATTGGTTCCAACAGCCAATAAAACAACCGTTATTAACAGTAGATTCAGTGAAAAAATACCATTGATAAGTGAGCAGCAACCAAGGGCGTTGGAAGAATTTTATAGAATGCAATATATTCTTTCGTCTCAAACTATCCCGATGAAAATCATTTTAATATGCTGACAAGTACAATTCAGCTAGCTGTTGAAGATTCGAACTTGATAGACTTTATGCATGAAAAATTTAATTGGGTAATTATATTAGATCGATTTCTAGATAAATCATTATTGCAAAAAGCCTCTGGTAAAGCTCATATTATCCAATATAAATCAAAAGCTGGTACTAGTAAGAATACTAAGTTGACGGTTTCTTCATCTGAATATGTAAAAAAACTTAGTAATAAAAACAAAGATTATGCTTATCACGATCGTTTGTATAAAAAGTTAGCTAATATTCTAAAGAACGCCTCCATATCTAGAGATATAGTGATCAGCGCTGTTGATAAAGTAAAAGAAATAGCAGGATCCTTGGTTTTAAGAGTGATAGGCGCAGGGCAATATTCGCATGAAATGTTAGCAACCTATTTAACTATTGAAAGGAT
>NZ_BAXQ01000065.1:0-1631 GCF_001310615.1 Thalassobacillus sp. C254 | reverse complement strand
CAATTAAGTAAAGGACAAAATAAAAAACCGTTTCTATTGTGAAAACGATTAACCAACAAAAAAACCTGTATTCTATTTTCTTTGAAAGGGTCTCTTTATCTTAGGTACAATAAACGAGTCGTTGAGAAGATTGGTAATTGTGTATTCACATTAATGCCAAAAATGGGAAAGATCCCTGCTAATTCTTCAGCAGACTTCCCTCATAAGTCTTTTACTAAAATATGCTGAAAATAAATACCGGTTACACTAGGCATCAGGAGTTGCTTGTATTGTACTGCCTTCCTGACCAAATATTCATACCAATTATGTTTCTTCGATAACTTCTTTCATTACAAGTTCTTAAAACAATTCTGGATAACCGCTTTTTAATATAGTAATGGTATACTCTCGCTCCCATAATCACTATATTCATAGAGGTGACTAGGGGGAGGAATTGTTCTTCTTCTATGTCCGGCCTACTCTTCGACTATGCTGCCATCTTGATTACGAAACGTCTCTTCATCAACACCCTTTTTCTCGTTGATTTCTTTGTTTTCAAAGACATACACCTTTTCACCTTGAAAAACACAACACCATGTATTTATTAATTTCTTTATAGATTGCTATAGCATGTTCTCCCGCGTAATTGTTAATTAGACATCCACCATTGATTAACAAAAGTGACCGTAAAGGTTATCCCGCCGGGCATTGACTACTATTGCATTCAGAACAAGATTTCTTCTGGAAATTAGAATCATCTATTTAAAATAATTTTAAAGTGGGGATATTTTAAACAAGAGTTAGAGAAAGGTATAAAACAATAAGAAACGGATGAAAGCAAAATTTAAAATGAGTCCGATTCAATACCAGACTCATTTTAACCGAAGCTACCTAATGAAATAACCGTGTCTACCTGAATGGGTCAGTTTATTAGGAACATCCCACATTTTCACTTATGAATAGGAGCAAACACAAGGAACTGTTTCATCAGGCTCTTTTAAAAACTTTTCTATCCCGTTCTTATCCATTTGCTTTCTGTATTCTCTTAACGTAAACGACGAACCATTTCTTGTTAAAATAGATACATTTTTTTCAAAGTATTGACGGAACCTTTCTTCCATTTCTTCTTGTTCTTTATATCTATCCGGCCAAATTAAATACAATTGGGCGTAATGTTGGAAGCCTCCTCTAACACACCTTCCACCACAATTGGCGTGAGAAAACCTAGCTCATACATTCTTGGAAGTTTAATCCCCCATTCCTCTTCAATGATCCTTTTAACATTTATATCTTCAGTAAAGGTATCGATCATGGGAAACCTGGTTTCAATTGGTTCTAGAGGGTAATGCTCATAAAAATTTGTTAAGTTTTCAGCTCTATGCTTTTCATGTGGACCAATACCAAAATATAAAATTGGTTCTAAGTTGTGCTCATCCCGCAATTCTTCTAAAAAGACAATAGTCTGTTGCACTTTTAATTCCTCTGAACATTTTGCCAATCTAGAATTCCCTAAAAACCTATAGTCGTAAAACACTTCTTCTGGGGTTCTTCCATCAACTCTTTCAGTGATTTCTATTCCAATGTAATCGGCTACTTCTTGCATAAATCGATATTATCATCATCTTCCATAAGTGTTGTAAAAACAAATACAG
>NZ_BAXQ01000063.1:0-1812 GCF_001310615.1 Thalassobacillus sp. C254 | reverse complement strand
GAAGGCCAATCCTTCATGCAGGTTTCAACAAAATAACAAACAACTATCAATATTATATAGAAGAACTATTAGAAATAAAACTCTATAGATTAATGGAACGTTTAAAAATACTAGCAGGATATAAAAGCCTTTAATAATAAGAAAAAGTGCAATTCTTAGATACAGAAAATAAGTGCTTTTAAATTTAAGCTACATTGAAGAGGTAGCATATGGAGGAGGTAAATTTTGAGCCATGACATACTGCAACAAGTAGATTTAAAAGAGTTTGAAACGTTACCTATCGGAACGAGGATAACTGCTGATATTGTATCTTATTCGTCCGGTCAAAATAAGATAAAGGGGATACACCCTTTAAAGATTAATGACCAAATAAAGGCTGTTATAATTTTATGTACAATAGGCGGAGAAAATTATCCAAATGAGTGGTTAAATGAGGAAAAGACGATTCTCAAATATTACTTAGAGGGAAGAAAGGATAAAACAACAGAGAGAAAAAATATAACGAAAATATAGTAACTAATAGATCGATAATTGATTCCGGTAAAGGAGCCTATCCTATTTATGTTTTTACGAGGTATAAGAAAGGTGTTCCGTTTAAATATGAAGGTGAGTTTTCTATAATGGAATATTAATTGATAAAAATGGAATTGACAAATATTTTGAATTAAGAAGTAACTTAGGCGTAGGCCCACCCGCTGTAGAAAACGAGAAATATCAATTTGAAACTACTAAAGAAGGTCGAATGTTATTAAGACAGCACTTTGCACGAGAACGTGACTCCAAGATCATTCAAAATGCAAAAGACCGATATATGAAAAGTCATGGAACTCTTAAATGTGAAGCTTGCGGATTTGACTTCTACCAAACCTATGGTGAAAGAGGAAAGGGGTATATCGAAGGACACCACAATGTACCTGTCTCTGAGATGGAAGAGGACGGTGGGGAAACGAATATAAAGGATATTGCCTTGTTGTGTAGTAATTGTCACAGAATGATTCATCGTTATAAACCTTGGATAACTGTTAAAGAGTTGAAAAATATTATTGGAAAAGTAATTAAGAACTAAAAAATTATCTATTTATGAACGCGGTTGACTTTGTTACTCTTGTTCCTTTTGTTATACTCTATTGGAATTATGGATAATAAGTTTTTTTACTAAAGATGGAGCCGAGAGGCTCCCTTTTTGTTAATACAGTTTTTTACACTTAGTTTTTTCTTTGTCCACTGCTGACCGTAGCCTCTCAAATGTGGTCAGAGAACATAGTATTTAAGAAATATATGCTGCTTTGAGTTATTTAGAATAAAATGCTTAATAGGTATAATAGTTAATGCATTAATTATAAAGATTATAGAGAGAGGGGTTTGAATGCTAGAACATTTTAAAGGTTTTATTGATTATACAGAGAACGAATTTAAAGAACTTTGGGAAAATGCCTTATTTGTTGTCGATACTAACATTTTGATTAACTTCTATAAATACACCTCAAAGGACTCTACTAAATTTTTGCTAGATATTCTAAAAAACTAAAAGAAAATGGAAGATTATGGATCCCTCATCATGTTGCCCTAGAGTATTTTTTAATTATGAGGAGAATAAGTCTAAACAGAAAGAAGGTTATAATTTATTAAATAGTGAGCTAAATAAATTAATTAATGAGGCTGAAAAAAAAATTAAATACAGTGAAGAGCAGGCACCCATACATAGATACTGATAAGTTTGGTTTTTATATTGAGAGTTTAAAGAAGCACTGACAAAATAGAGGTTGAAATAAGTAAGAAAATTGAAGGATTTACCTAACTACAGAAGCAATA
>NZ_BAXQ01000062.1:0-2000 GCF_001310615.1 Thalassobacillus sp. C254 | reverse complement strand
TTGATGTATCAGTTGAAGTAGAACGAATGAAATAGAGAAACGTATCATGGCTAGTGGGGGTGCCAAGGGTGTGACTAATACGTTCAGCTGCTTTAGCACTCATAGAAAAAGCAAGTTCATGAAGTAATTCCTGTAATCGGTTAGTTTTCCGTTGGTAAGGGGCCACACCTTCCACTCTTTCAGTAAAGACTTTCACCTCGCAGCCGGCTGTGTGACAAAACCATTTTCTTGTCATAAGAAGCAAACTCACTGTTTTTCCATTTATGGGAAGGTCTCTCACCAAACGTGGATAGCGACTGTGCCTTTTATCAGTTACCTCGTGGCAGGTTGGACACTTTGCCGTTTTTTCTTTCATTTCTGCAATGACTTCAATGTCTTCTTCTGTTTCTGTAAGAGACAGAATGTTCATCCCTTCGATTGGCTTATAATTCAGGGAATGAGAAAACATCGCCAAAACTCCCTTTTTCATTCACTATTCCCCTATAAGATTGTATTTTAACCTCACCAAAAGCTCGTAAGAACCAACTTAGTCTAGCAGTTACAGAGTATGGTTATGTTGAATTAGCAGCCTAAAAACAAGCACTAACTACATTAACACTATTGTTATAAAAAAGCTCCCTTGATATAAAGGCAATTCTTCAAATAGCTTAAAATGTACAATAAATTCAATCTGGCATGAAATCGGCACGTGAAGTAACTGTCATAACAATCTTAAAGGCTTAAGTTTTAAGAACTCACAGTTTGAGTGTAGGTTCTTATTTATGTTTAAACTGCGAATCAACCCATTCTCGTGTCAACGTTATTGATTTGAAAAACAAAAAGGCAATATTAAGTAATTCCTTAAAAGGTATGTCATTTATTCTAATTAAATGTATTCTTGGATTTGCCTTCGTAACCTTTTCACCATGTGCTAGGTTTTCATCCATTCTTTTTACTATATTGTCACCGCTATATATGTTAATAGCACAATCAAGATGATTTAGTTTAGTCTCTTCAAAATTTGAACCGATTATATAATCCGTATCAAGATGTATGCATCGCCCTATAAGTAAACCATGATCCTCCATTTCATAAGATAACTCTTCTAACATCATACTAAGGTTACCATCGTTACTACGTTTGGCGATTACATCTAATCTTTTTACTTTCTTTAAATATCTGTCATTATACTTTTGTTCAGCAAGATAATCTCCTTTATTTACTCTAAGGTACTCATCATCATAATCATCCAAGAAAAATGAACAACCTTCTTTTTGTCCATTGTAAATACGTAACTCTTTGATCCAGCGAGGATTAGGTGGAATTAATTCCTCCTCATTTAGAACAAGTCCTGGAAAAGTATCCTTTTCATATACAGAATGAGGATTTATTCGAATAAATATTTTATCCCTATTATTAATATCCCATAGATGTTCAAGCAGTTTAGGTGGTAAGTGGCCGTCAACCTCATAATATTTACGTTATATATCATCAATTATATCCTGGATATATAATGTTTAATGAAGTACATTTCAATAACTCATAGTCTAAGCTTCCATCCTTCTCTCTAAGTTCTTCAAATAGGGAAGGTTCATCTATGAATATTGTTTGTTGTTCGTTATAATCTTCAAATCCTTTTTAAATAATGGTACTTCATGCTTTCACTACATATTTCAGAAACAATGCAACATATTGCAAGCCTTTTTTGGTAGCTATACTCTTCAAAATATTTACTTCCCAGAATTGCATTTATTCCAGGAGTATTTTTATCTTCCTCGACTAGTATTTCTTCTCTAAATGAAACTAACTCTGTCATGAGTCCACTTGACCATTTAGATGTTCTTCAACATATTTTAATGCTTCATGTAGTCCAAATAACTCTTTCTAGCAATTTGATTAATACTATCTAAATAATCCTCTAATTCCATACATTAACTTCCTTTTCTATTAATTATATTCTCTAATGTATGTTACCTTATATATTCACTATATTTCTCATATAATATAACTGTTTTATTTTA
>NZ_BAXQ01000061.1:0-2000 GCF_001310615.1 Thalassobacillus sp. C254 | reverse complement strand
TCTCCTCTTAACCTTCCAGCACCGGGCAGGTGTCAGCCCCTATACTTCGCCTTGCGGCTTCGCAGAGACCTGTGTTTTTGATAAACAGTCGCTTGGGCCTTTTCACTGCGGCTCTCCGGGGCTTTAACACCCTAGAGAGCACCCCTTCTCCCGAAGTTACGGGGTCATTTTGCCGAGTTCCTTAACGAGAGTTCTCCCGAGCGTCTTAGAATTCTCATCCCACCTACCTGTGTCGGTTTGCGGTACGGGCACCTCTCACCTCGCTAGAGGCTTTTCTTGGCAGTGTAGGATCAGGAACTTCGGTACTATGATTTCCCTCGCCATCACAGCTCAGCCTTATAAGAAGCGGATTTACCTGCTTCTCAGCCTACCTGCTTGGACGCGCATATCCAACAGCGCGCTTACCCTACCTTTCTGCGTCCCCCCATTACTCAAATGGTGAGGAGGTGGTACAGGAATTTCAACCTGTTTCCCATCGCCTACGCTTTTCAGCCTCGGCTTAGGACCCGACTAACCCTGAGCGGACGAACCTTCCTCAGGAAACCTTAGGTTTTCGACGGAAGGGATTCTCACCCTTCTTTTCGTTACTCATACCGGCATTCTCACTTCAAAGCGCTCCACTGGTCCTCACGATCCAGCTTCTCAGCCTTTGAACGCTCCCCTACCACGAACACCTGATGGTGTTCATTCACAGCTTCGGTGATACGTTTAGCCCCGGTACATTTTCGGCGCAGAGTCACTCGACTAGTGAGCTATTACGCACTCTTTCAATGATGGCTGCTTCTAAGCCAACATCCTAGTTGTCTAAGCAACTCCACATCCTTTTCCACTTAACGTATACTTGGGGACCTTAGCTGGTGATCTGGGCTGTTTCCCTCTTGACTACGGATCTTAGCACTCGCAGTCTGACTCCCGAGAAATAAGTCTCTGGCATTCGGAGTTTGACTGAATTCGGTAATCCTGTAGGGACCCCTAGTCCAATCAGTGCTCTACCTCCAGGACTCTAACTCGAGGCTAGCCCTAAAGCTATTTCGGGGAGAACCAGCTATCTCCGAGTTCGATTGGCATTTCACCGCTACCCACACCTCATCCCCGCAATTTTCAACTTGCGTGGGTTCGGGCCTCCAACAGGTGTTACCCTGTCTTCACCCTGGACATGGTAGATCACACGGTTTCGGGTCTACGACCACGTACTATGGCGCCCTGTTCAGACTCGCTTTCGCTGCGGCTCCGCCTCTTCAGCTTAACCTTGCACGGGATCGTAACTCGCCGGTTCATTCTACAAAAGGCACGCCGTCACCCATTAACGGGCTCCGACTACTTGTAAGCACACGGTTTCAGGATCTCTTTCACTCCCCTTCCGGGGTGCTTTTCACCTTTCCCTCACGGTACTGGTTCACTATCGGTCACTAGGGAGTATTTAGCCTTGGGAGATGGTCCTCCCGGATTCCGACGGGGTTTCACGTGCCCCGCCGTACTCAGGATCCACTCCGGAGGAAACGAAGTTTCGGCTACAGGCTCTTACCTTGTCTCGCAGGTCGTTCCAGACCGCTTCGCCTACTTCGTTTCTTTGTAACTCCAATGGAGTGTCCTACAACCCCAGGGTGCAAGCACCCTGGTTTGGGCTGTTTCCGTTTCGCTCGCCGCTACTCAGGAAATCGCATTTGCTTTCTCTTCCTCTGGGTACTAAGATGTTTCAGTTCCCCAGGTCTGCCTTCTTACACCCTATGGATTCAGGTGCAGATCCTATCCCATTACGGATAGGGGGTTCCCCCATTCGGATATCTCCGGATCAAAGCTTACTTACAGCTCCCCGGAGCATTTCGCTGTTCGTCGCGTCCTTCTTCGGCTCCTAGTGCCAAGGCATCCACCGTGCGCCCTTTCTAACTTAACCTATTAGGTGGTTTGTTTCTAAGTCACGCCTCGAAAGTTCCACTTTCATGAAACTCCGGTGTGATTTTTGGCTCTATTTCTTCTGTTATCCAGTTTTCAAAGAACGA
>NZ_BAXQ01000060.1:0-2135 GCF_001310615.1 Thalassobacillus sp. C254 | reverse complement strand
CTCCAAGGATCAAGTACAATTTGTCCTTGCTGGTGATTTAATAAACCAGATTACCGCGACAAGCTTTGCCTGCCGTACTTTAAGTATTCCGTATATAGGATTATTCGGGGCTTGTTCTACTTCCATGGAAGGCTTGGCTCTATCTGCTTTCCTTGTTGATAATGGAGGAGCCAATAATATACTAACAGGTCCGCAAGCCATAATTCAGCCGTTGAAAAACAGTTCAGGTACCCAACCGAGTACGGGGCACAAAAACCACCTACAGCCCAGTGGACAGTTACAGCAGGAGGAGCGGCTCTCCTCTCTTCGAGCGGCACTGGTCCTAGAGTGACCTCAGCGACGATCGGGAAGGTTGTGGATATGGGTTTGTCCGATCCCTTTAATATGGGCGGGGCCATGGCACCCGCAGCAGTTGATACGATTGAAGCCCATTTTAGAGATCTTGCTATTGAACCTGATTACTACGACTTAATTGTAACAGGTGACCTGGGAAAAGTAGGACGGCCTATCGCTTTAGATTTATTTGAAAAACATAACCTAAGTATTTCTGATGAAAAGTTTAAGGATTGCGGAATCATGATTTATAACGATGATCAGCCAGTGATCGCCGGGGGGAGTGGTTCCGGGTGTTCTGCAGCCGTGCTATACGGCCATTTATTAAACCGAATGAGAAATGGGGATTTTAAGAGGATTCTCGTAGTGGCAACGGGCGCATTGCTATCTCCGTTGACCTTTCAGC
Organism: Thalassobacillus sp. C254; assembly: GCF_001310615.1. Lineage (NCBI taxonomy): Bacteria > Bacillati > Bacillota > Bacilli > Caryophanales > Bacillaceae > Thalassobacillus > Thalassobacillus sp. C254. Next base: position 1,396 of record NZ_BAXQ01000060.1, on the reverse strand, counting down.
AGAAAGAGAGTATTCCATGTATTGCGCATGCCGTAGCCATTGAAAGCGAGGGGGCAAAGGGATGACAATGTTCATTAGTGCTTTTATTGTCGGAGGCCTTATTTGTGTGATCGGGCAGCTTATGATGGATGTAGGAAAATTGACACCAGCTCACACATTGAGCACATTAGTGGTCTTCGGTGCCATCCTCGATGGCCTTGGTTTATATGAGCCTCTTATTGACTTTGCAGGTGCCGGGGCCACTGTTCCCATCACAAGCTTTGGTAATGCTCTTGTCCATGGGGCTATGGCAGAAGCAGAACAGCATGGCATTGTAGGTGTGGTTACAGGTATTTTTGAGGTAACAAGTGCAGGTATTTCTTCAGCGATCATTTTCTCATTTATCGCAGCTTTAATTTTTAGACCAAAGGGTTAGGAGGAACCATAATGACTGTTGCTTCCCAGGTAAAAGGTACGCTCGCACAGCTAAAAGGAATTGAAGCATCCTTGGAAAAGTATACAGCTGAATCTGAAAAAGCCGATCACAGAAAATTATTTCAGGACAACAAAGAGGTTGTAAGCCAGGTCATCGTTCAGATGGAGCAGCGAATATCTCTGCTTGAGCTGGAAGAACCCCAATATAAAGGGTTATAAAACAAATAGGAGGTGTCATGGATGCCTGGATGGGTAGAGGTGATGATTCGGTCCATTGTATTATTCGTATTAATTTTTCTGGTAGCAAAAATGTGGGTGCGAAAACCTGTCGGTGAGTGGAGCGCCTTTGAAGGGATGCTATCGATAGCAGCTGGTGGAGCTGCAGGAGTTTCAGCAGTTTATTTAGCTATCCCCCTGCTTTTCCTGTTTTTGCTCTGCTGATTTGGGGATTTCTCCCCCTTGCCCTTGCTTATCTTGCTCTTCGAAGCGAAACCTTTAGATATTGGTATGAAGGAAAGCCCGTTGCCGTTATTCAAGATGGCAAGATATTAGAGGACCACATGAAAAAAAGCCAGCTTTCATCTGATCAATTGTTAAGAAAGCTTAGAGAAAAGCAGGCATTTCAAGTGGCTGATGTAGAATTCGCTTTACTGGAACCTAATGGCGAGGTGAATGTTCTTCTTAAAAAAGAACAGCAGCCCCTGACTCCTAAAACAGCACAATTGGATGTTCCTTCTTTAAAAGAACCAGAAACAATTGTCCAGGATGGGGAAATTAAAGATGAGGCACTGGCAAGAAGAGGGTATTCCAGAGAGTGGCTTCAAACAGAAGTAGAAAAGCTTGGGATTACGATTGAAAATATTTTTTTAGCTCAAGTGGACGAACTTGGGGAGCTGCAAGTGGACCTGTTTGATGATAAGCTTCAGACCCCGCAGCCTATAGAAAAACCCCTCTTCCTGTCAGCAGTAAAAAAGTGTCAGGC
>NZ_BAXQ01000059.1:0-2145 GCF_001310615.1 Thalassobacillus sp. C254 | reverse complement strand
TGTAAGCAACGGTGCTAAAATCCCTAATAACAACGGTTTCAAATTCCCCAATAATAACAGATAATCATTTCTATACTAGATAAAGATTTGGAGTGTAGAAATGATGATCAAGATTGGGGAATTCATAATGATTAGAGAATTATTTCAAAAAGGGTGGTCAATAACAGCTATCTCTAAAGAGACTGGCTTTGACCCCAAAACAATTAGGAAGTACATAAAATCTGAAGAGTTGCCAAGGATGAAGAAAGTACCTAGTAAAGGGAGTAAGCTAGATCCCTTTAAAGATTACTTAGAGAAACGGATGAAAGAAGGGACCACGAACTGCACCGTCTTATTAGAGGAAATTATATCTATGGGGTACGAGGGCAAAATGACAATCCTCCGGGATTTCATTCGACCATATCGAGTGCGACCTAAAAAGCAAGCTACCATAAGATACGAGACTCCCCCTGGTAAACAAGCTCAAATGGATTGGGGACACGTTGGTAAATTTACAGTTGATGGTGAAATAAAGGATATTTATGCTTTTGTAATTTTACTAAGTTATTCGAGACTTAAATATGTAGAGTTTACAGACAGTATGGATTTAGAAACATTAATGAAGTGCCATATGAACGCTTTTGCTTATTTCAATGGAGTACCTGAGCAAATTTTGTATGACAATATGAAAACTGCTGTTATCAAGCATAGCCCAGTCGAAATAAGATTCAATCGGAAGTTCGAAGAATTTTTAGCTTACTATGGAATTGTTCCAAAGGCATGTAAGCCACACCGACCACAAACGAAGGGGAAAGTAGAAAATGTTGTTGGGTATTTAAAGAAGAACTTTTTGCAGCGCAAACATGAACCTACGCTAAAAGCATTAAATGAAGATGTGAGAGTTTGGTTAGATCAGATAGCGAACCGTAAGGTTCATCAGACAACTCTTGAATCACCTCATACTCGTTTCCAGCATGAACAAAAACATCTAATGACATCAAATACGAACCCACTGTTCCCTATTCATCATTGGGAAATTAGAAAAGTGAGTAAGGATTGCTTTATATCCTATCTCGGTAAGAGGTATTCCGTACCTTTTCGGTACGTTGGACAAGAGTTAAAGATCAAAGAAACATTAGATCATCATTTAGAAATTTATGACCATTATGAGTGCGTCGCTAAACACCCTATTATGACTGGAAAGGTAAGAGACCATATAAATCTTGAACATTATAAAGGACTGCAAACGACTACTGATGGTTTGCCGACCACAGCCGTTTACAGTCCCCCAATATTGAAGTAGAACAACGTTCCCTTCAAATTTATGAGCAACTAGAAGGAGGTGATCAATCATGACCACAAACCTTTTAGTTGAACGCTTAGAAGAAATCGGTTGGCATTACACCGCCGATCAAATAGATGGTCTCCTTGAAGACGCATCTAAAAATAATGTACCATATTCGGACTTCTTAATCACGCTATTATCACAAGAAATCGAACAAAAGGAAAAGGCAGCTTTAGATAAGCGTCTAAAGAAAGCAAAGCTTCCCTACATTAAGAGCATTCATGACTTCGACTTTAGTTTCCAACCGAGTATAGATGAACGAAGAGTTAAAGAAGTTTTGTCAGGTAGATACATCCATAATGGAGATAACATCCTACTCCTTGGACCACCAGGAGTAGGAAAGACACATTTAGCCATTTCCATGGCTTTTGAAGCTATCACGAACGGACACCAAGCCCTTTTTATTACAGCCAATGATTTTATAGCCGAATGCCAAAAGGCAGAGAAACAAGGCTTAATCCAACGGATTATTAAAAGGTATAGCCGTCCAGAATTACTCATTATTGATGAATTAGGTTACTTTAGCTTCGATGAACTAAGCGCACACACACTTTTCCAAATAATATCAAGAAGATACGAACATGGAGCAATGATTATCACTTCAAATAAATCATACGTTGAATGGGGAAAGGTCTTTGGAGATGAAGTTTTAGCAACGGCCATTCTAGATCGTCTAATTCATCATTCCACTACCTTTAATATTAAAGGAGACTCATATCGTTTGAGGGAAAAGAAAAAGGCTGGTATTCAGCCAGCCAAAATTCTTTGATAATAGGGAATTTGATTCCGTTGAAAATAGGGAATTTCAAACCGTTGTTGAC
>NZ_BAXQ01000058.1:0-2251 GCF_001310615.1 Thalassobacillus sp. C254 | reverse complement strand
TGTAACTGCTAGACTAAGTTGAACAGTTACTGCTTGATTGATTTGAGCGCTTTTCCCCTACTAAACACCTCTTGTCATGTACACTATAAAGAAAATGTGTGACTGACGGAGGGAATGAAGGTGGAGAAATTGGAAAAGCATGTTTATGTTCATCAGCTAAGAAAAGAAGGGTTTTCTGTGGCAGCGATTGCTAGAAAGTGTAACTTATCAAGGAATACTGTTTATGCTTACTTGAAGAGGGATTTTGAGGATGCAAGCGAATGGGTGTACCAACTAAAAACCAGGAAGCGTAAGCTGGATCCTTATCAAAATCATTTACTCCAGTGGTTAAAGGAATACCCTGACCTTTCGGCTTCTCAGATTTCAGATTGGTTAGAAGAACGTTGTTCTTTTAAAGATGTGGGGGCAAGCACTGTTCGAGCTTATGTTAAAGAACTAAGAGAAACATATTGTGTTCCTAAAGTAAAAGAAGTCCGAACCTTTGAAGCCATCGAAGAACTCCCAAAAGGCAAACAAATGCAGGTTGATTTTGGAGAAAAGAAAGTTTTCACTTATGAAGGCAAAACTAAAAAGCTATACGTTATTGCCTTTGTCCTCTCGCATTCTCGCTTTAAATACGCAGAATGGCAGGATCATCCGTTTACGACTCAGGATGTGTTACGAAGTCACGAGAATGCCTTTCAGTATTATGGAGGGATCACAGAAGAAATTGTTTATGACCAAGATAAATTAATGACCGTCAGTGAAAATGGAGGTGATTTTATTCTGACAGAAGACTTTCAGGCTTATAAGCAACAAAGAGGATTTCGGATTCACTTATGCAGGAGAGCAGATCCTGAATCAAAAGGGAAAGTAGAAAACACAGTAAAATTCGTAAAACACAACTTTGCGAAACATCGAGTATTTTATGACATAGAAACATGGAATGAGCAATGCCTTGCCTGGTTAGAACGCAAGGGAAACTTCCAAGTACACAATACAATAAAAAAGAGACCAGTCGAAGTGTTCGCCCTGGAAAAGCCACACTTACGAAAAGTCTCTTACCTACTCTCTTTCGAGAGTCACCGTGGGTTAAGTATATCAAGAACCGTTCATAAGGACAACATCATAAAATATCATTCGAATCGCTACTCCGTCCCGTTAGGACTTACCAAGCAAACGGAGAGAATACGGTGTACGTTCGTATAGAAGAAGGACACCTTATTATTGAAAAAACTCCACAAGGAAAGCAGATTGCGATTCATCCTCTGGCTGTTGGAAAAGGCCAGCTTATCAAGAACACTCACCATTCCCGAGACCGATCAAAAGGTATACCTGCTTATATGGAAACAGTAAAAGGCTCCTTTGATCAGAAAGAGGATATCCAACGGTTTCTTGAAGAGATCCATCAACGTTACCCAAGGTACATAAGAGATCAATTGAAGATTCTCCAACGTGCCGTGAAGCAGTACCCTTCTTTCGCTCAACAGGCGATTGAAATATGCATAAAAGAAAATTTGTGGAGTGCCAACTCGTTTGAAGATGTAACCAGATATCTAGCAAGGAACCAACAATCTGATCGGTCCCTTCTCCCCGAAAACCTTCCTTCCATTCCATATTCAAAAGCGTGGGAGGAAACAGCAGAAGTGAGAAACTTGGAAAGCTACCTGAAGATTTTGGGAGGGGCCTAACATGAGTCTTTCTACGGAAAGTTTACAACGACAATTTCATCAACTTAGGATGGCAGAAACATCTAAAAGGCTGCCTCTCTTTCTGAGAGAAGCCGAAGCCCAATCCTGGACCTATCAAGAGTTTCTTCATGAACTCCTTACTTATGAAGAGAAGCGTAGAGAGGAAAAAATGATTGAAAAACATTTGAAATGGGCAAGGTTTCCGTATCAAAAGACCTTGGAAGAGTTTGACCTTGCGGAGCAGCCGTCTCTCAGTCAAAGACAGCTAAAGCAGCTCCAAGAGCTGTCTTGGCTGGAACAGACGTTTAATTTAATCTTTCTGGGGCCACCTGGCATTGGAAAGACGCATCTAGCTATTGGTCTGGGGTTGGAAGCCATTCATAAGGGATTTCGAGTTTCTTTTATTTCGATGGGAGAACTTGTACCCCTCTTAAAAACAGAGGAATACGTTCGGAAATCTCAGTTATCTATGAAACGTATTCGACAGGCTGACTTGGTTATCATCGACGACTTAATGTATATGGCTATGGATCAACAAGAAGCTAATTTATTTTTTCACTTAATTAATCATCTATATGAAA
>NZ_BAXQ01000057.1:0-2462 GCF_001310615.1 Thalassobacillus sp. C254 | reverse complement strand
CGACAACGAAGAGTCCGAAGAAGAGTCCGAGGACACCGATGACAGTGAAGAGGAAGAAGAGTCTGAGAAGTCCGAAGAGGATGAGGATACGGGCGACAACGAAGAGTCCGAAGAAGAGTCCGAGGACACCGGCGATAACGAAGAGGAAGAAGAACAGTCTGAGGAATCCCGGCAGGAGAAAAACAAAGATAATAAGGAAGCAGAAAAAGGGAAAAAGAGCTCCAAGAAGTATAAAGGAAAAACAAAAAATGAAAAAGTAGAAGAGATTTTGGAAAATGGGGAGAAACCTAAAGGAAAGAAAGGCAGCAAGAAAAAATCCTCAACATCCTCCTCTAAAGACAAAGAAGATAAATCCAGGAAACCTAAAAAGAAAAACAAGCAAAGTGAAGAATAGAAAATCAATAAACAACCCAGTCAAATAGCTGGGTTGTTTTAATATGATTATGAGAATTGGGTGAGGAAAGCCTGAAGTCTTGATCTGTCGGCTTCTTCTCGAAGTGCCTCATGATGAGCTTCCTCAATAGACAAGGTTGCGTAGGCAGGAATAGGCTGGCTTCTTTCTGTTTTTTCAATGCTGGAAATAGAGTCAGCATGTTCTTCAGCCCATGATTGAAGCTGGCGGAGATTTTCCCATCGTTTTCCCTGGAACTCATCATCCTTAGGAAAATATACTAGTGGTTTGTTTATCCAATTCAGACGAATAGAAGAGGAATGATATAACCCGGTGACCGCTGAAAGCTCAATTTCATAGATGTTTCCTGAATGGAAAACTATGCGGTCTCCTTTGCAAAGAATCGGAATCGGTAGATTCATCAGATCTTTCCCCTTTCATGTAACGGTTTATACTGACGGTCAATTGTTCCGTCCTCTTTTGTTTTATCCTACCATGAGAAATACAGGGGAAAAAGGGCCATTCGACTTCTTTTGCACATGTAGTCAGAAAGAGGACATGATTTTATGTCATCTGATATAATTCTGTGCCTATATACAAAGAAAATGAAATTTCTTAATAAAGACAGCTCTTTACTCGTCTTATCGAAACTAAGTGCTTTCAGTAAACTAGAAAAGAAAGGCGGCTTTTAATAGGGAAGGCAGAAATGAGGGTATAAAGTATGAGAACTTACATAGCAAAAAAGGATCATTCTATAGAAAAAAGTTATTGATTCAAAACTGAGGGTATACATGCTACAAAAATAATAGTTGAAAGTTTACCTATCACTTAATTACTAACGAGGGAAAAGCCTATGAGAAAAGAAGTAAAGATAACAAGTATTATTCTCTCTGGAGCCATAATGGCAGGAGGTATTTTTTCGGTGCTTCCCATAGAGAATGAACAGTTTCAACGTGAATTTTTACAATCCTCAACTGCCGAAACTTTTGATCGTGAAAAAGAAAAGGAAATCAAGCAGGAGAGAGAAAAAGCAGTATATGGTCATGTTCATATTTATTATCCTGAAAAAGAGGAGGAAATCCTTTCTCTAACAAAGGATGCCTTTGAACAGGCGATGAGAAAAAATGAACAACTTCTAGGAAACTATACTAAAAGACAGGTAGATGCCGTAGTATTAGGTGCTCAAGAAGAACTCACAGAACTGGCTGGTGTAACAGATGCAGATGGGTACTACAAAGACGATGAAAAGTTCATAGGATTCCTGCTGCATGATAAAGAAGCCATCCTTGCAGGAGAAAAAATGATTGTATTTGAACTCCAATCTACTATTATGCATGAATACACTCATTATGCCTTCAGACAAAGAATCAAGGATGCAGGAATAGACCAAAGTGAAATTCCTATATGGTTTGAAGAAGGGGTAAGCGAATATGTGGGAAATGATAGTGAAGTTGAATCGAAAACGAAAATATTACCTTTTAGTCAGATCAAGGATAAAAAAACATGGGATGAAGCGAAAAAAATAGAAAATGGAGATATTTATGGGCAAAGCTTTCTTGCGATTGATTATCTTATCGAGAAATACGGTATAGAAATTATACAAGATATAATAAAGGAAACAAAAAAGGCCGAAAGCTTTAACAAAGGCTTTTATTCAGCTACGGGAATTGAGGTAGAAGAATTACACATTATTTTAATAGAGGAATATGCAAGCTAAGAACTAGCAGGTATTAAAACAAAGCGCTTATAGCATCTTTTCTATTAGAAATCAGTTTTATAGGGCGTACTTTTTTCTAGGAATCTTATATAATAGAATGTCATGAAATAATAAGTTTTTTGTATTCCATGACACTTTACTAATAATACGAATTGGAAAAGGAGGCATTTTTATGAAAAAACATAATTTTGTAATCATGCGGTACAGTTTATTAACTAAAGAAGGGGTAGAGTGGCAAATCGGAAGGCAGGAGTTCGATAACTATAAAGAGCAGCTCTTCAATGCAAGTCGTTTAGCCCAACATGAATTTCTGTTTGAAATGTAACTCTCCCATCATTGGTTAACCAAACAATA
>NZ_BAXQ01000056.1:0-2675 GCF_001310615.1 Thalassobacillus sp. C254 | reverse complement strand
ATTCAAGTTAATAGTGTGAAAGTGGATCAAGTGTTATTAGAATTATTTTACTTATCCTTCGAGTATAAATTTTGGTAGAATAAAAAACAAAACTAAGGATATTCAAGTATGGTTAGGCTTAGGACAAGAACCTTCTATTAAAGTTGATAATAGGGGTTCATATTTAGATATTGTACGAGACGAACCATCTATAATATACTTTGAACATTTCATAAAAATGGTTAGAGAGGTATATAACAATACTATTTCAGATAGTAACTTAATAGCTCCTCTAGGTTTGAGCCCTTTAAATGATGTTTTATCTTTTGATTTATCAGATCCTGATACGCCTCACATGCTCGTAGGTGGCACTACTGGAAGTGGAAAAAGTGTGACCCTAACTTCAATTATTTTATCTATGATGTGTCTTTACTCGGAAAAGCACTTGCAATTCGTCTTTATTGATCCAAAGCAGGTTGAATTCACCTTCTTTGAAGGGGCTTCGCATACTCAAGATGTTCTAGTGGATGTCGAGTCCGCTGTCACTAAACTAGAAGAATTAGCTGAAGAAATGGACAAAAGATACAGTTTAATGAGAAGAGATTTTGTTAGTGATATAAAGGATTACAATAAGGATAAAGAGGAAAAGTTACCTCACATAATTATAGTGTTTGATGAGTTTGCTGATTTCATGATGGGCTCCTCTGATATTAAAACTAGAATGGAGGATGCTATACAGAGGTTAGGGCAGAAAGCAAGAGCAGCTGGAATTCACTTGATCATGTGTACACAAAGCCCTAAAGCAGAAATAATAAATACAAAAATAAGGAATAATCTACCTGCTCGTTTAGCGTTAAGAACATTCGATGCTACTGCTTCTAACATTATCCTCGATGAGGACGGGGCGGAACGTTTAGGTGGTAAAGGCGATTTTATAATGAAAAAAGGCCTCAGGTATTGAGCGCGGAAAAAGTCCATTTTTAACTGTCGATATTAAAAGGGCTCTATTAAAATACTTTACCTCCTTTTAGATATATATAATACATCTAGGCTGCTAGATGTATTATTTTGACTACTATGACTACTGGAACATAACCTCCAAGAGAAAAAGGAGATTTTAACATGGCTTATGGGCAACATCAAAGTTTTTATTTAAGATATAGATGGCTAGCGAAGATAAAGAACTATATAAATGATCCGCGCTTCTTCTATGACAAAGAGGCATTTGAAAAAGTAGGTCTAGGTAAAAATATGGTTCAATCTCTTCGTTTTTGGGCTCTTGCTACTCGAATATTAGAAGAAAAAAATGATAAGGAAACTAGAAAACGTATTTTTACTAAATCAAAGTTTGGCGAATTGTTTTACCAATATGATGCTTCTATTCGCCTTAATGATACCGCAGCAATTCTGCATTATCATCTTGTAAAAGAAAAAGAACCTGCATCTGCATGGTTTTGGTTCTTCAATCAATACCATGGTTTAAGCTTTAGCAAAGATCAACTATATGATGAACTATTAAAGTGGGTGGGAAAAGTTGAAAACAAAAAAGGTTTCTTCTAACTCAATTAAAAGAGACATTGATTGTTTAATTAAATGCTATACCGCAGCGGAAGCCCAAGATCCCGAGGATATTATGGTTAGTCCATTTTCTGCATTGAAATTAATAGAGATTAATGATGGTATTATTACCAAATTGGAAGCCAAATACGAAAATATTGGGGATACTGCTCTTCTTTACATTCTTTTGATTATTGTAAAGAAAATGATGTTGACACACTTACAGTTTCAGAGCTAGAAAACGAAAAGGGACTCTGGGGAATTACAATTTAATTTTTCAAGAAAACAAATTATAGAGGCAATAGATAAACTTTCTCTTCACCCTCATTACCCACTTACATTTGTAAGAACAAACAACTTAGATTCAGTTAAAATAAATGGAACGGATCCCCTTGATTTTCTTGATCAGGAATATAATAGAAAAGTGGTGGCTTTACTGTGATTGGTTTAGAATTGAATACTTTTAAATCGAGTATTAACATTAAGTTTGATATAGGACAGGATATCTATATTAATAACTATTATCCGACTCACAGTCATGCTTTAGCTTTAAAGTCCCTCCTAGCTGGCCTTATGCACAATGGAGCAAAACAGGTTCAATATGATTGTAGGGCCCTATGGAACTGGTAAGTCATACCTAGGAACGATTTTTGCAAACATAGCCGCTAAAAGTGTTAATACTGCTACTAAACAACATCTTCATAAGAAATTTGGAGAGGTTGACGAAGAATTAGAACATATCTTAGAGACATTAGAAGAAGCACAAAGTATTAAGTGCTTCCTGTAGCAATAAACGGACATGAAGGTAATTTTCGGCATATTATACTTACAACAATAATGAAAGAAGCAAAAAAAGAAGGTATTAATCTACATGTGCCAGGTGTGATATCGAAAGTAAAAAATACTCTTGAAAATATGGGAGACACACTATCAAGAAACATATTATGCGTTTATTAATAATCTTGAAAAAAGAAATTTAAGCGTCCAGGAATGGGTTAAAGAAGTAGAAGAATATAATAGTGAGGAAATAACTTGGTTTACTAACCTTTATCCACTACTAACTTCTGGAGCTGAATTTATACCCGATTATAAAGAAGATTTTCTTGAACAATTAGTGAAATATTCTGAATCAGCTGAAA
>NZ_BAXQ01000055.1:0-2688 GCF_001310615.1 Thalassobacillus sp. C254 | reverse complement strand
TATGATGATAGGTAAGACTTTGATATGATCTCCATCTTTTCCCCCACCTCACACCGTACGAGCGCGTTTCCGCGCATACGGCGTTCCATCGATTCCAACTGACTTAAAGCTACGTTATAATCGGTTCATTTCCAAAAGTACTTCTCAGTACATTCAGCTTTTCAAGTTGCTTCTTGTCTAATTGAAAGTACCTGAGGTACTTTGTGATTTCATCGTCTCGCTTCACATGAATCAGTTTGTGAACAAAGCGATCAATGATAACCAAGTTGGAGTAATGATCTGTCCCTCCCATTACTAGTGGTATGATGTGATGGCAATGAACCCGATCAATTCCTATAGGCTCACCGGTGATATAACACTTACCGTACTGAGCTACGTATTTAGAAATGCGGTTATCATTGTATTCAATGCTTCTGTTTTTCGAGTAACGATGCATCACTTGAACTAGAACATCTTTTGGAATAGCCTGAAGCCCTGTGTGAACACCTTTACGCCCTTCTTCCGTGTAATTACAGTAGTGTTGACTGAAGTTCCATGGGTTTTTATGGTGAACCCCTGTCACAGGTAAAAGAGCTGTGTTCTGGATTACAAAGACTTTTGTATCTGGTCTGATTCCTCTGGTTTTCTTTTTAAACAAGAAGCTTGTTTCGCTGAATTTTCTTATCGAAGCTTTATTCTTTAATCTGGATTTCATGGATTTTAAGAGAATATAATTCACTTCTGTTAGATCCGTATAAATCGTGGTGGCATATCGAAAGTAATGTTGTATACCTATCAGGGTAGTATTAAAGCGTTGAACGGTCTTCGTTGTGGGGTATTGTTGAATTTCTTTGATACGATCTTTTAATAAATTCTTGGTTTTCATAACCGATTTGTCACTCATGGATGTCTTGGCAATGTAGCCATACCTGGCTTGACGCTGTTTGACAATTTTGAGTTTGAACCCAAGAAACTCTGATGCATTTCGCTTTAAGTTCACGACATTGGATTTCTGTTCATTAATATCTAATCCCAATCGGGACTTCAGAAAATCAACTGTCGCATAGTAAAAGCGCTTAGCTTCTTGATACGTACGACACATAATTTTGAAATCATCCGCGTATCTTACGAGATAGCCGGTCTTTAAATTCGTATACTTCCTGGCATAGTGACGAAAACCGACTGATCGAGATCGATGGGGACGATAAGTTTCCCATTGACTACTAATCCACCAATCTAGTTCATTCAACACAATGTTCGAAAGTAAAGGAGAGAGAATACCTCCTTGCGGAGTCCCTTTTTCAGAAGACCCTTCGTTTTGGATGGGTGCTTTTAGAAGTTTCGAGATAATACATAACAACGATTTATCTCGTATGCCGAGCGACCATAATTGCTTAAGCAATTTCCCGTGATCCACGTTGTCGAAGAATCCTTTAATATCAATATCAACGCAATAGTGTTGCCTTCCAATATTGACGAGACTTACCATTCGACTGAAGGCATGGTGAGCACTTCTGTTCGGGCGAAACCCGTAACTATGTGGATGAAATTTTGCTTCACAAATGGGCTCTAATACTTGTAGAATAGCTTGTTGGATCAAGCGATCCCATATTGGCGGAATGCCAAGTGGTCTCTTCTGATCCGAACCTTCTTTAGGAATCCATACTCTCCTAACAGAACCTGGCTGATAATCTATTAATCGTCGCCTAACTTCAAGGACGATTTGCTGATCATTTAAATGCCAGAGGTCTTTAATGGTAAGACCATCAGTCCCGGTTGTTTTACTACCCTTATTTGTTTTTAAGTTCCGATATGCCAGTCGGATATTTTGTTCAGAACCAATCATTTCTGATAGCTTATAAAAGTTGTTACCGTTTTGACTGCTTGAATATAGACCGTCGTAAACCTTTTGCATGTCGTAATATTCAATGTGTCGCAACTTGGTTTTCTTTAACATGGGCTGTAACCTCCTACCTGATCAGGAGAATTACATCTCTTAGTCTTACTCGAAACCATGTATGAACCATATGAGTAACAGTCAGTCTATTATCGACTAGTGGCCATCCCTCTGCGTTCGTTACACGCTTCACCGGTACGATGCCACCACTTTCACTGCGATAAATCTAAGTTATACAAGTAGGTAATCTCCCTACTGCTTTCCTTAGAACCGTTTCATCAGAGAATAAGTCCTCCGCATCCGCAGCTTACCACGTTCCATTATTCCTATCTGTACAATCACCGTTAGGTTTCCCCTATGAGCCTGCTACGTGGCTATCGCCTGTAACGATAGATGGATTTTCATAAAGGAGAGTCTTACTCATCCACCGTAGCGACACTCCTTTGTGTCAGAAAGCCTTTCGACTTCCTCCCGATATAGACCCGTACAATCAGGGATTCGTCTGCACTTGCCATGACTCGCTAATGGTTTACACGTGCATTCTAACCATGGGTGTTTATAGACTTCCGGTTTATAGGACACATCGCCTACCTCTAGGCGACTTTCGAACTCCAGGAGGAGTTTACGGTGTCTCTCAACCGACTTCACCGAGCTTCATACAACTCCACTCTTATCAGCAGAATTGCATGTCGGAGGATTAAAGGAAGCCCTTCAGGGCGTTACCCCTTCATTTGACTTCTCGGAATAACGGTTCATTGTCAAACATGCTTGTTTAACAACGCCTAAGCTTTTTCACTTAGGAACGTGTCGCG
>NZ_BAXQ01000054.1:0-2797 GCF_001310615.1 Thalassobacillus sp. C254 | reverse complement strand
GGTGAAAAACGAAATTGGATTTGCATTACTGGCGGTGAACTTGAGAAAGTACACCGCTCGTAAGCCCATTAACCCATTTCTGATCAACAAAAAGGTAACAGCTATCGAAAATCGATAACTGACACCTTTTATTCCTTTTCAGAGATTGTTTTTTCCTAGCGTCTTTTTCTTCCCTATTCCACGTTTTCAATTCTTTCTATATAATCCCCATATTGGTCTGCGTATTTCTCATACACCGGCTCTACCAGCTCTCTAAACTCCTCAATATTAATATCTTCCATAGGAATAATTTCGACACCGTTTTCCACTAAGTTATTGTGCTGCTCTTCTTCGAGTTCCTGAGATATTTCACGCTGCACTTGGGCATATTCTTTTCCAAGTTCTACGATCGTTTCTCTTATATCTTCCGGAAGCTCCTCATATAACTCATCATTAATAATTAATGTAGCCGAAGCATAATATAATCCCGATTCCGTAAAATATGGCAGCTGTTCATAGGTATTTGTACTCCAAATCACGCCATACGACTGGTCTGTTCCGTCAATTACTCCTTGCTGAAGGCCGCCGTACACTTCAGGGAAAGCCATTGGAGTAGGATGAGTGCCTAAACTCTCATACGTTTCGATTAAAATATCACTTTCAATTGTTCTCATATTTAACCCGCTTAAATCTTCAGGCTCTGTAATAGGTCTTTTGTTATTGGCAAAATGACGCTGACCATTTTCCCAGAAAGCAATCCCTTTAAATCCGGCACTATTCATACCATCAAGTATTTCTTGTCCAATTTCTCCATCCAATGTTTTGTAGGCATGATCTAAGTCCCTGAATAAAAACGGAAACTCCAAAGCTGTCACTTCTGGAACAAAATTACTAATTACCCCGGTAGTGACAAGGCTCATATCAATATTCCCTATTTGTACACCCTCAGCCAGCTCTCTTTCCCCTCCTAAAGAGCCATCACCAAAGATTTCAAATTCTACTCTTCCATCTGTAGCTTCTTCTACAGCTTCAGCATAAGCTTCGAAACCTAGTGCATATGCCTCTCCCTCAGGGGCAATATGCCCTACCTTAATAGTAATTACATCTGATTCCTGGTCTGTTCCTTCATTCTGTGCATCTGCCGCTGAGTTGCTATCATCTCCACAAGCTGACAAAAGCAGAGCCGCTGCAGCCATTGAAGATAAGGATAAACCCTTATTAAGTTTCACAGTAATCTCTCCCTTAATTTTTAAAATTTTCTCTTTTTTATTTATAATTATTTTAGCGCTTAAAAGCGACAAAGTAAAGAAGTGTTTTTTTTTAACTAGATTTATTAGAAGTACTGAAAAAATAAAAAAACCGTTTGGCTTTTTAAAAGCAAACGGTTTTTATAGATTAATGGACCGGGAGCGATCAGGAAACACCGTATTCCTGTTTCTTATTATCAGTGACCGAACTGCTTTCAATTAATAGAATCAAGGGCTTCTTCAAGATCCTCCCAAATATCTTCCCAGGCTTCAAGACCGATAGACAAACGCAAAAGTCTTGCTGATATAGCCATTTCTTTTCTTTCCTCTTCAGGAACTACGGCATGTGTCATCGAAGCTGGATGCTGAATTAGTGTTTCTGCATCACCAAGACTGACTGCTATCCGTACCATCTTTAATTGATCTACCATTTTCTTAGTATCTTCAAGTGATCCTTTTATTTCAAAAGAAATGAGGCCTCCCCCCTTTTCATTTGCTTCTGCATAATAGAGTAATCAGGGTGATCCTGGTCACCAGGGAAATATACTCTTTGAATTTTAGAATGCTTTTTTAGCTCTGTGGCAATTTTTTCTGCATTCTCACAATGTCTATCCATTCTTACTGCCAAAGTTTTGAGTCCCCGCAGGAGCAGCCATGCATCAAATGGTGAAAGGACTCCTCCAATATCCTTTTGTGCTGTTTTCTTTAAATAGGTAACGATCTCTTCATTCCCGGCAAGAAGACCTGCTATGACATCTCCATGTCCTCCAATAAACTTAGTCGCACTATGAATAACAATGTCACAGCCTTTTTTAACGGCTGCTGCAAATAGGGGGTGGAAAACGTATTATCTACAATTACTTTTATTCCTCTTTCTTTGGCTATAGAGGCCACTTTCTCCAAATCTATTAATCTCATTGTAGGGTTTATCGGTGTTTCTATATAAATACATGTTGTGTTGCTTCTGATATTAGATATTATTTCTTCAGACGTATCTAAGTAGGAAAAAGTGTGTTCGATATTGTATTTTTCTTTTAACAGCTGAAGAAGTCCGAAGGTACAGCCGTATACTCCTTTTGAGCACAAGATATGATCTTCTTTCTTTGTTAAACCTATTAATGCAGCCGATACTGCTGCCATACCCGAACTAAACGCCAGTGCTTTCTCGCCTCCCTCAAGCTCAGCGACTCGCTTTTCCAGTGCATCTACCGTAGGATTAGATATCCGTGAATATATGAACCCTTCTTCTTCACCGGAAAATCTATATGCACCCTGGTCCAATGAAGAAAAAGTAAACGTAGAGGTTTGATAGATAGGCGGAGTCAAGCTGTCAAAATGCTGATTCGGTTCGTACCCGCCATGTATAGCTTTTGTTTCAAAACGACTCGTTTTCTTTTTCATCAAATCCCCCTTGACCTTTACTATAAGCATACACAACAACTTTTCTTTTTGTAAGCACTTTCTAACATTATATTGTTTTCTCCTCTTAGTAATACTCATATAATATAGAATCCTTTTTATGTAGGCTCTGTCAAAGCTAATGTTGATTTTCATAAACCATTTGATTATAG
>NZ_BAXQ01000053.1:0-2820 GCF_001310615.1 Thalassobacillus sp. C254 | reverse complement strand
CATATAAATTGGGCGGGGTGGAATACGACTTGGTAAGCATCGGGCGACAAGGATCAAAGGGACTAACAGGGGTTCCGTCAGGAAAATTCTTTCTTAACAAAACACCTAAGTGATTCTCTGTGCATATCCTGTATCATTACTACAGGATTATGATTAAATACAACTCAATCCATACATAAAATAATCAAGGAGAGGTTAATTTTGAAAATTCCAAAGACAGCCAAAGTCAGTATCCCCTTTCCATCCGTATGGGGGATTGATGCTTCTATTGCGGGGAGATCCATTATTAGAGGTATACTTACCATTGATTCCATTGTAGACAACAAAGTAGTAGGTACAGTTAATTTTCGTGGTATACCTATTCCGATTAATGGGTATTGGGACGAAAGAGCTAAACAAATAAGTTTCGATTCACCATATGCCTCCTTTTTTGGCAACTTGACAATATTTGATGAGACCGCTATAAGCATTCGGCATTTCGTTTTAAGTGGACGGTTTATAATGAAACCTCCCTCTTTGCTGGCTGGTGAATATGGAAATTGGATTGCTACAACCTTTACACCCCGTTTGGGACCTCCCATATATACTAATGTTTTACCACCTGCTGGTGCTTTTCAGTCTCAAGTATGCTCTTAGGACAGCAATTGTTTTAATTAGACCATGACTTTATAAAAACAACCTTCGTTTGTGTAAAATGTACCTATAGAGTAGACACGTAAAAAAAGTCTACCTATAGGGTATTTTTTGTGAAATGATTAAACAACACATTACAGAGATTGGGGAAAATAATGAGTAAAAAGACATTTACTGAAAAACAAATAAAAGAATTATACGCCAACCCTTTTGTGAAAACGGTTAGCGCAAAGGGCGTTACTTATACAAATGAATTTAAGAGGTTGTTTATTGCGGAGAGGGAAAAAGGTAAGTTCTCAAGGCAGATATTTCAAGAGAACGGGTTTGATCCAGAAGTTCTAGGTGCTACGAGGATGAAAGCTGCAAGCAAGAGATGGCAAAAAGCTACAGAGAAAAAGGAATTATTGGATTAGATGATACAAGGGCAGGACATTCAGGCGACCGAGAGAAAGAGAACTCTCACTGGATGAACAAAACGCCCGTTTGGAAGCTCAGATTAACTTATTGAAAGCGGAAAACGAGCTTCTAAAAAAGATCCGGTTTATGGAAAGGGGGATGAAAAAGTAGTCTTATGCCCAAGTCAAAAGTATATTTTAATTCGAGAGGTTATCGTTAAGTACAAGTTGAATAAGATGGTAAGTTACCTATGTGATGTAGCTGAGGTCTCAAGAAGCGGGTACTATAACTATTTCAGCCAGGAATCTCAAAAGCGAAGAGACCAGAAAGAAAAACAGGACGAAGCAGCTAAAGAAACGATTTTAAAGGCGTATCGCTTCAAACGCCGAACTAAAGGGGCGCGCCAGATTAAAATGACTTTGGCGGGTCAATTTAATGTTGTCTACAATTTGAAACGTATCCGTCGGATTATGAAGAAATATATGATTATCTGTCCGATTCGAAAAGCGAATCCATACAAACGGATGATGAAGGCAACACATGAGCATTCAGTGGTGCCTAATATGTTAGAACGTAAGTTCAAACAAGGTCTACCTGGAAAAGTACTAATGACTGACATCACATATTTGAGCTATGGAAAGAACCAGCGAGGTTATTTATCTACAATACTGGATGGAGCTTCTGGTGAGGTTCTGGCCTATCAAGTCTCCGACCGGATCACCTTGGACATCGTAACAGACACCCTCCAAAAAGTTAAAGAAAAACAGAAACTTTAAAAAATCCGAAGGAGCCTTTATTCACTCAGACCAAGGCTTTCATTATACGCACCCTGGCTTTCAGAACAAGGTGAAGAAACTAGGGTTACTGCAGTCCATTTCAAGACGAGGCAACTGTTGGGACAATGCCCCTCAGGAATCCTTTTTTGGCCATTTAAAAGATGAAACACACCTTGAAAAATGTTTTACATTGAAAGAGGTAGAACAGGAAATTAAACGATACATGAATTATTACAACCACTTCAGATATAAATGGAATTTAAATAAAATGACCCCTGTACAATACAGGGATCATCTTCGGAAAACTGCCTAGAACTTTTTTAAACTGTCCTTTACAAAGGGTACACTTTATGCCCGTTGGGTTTGTGGTGCTTTTTTTTTTACCTTAATTTTGTGTAAATGAAAGGTTTCGTGAATATAAATTGTTACAGATTTATTGAAGAGACAGAAAAATTAATTAGATAAAGTAGAAGGTTGAAAATTGAATATTTTATATCCGATTGCTGAAGTTAGGAGTACAAAAGATGTTTAGTGAAAAAGAAATACAAAACTATATTTGGGAAAGAAAAGATCAGCTTTCTCAATTAATAATAGGTGATATTCCAAATGTTGATGTTGAATTTGGAGAAAAAATAGAACCAGATAAAGTTTTCTTAAAGATGGTTTTTGAGAGGTTGAATGAAACATTTAATTACACTAAATACATGGATTTAATAGGTGTGGAAGTCCCCTTAAATAAAACGAATGATTCAACCATTAGGGCAGACTTTTTAGGAGTAAACATTGAAGGTGTTGGAATAAGTATTATTGAATTAAAGAAATCCCGACAAACTGAAAGACAAGCTTTTACAGAACTTTTAGCATATAGTAATCATTTGATCTCTCTTTTTCCAACTATGAGCAAGGAAGACATTATTTATATTTTAATTTCACCAATGGAAGAAAGAATAGTTAGAGAAGCCTTTCTACATGCACTATTAGTTGATGGTAAGCGTGTTATCGCATTTATTCCAAC
>NZ_BAXQ01000052.1:0-3418 GCF_001310615.1 Thalassobacillus sp. C254 | reverse complement strand
GAGTAATTAATAGTTACCCCCTATTAATGATAAAAAGAGGCACCCATCGCGGTGCCTCTTTTTTGTGGCCCGTGTGGTGGTGCCAGGCACCCTGGGAGAATGTAACACTCCTGTAACAATTGAACGCCTCCAAACCCTGGTATATAAGGTTTTTCATGTTATTAAGCCTTTGGGGTGCCAGGCACCTTCCCCTTCACAAACTATCTTCCTAGTATCTTTCTATAAGAATCCTGTGTGAGAAAGAGTAAGAAGAAGAAAAGGGAAAATTCATATACTCGTAACAGTAAAAATTACTTACTTTTCCTAAAATTTGTTATATAATATTTCCAAACATACATTCTGTAAAAGGGGGTTCATCATGGACGCTCGTTATGAAACTTCTATTGAAGTAAGCATCAATTGTAAAAGCATCAATGAAGATATATGGGGAGAAATGTATGACCTTCTTTTTAATTATACAAATGATTTACCAAGAGGAAAGAACGACCTTTTTTCAACACGGACAACACACAGGTTTGGGTGTCTCCGGATAAGATATTTGTAAAAACGCTTCACTCATTTTCCACGGATACAGTCATTATTTACAGGAACCTTATGAAGTATCGCGTAAGTGACTCTCCATTAATTGCGCTAGGAGTTTGTAACGAGAAAGGTAAGCTCCTTACTCCTTTTATCATGGACATTATCGTTCTCTTAAAAGCTAATCTTCCAAAAGCAATCCTGTGTAAAGGATACCTGCATCCCGAAGATTGGAAGGAATCTATGATGAGATTACACGACATGGGCTACCTGTAAGAATTAGGTGGATCCCATTTTTCTGTGCTGAAAAACTGTAAATCTGCTAGTGCGGGGTACATTTGGTGAGCTCCTACATATACTGTGTTGTATGTTCCACTAACAAGTAACGTGAAAGCAGTAAAAGAGCGAATATACTGTAGTCTGTATGTTTACCTTTCAGCCTAAAAAGGTAAAAAAGTGATAGATAGAGAAGAATATGCTAGAATAATAGCAACTCACTTATTACCTTTGAATCAAAGGGGAGACCAGCTAAGTATGCTACTGACAAACGAAGATAAAAAACATCTTTTAAAGATACTTGCTCAAAATCAGCGACGTGTAATGGCATCGAAAGAAGATCGTGCTAAATCAAAGGCAGTTTATGATAAAATTTATCAAAGCATGCGCAATGAAGATATTAATAAAGACCACCAACGTGGGAGAATGCTATAAGCCGGAATCCGCTTCCGGCTTTTTTGTATGGCCCTAATTAAGGTTAATTAAGGTGCCAGGCACCCGCCTGAGAATGTAACAAAAGCCTCGTGAATCCCCCGCAGTAAAGGGAAAGGTATATTACAGCGGCAAGTGGTGCCAGGCACCCGCCTGGGAATGTAACAAAATTCACGTGAAGTCCCGCCGTACAGGGAAAGGTATATTACAGATGAGAGTGGTGCCAGGCACCCGCCTGAGAATGTAACAAAAATCGTGTGGAGTTCCCGCCGTACAGGGAAAGGTATATTACAGCCTCCAGTAGTGCCAGGCACCCGCCTGGGAATGTAACAAAATTCACGTGAAGTTCCCGCCGTACAAGGAAAGGTATATTACAGCGGCAAGTGGTGCCAGGCACCCCCAATACACCCCCCCTAAGGCACCTGCCAAAAAAGCACCCGCAAGAAGAGGCACCTTCAAGAAGTACCTGGGCTATATGCCTATTTTATTCTTTCAATCTAGCACTTTTACCACTTTTTCCCCTATAATAGAGACACATAGAATGCATAAGAAGTGTCTTCTTATCTTTACATCAATGATTAGTGTTAACACGCTATTTCTAAAGCCAGGTAGTCGTCTGGTTTTTTATTTTTCAAAAAGCTACAGGCAATGGAGGACATAATATGTTGTTAACTAAAGGGTTAGAAAGCGATGATGTGAGAGAACTGCAGGATATTTTAAAAGAAAAAGGCTATTTTACATATGATGAGTCTACAGGTCATTATGACCAGGATACTGAAGAAGCGGTTAAGGCCTACCAGAGAGATCACGGGCTGCGTATTGATGGCATGGCAGGTCCTGAAACCTTCTACGCTTTGTTGAATGGCGTACAGCCCGTAGATCCTCCTCTGCCGTCTTCTAAACCAAAGGTTCAGCCACAGGCAGCTAGTTCATTTTCTGTGCTGGAGCCAGGTTCAGAAGGGAAAATGGTAAAATCTCTTCAGCAGAAGCTAAAAGATCTAGGCTATTATAAGCGCAAAATTAGTGGAACTTTTGGCAGGAGCACAAGTGAAGCGGTGAGGAGCTTTCAAAAAAAGCAAAATCTTACACCTGATGGGGTAGCCGGTCCTGAAACCTTTGCTCTGCTTCGTGCCATCCACCAGGCGGACCACGGGGGAGAAGTGGAAAGCGATTCAGCGGCGGCTGAGCCAATAGAAGAGGAAACTCATTATACACCGGTTCATAATTTTCACACTGAACTTTTGCAGTTAGGAGTAAAGGGAAACGGAGTATCAAGGCTGCAAAACACACTCAAGGAATATGGATTTTATACCTACGCGGTGACAGGTATTTACGGAGAACGAACTGAAAAAGCAGTGAAAGATTTTCAACATGCTGTAGATATAGAAGCAGATGGCATCGTTGGGGAAGAAACTCATGAGAAGCTGGCAGCCTACGAGCCTCCGAAGGATACAGGAGAAAGCCAGGCAGAAGAAATTCCAGAAACCGATGAAAATGAAATAGGAAAAGAATTAAAAGTAGGTTCTCATGGGGAAGATGTCTCCAAGCTGCAAAAAGCACTGCAAACGTTAGAGTATATAAAAATGGAGCCTACAGGTATATACAGCTCAGTTACAGAAAAAGCAATAAAGCTTTTTCAGCGTGAACACGAGGAATTGGTCGTAGACGGCGTAGCAGGGGAAAAGACTTTATCAAAAATAAACAAGGTTCTTAAAGGAGAAAGTGAAGAAGAGGTTCAAATAAAAGAACCTAACGTTATTCCGCCTCCTAGTAAAAGGTTAAAAGTGGTAGACTTAATTGCGAAAGCTTCCGACTATCTTGGTGTCCCTTATGCCAGGGGAGGGAAAGACTCTAATGGGTTTGATGGAGCAGGGTTCGTACAGTGCGTTTTTAACGAACAAGGAACAGAATTGCCAGAAACGATCGAAGGAATGTGGGAAGAAGGAGAAGTAATAGAGAATCCCACGGTAGGAGATGTCATCTTTTTCGAACTGGATGGACCCGGGCCTTCTCAAGTGGGAATTTACATAGGCGGTCGGCAGTTTACCTATGCTGGGTCATCGACCGGAGTGACAATAGCTGACCTGGACTCCATATATTGGAGTGAGCGTTACATAGGAGCAAGAAGATATCATTTCTAAAAAGAAGCAGGCCATGATGGCCTGCTTCTTTTCTGATAGACATATTTATG
>NZ_BAXQ01000051.1:0-4284 GCF_001310615.1 Thalassobacillus sp. C254 | reverse complement strand
CATTCCTCCTTCTGCTTTTTTACTAGTATTTCATAGCTCTTTGAAGAAATAATGAAGTACTTCATTTAAAAAACAAGTTAAATAATATAAACTGACTGGTCCTAAGCCTTTTGTAAAAAATTTTTTTATTTTCTTTTAAACACGAATTCACTTTAATAACATTGATAACTTCATACTTTCTGCATATTTAAGATTTATACTTTTAACCTTACAGAACTTATAGGAATGTAATAGGTGTGGACAAGGGCATACTGCATAAAAAAGCACCTCAGGTGCGTGTCTGTCCTTGTAGAGAGGTGTTGATCTTGGAAAAAAAATCATAAACGAAATATATTGGGTGAGAGCGATTGCCTGTTTGGCCGTAGTTGTCATTCACTCTGTAAATATTACTTTAACCAATTATGAACACACTGTGTCTCAGTTTGAAGAATATTTCTTAATTGCTGTACGCTTTGCTGCTTTTTTTGGTACCCCGGCATTCGTCTTTATATCTGAATTACTCCTAGCACGCTCTTACCCAAATAAGGTGCCTCACGGCTTTTTTTAAAGCGTGTAAAATATTTGTTATTTCCCTTTGTATTTATGGGCTAGTCTTTGCCTTTATAACAACGGATAGTCTGACTGGATTTATAAGCGAGTCATTGTTTAACGTTTTTCTAGGGGGTTATACGGGTTACTTTATTTTAATTATTTTTCAGTTTTACATTTTACATGTTTTCCTACATAAATTTTTGAAAAATTGGTCACCAGTTAAAGTGATTCTTGTCTCCCTCATCATCAATGTTGTTTATTTATCATTTTTTAACTTTACTGAACCTTTAGCTATACCTTTAGGTGATTACATTTGGCAGAGGGGGCATTGGTTGCCATTTGTCGGATGGATCTTTTACTTTGTATTAGGTTACTATTGTGGAAAAAATTATGAGTCTCTAAAAGAACTAGTAATCAAATATAAAAAATAATTATTCTTTTTCCTATGATTAATTTGATAATTATGTTTGTATTAGTGAGAAGTGATATCTTACCTGTCGTTTCCTCTAAGAGAATCGATAATCTCTTTTATACTTCTAGTGTAATTGGAGCTATCATATTCTTTTCCTTATATGTAAAGAAAGTTCCCCACTTTATTCTCTTAATAAGCAAGTACTCTTTTAATATTTATTTACTACACACCTTTTTTCTTTTTTATTTACCACCTATCGATTTTTTAAATCCACTGGTCTATTTTATCTTTGCTGTTGCTTTTAGTATGTTTTGTTCTTATACGGTTGCAAAACTGGCCTCCCCTTTTCAAATCACCCAGTTTTTAATAGGCAAGCCTATCCCTATACCCAAACAGACAAAAACCCAAAACAGCCGTGGTTAGAAAAATACTATGTACTAAATATTAAAGATAGAAAAATTCTCTCCATCCGCAAACTGACTTCCCCCAGTTTGTGGTTCTTCTGCTTTTAATAAATCTTTGTGACTTCAAGAAACCATCACATTTTTCTTATATGCTTAAGCGAATGAGGGTTTTTTCTGTTAACCCGTTCCGTCTTTTTTAGGGCAACAATTTACCTGTTCATTATGAAAAACATAAAAAGAAAAAAGGAGGTGTAATACATGTTATTAGCAATACAGCCCTATGATCGTGTCGCTTTTGAACTAGGGGCTTTTACAATCTATTGGTATGGATTGCTTATCGGTTTCGGTGCATTCCTTGGGTATCTTCTTGTCTCTAGAGAGTTTGAAAAAAGAGGATTATCGAAAGAGATATTTGCAGACCTTTTAATGTGGGCCTTCCCTATTGCCATTGTGTCCGCCCGAATATACTATGTGGTCTTTGAATGGGAAACATATATATATGATCCCGCAAGAGTATTTGCTATTTGGGAAGGAGGTCTTGCAATTCATGGAGGGCTTTTAGGTGCCTTTGTGACTATATTTGTCTTTTCTAAGAAACGGGGCATTTCCTTCTGGAAGCTGACAGATCTAGTAGCACCCGGCATTATATTGGGACAAGCTGTCGGCCGTTGGGGTAACTTTATGAATCAAGAAGCTCACGGAGGTCCCGTTTCAAGAGAGTTTTTGGAAACACTTATGATTCCAGAATTTATTATTAATCAAATGTACATTAATGGAACATATTATCAACCAACCTTTTTATATGAATCACTTTGGAATTTTGCTGTCTTGGCTATTTTGCTTTGGCTTCGGGGAGTGAACCTTAGACAAGGTGAACTGTTTTTCACCTATCTCATTTTGTATTCTGTAGGACGTTTTTTCATTGAAGGGTTACGCACAGACAGTTTAATGATATTTGACGTACTTCGCACTGCTCAGGTTATATCTTTAATCCTTATTTTCAGTTCTTTATTCCTTATATGGTACCGCCGAAAAAATGGATTCGCCAACAGAAGCTACTTAGATGATTATTATCAAAAAACAGAAGAAAAGAAGTAGAGCCAAAGAAATAAACCAAAACAAGACCACTTTCACTGCAAGAAACGCACACAAGGAAAAAATAGAATGTGCTGCTTCTAACCATGCTTACAATAGCAGTATTACGAATTGCAACTTAGAAAATTAAAATGATACACTACAAAAAGTGGATTTTGAGATATCTATAAAAGAAAAAAAGAAGGAAAGAAGCACTTACCATTATATGTAGTGATTGTACCGGTGAATTTACTTTTAGCCAACTAATAGCTTTCGCCTCTTACAAAGAAAACTAGAAATCAACTTCTTTGTTGAAGCTCAAACTATCTCCATAGTTTTTTCAAATTTACTTGCTATAATGTCCTTTGTTACTATACATAGATCATAAATAAGGAGGATTATAATGAAAAAGAAAATTTTTAAGGTACTTAGTACGGCAGGACTTCTTGCTATCATAGCTGCCTGTAATAACGAGGAAGAACCTGAGGTGATTGAAGAGGATACTACGAATGAGAACGTAGAAGAAGAGAGTGAAGATATGGAGGAAGGCATGGACCATGGGGACATGGACCATGAAGATATGGATCATGGGGACATGGATCATAACATGGAGGGTGGCAGTGAAGAAGAAATAAGAGAGAAAGCGGCCACTCCTCCTGAAACCCTTAATGAAAATGCCACACAAGGTTTAATCGACAATCAGACAAAAAACATTACTCGAATTGATAACAATGACACGATTGAGTTTGCTGTTCAAGTATCACAAACAGTATGGCCTGCAGTTTATGAGGAAAATCAGCCAGGTACGGTCATTCTTGTACCAGAAGATAATTGGCAAGTTTCTTTAGCAAGTCTAAATTTGGTCCACCATCCTAATGATGGCCCTGCGCTTTTTATAGAATCTGATAATATTCCCGAGGTTGTATCCCAAGAAATTAGTCGTTTACAGCCAAAAGGAAATGATGAAGGCGTTGAAGTTATAGTCATGGGAAGTGTAAGTGATTCAGTCATTGAGGAACTTGATGAGTATAACGTAGAACAAATACAAGAAGATGACCCAGCGTCCTTTGCTTATGAAATAGACGAAGCATATGCTTCAATTATTGGAGAAGCTCCAGAAAACGTAATAGTTGGCTCCATGGAAAATGAAAGCGAGAGTTAACCACAGTGGCAGGAAACTGGATTGCCCACATGGATGAAAGTCTTTTATACGTAGATAACGACGAAATACCAGAGGCTACATCAGAAGCCTTAGAGAAACGAGAAGGAAACGCTAATATCTACCTTTTAGGCAGTGAAAGTGCAATCAGTGCTAATGTGGAAGAGGAACTAAACGAGTACGGGGAAGTAGAACGAATAGAAGGTGAATCTCCAGCAGAACTTTCAGTTGCCTTTGCACAATTTAGAGATGATGATAATGATTTCGGTTGGGGAATTAATGAACCGGGTCATGGTCTATCTTTCATTTCTACTGATACCCCTGATTTAGCTATAGCCGGTGCCCCATTTGCGCATCTTGGTAAACATGCACCAATGATTTGGCTGGAAGAAGGAGAATTGACCGATGAAGTGTACGAATATTTTTCTGCACTTAAACCGATATTTGAAAACAACCCGATGGAAGGTCCTTATAACCACGGCTTCATTTTAGGAACGTTCGATGATATATCTTTTGAAACACAAGGAATTATTGATCAGAAATTAGAACTTGAAGGTCTCAATGGCCATGGAGGACACTAATAGAAACACCCTTGAGTCCAAGCCTACACTTTTGTGTAGGCTTTTTTAAATGGTTTTTAAATAAAAAACTAAGCGACAATTGGACGACAAAAAATGAAGCTAAACTTATTATCACTCCCATTT
>NZ_BAXQ01000050.1:0-4961 GCF_001310615.1 Thalassobacillus sp. C254 | reverse complement strand
TCCTGCTTTTCTGATAGCCTTTTAATTTATAGATAAGAGTAAATTAAAGGGGTAATAGGCTAAAACCATTGGTATATAAGGGTTTTTTAGGGTTTTGCTTGTATAAATTTTTTTAATCATCTGTATAA
This sequence comes from Thalassobacillus sp. C254, assembly GCF_001310615.1. Taxonomy (NCBI): domain Bacteria; kingdom Bacillati; phylum Bacillota; class Bacilli; order Caryophanales; family Bacillaceae; genus Thalassobacillus; species Thalassobacillus sp. C254. The sequence goes on along the minus strand of NZ_BAXQ01000050.1, from coordinate 4,833 downwards.
ATTTTTTTATCTTTTTGTATAACTTGAATTTATACAAAAAATATATTATATTGGTGAATAAGCAATATTGCAATTTATACAAACGATAAAGGGAGAGTTATACAAATGGCAGCTGAACATAATAAGGTGACGGATATGAGTAAATACAAAAAACCAAAAGCCACACGCAAAAAAGTAAAGATTTTAGGAACCAAGGAGTTTGTTGATTCGGAAACTGGTGAAGTACATAAAATGCAAGTTACAGACATAGAAGAACGAGATGCCAATTTCCACAAAATTTGGTTGGGACACTTGTTAGAAACCCTTGATTTGATAGGAAACAAAAAAATAAAAGTTGCTATGTTTATTATGAGTGACCTAAACAAAGAAAATCAGTTTTTAGGCACCCACAGATATATTTCAGAACAGACAGGAGTATCTTTACCAACTGTTACAGAAACTATGTCAGTTCTTCAAGAGAGTAATTTTTTAATTAAAGTTCGTAATGGCTTTTATCGAGTTAATCCTGATGTATTATTCAAAGGCGGTAAAGGAGATAGAATGAATGTCCTTTTACGATATACAAATGGAGAATAAAAAACCCTCCTGAATTTCAGAAGGGTTTTTTATAATTCTAAACCACGATTTTTATTTCTTTGTTTTCGTTTCTCTTTTATTTCAGCAACAAATTGTTGCTGGCCAGGTAATTCATCTTTTGATAGAGCATCTTTTTTTCTTTCTCAGGAAACTTCAACCGAGTCATAACTTTAGCTTTAGCATAACCTACATGCCTTGCAAACGTCTGAGTTTTATCTTTCAGTCGATCTTTAAGTACTTCCAATGTTTTCTCTAACAATTCCCTTTTGAGCCATTCATTTTGGAGAAGATCTACAAGTCTAGAATTCTCACTCTTTAACTGATCATTTTCTTTCTCCATTTTTTTCTGCTTTTCTTTCAGTTTCCAATTCTCTTCTTCGATTCGTTCTCGTTCTTTAGCGTGTTCATGAGAGCGTTGAGCCATTCCGTACAATTTTTCATAGTTGTCTTTAGGCATCTCTACTTTCTCAGGACCCACAAAGCCCATAGAGCGCTTTTCTTTATTTTCAGAGGTAATTCCCTCCAATTTTTCGTTCGTAACTTCTACGGCCTGTAAATCGCCTTCTAACGTCTTAATTTCATCTTTCAAGGTTTGAAGTTTATATCGCTGAGCTGAGAGATGCTTTTTGTCAGATCCCTTTTCCCCTCGTTTTAGATCAAAACCTTTTTGCTTCATGCGCTTCGGAAACTCATCTTGAATCCACCGTAACTCTTTTTGGTTAAATATATTTTTTCCTTGCAGCTTCCCATCACGCATCGGTACAACTCCAAGATGCATATGCGGTGTTTTCTCATCGACATGCACCATTGCATAAGCAATATTCTGTTTGCCATACCGTTCCTCAAATAATGTTTTGCTTTCCTCAAAAAATCGCTTTTCATTCTCCTTGGAAAGGGAATCGAAAAACTCTTTATCAGAGGTTACCAGTAACTCATTTACCATCACTGCATCTTTGCGTATTTTCCTGGTGGTTATCTTTTGTTCCTCAATAATTTGTTTTATTCGTTCGTTGTAATTGATGTCTCCATCATTTACAAGATCATAATTCTCTTTTGTACGTTCTGAGTCAATATCAAAATTGGTCTGGCTGTTTCGCTCTCTTTGATTATGAAACTGCATTCCTTTGAGATCATGCTGCTTCATTTTTTGCATTCGACAGACCGCATAACTCACTTGAAAACCTCCCAGACTCCCCTGCATAAACTATGCAATCCCTGGACAGAAAACGGACATAGGGGGAAGAAACTTTGGTAAAGTATAACACACTATACTTTTTATAAAAAAAGTCGTGTGCTCTGCGAGGCTTTTCGGCTATCGCCGAGCCATGCGTAAGCATGGCAAAAACAAACCCTTGGACGCTGTCCAAACCTGCTGGGGAGATCCTCCCCAGACCCCCTTTTGTCTCCGACGGTTTGAAACCCAGGTTTCAAAGCTTCCTCCCCTCGCCGGTAGGCAAGCAAAAGAATGGTATTCTTTTGCAGTGCCGAGAGGGTGAACATCCTCTTGGATGTCAACTCCTTATGCTCCCTCCGGTCCGCTACCGTTGACATCCTCGCTTACATCTGCGACTAAAAAAGCCCTTGGGAAAAGAGCTTTTTAACTTTGTTCTTTTTTATTGTGTAAATTCTTTTTTATTTCATCCTCCATCTGTTTAGATAACGTCTCTCCTAAACCATCCATACTCTGAGACATGGCTTTCTCTATAAATCCTTTAGTTAGATCATTGATACTTTGATCTTTTTCTCTCTGAGATTGCATCTCTATTTGCTTTTGCATGAGCTCAATCTGATGTGCATGTTCTTTTTCCATAGATTCTATTTTAACTTCATTATTTTTTTCTAGGATTTTTATTTTATCTTTAGTGTTTTTTACAGCTAATAAATAAGAACTAACGCCAGATAATATAGCAACAATAACCGGAATCCAAATTTCCATAATGTCTCTATCATCCTTTATCTTATATAGTTATTCTTCTTCATTATTTTGTATTTCATCAAATAAATTGTCCCATTCTTCGTCAGTAAGTTTGTTAGGATCGGTACCTAGTTGAGCGTTTCTTATACGACTTCTTTCTCTTTCTAGTAAATCTCTGTTTGCCTTAGTCTGTTCAATAATATATTCTTTTTTGGTTTTATCACTATTTCTTAGTTCCTCTTCTTCTATAATCTTTTTGGCAACGAAATCGTAATTTTGATTAGCTCTATTTCGATGCAATTCGCTGTCTATTCTTCTATGTTCTTGTTGCCTCCAAGTCAGCACCACTTTTTTCAGGTATTCATCTGGTCCAATTAAATATTCTTGTACCACTATTTCTTTAGGTAGCAACACCAAAGGACGTCCATCTACTTGAGGAATCCTTTCTGTCCTCTCGTTCCATTCTTGAGAGTCAATATCCCAATAAGAAAAGGTGAATTCCAAGTCTCTGGGCATGTTATGCTGGTCAGCTTGTTCAATTGTAAAATCCACTAACTCTGATTTTATTACACTAGCAATAAAATCAGATAAATGATCAGGCCCAAAGTTAGGAATGAACAACATCAAATCTTCTGCGTTTTCTATCAATCTATCATCATATAGACCCTGTTCTTCAATGTAATCATAAACTTGTGCTAAAGAATCTTCAGAATTACCAGTGCCTCCGGGAAGACCTTGAGAATAACCTAAAAAGATTTCATTTGATTCACCAGAATTAATAAACAATTCTTTAGCTTCTATTTGATTTCCATTCCTATATAACTCAAAAACAGTATGGTGAAAGCGATCAACCTTTTCTGCCCAAAGTTGGAATCTTCTTTCGGCTCTCATTCTCGTTGGATCAATAAATAATTTATTATCAGTAGTTGTTAATAAATTAACAAATTCAAAATCTGCTTGACTTCGACCTTGTAAGTTAAAATACTCTGAAATTCTCAATAAAATCAGCCCTCACTCATCATTTTTCCCTAAACATAACACAATTGAGGAAAAAGTATGAAATCTTTTTTCCTAATATAAGTAAAATACTTATGGTTAATAGATTCTTAAAATATTGAGTGAGTAACAATAAGAGCTATCTCCAAAATTTCCACCATGATTTTCTTTCTTCTTTAGCAGCAATCTGCTTCTTTACTTCCATCATTTCTTTCATAGTAGACAGTAGTCTTTCATCCCTTGTTTTAAGCTTTTCGTTAATATACTGATCCCGTTTTTCAAGCTCTTCTATCAACCGTTTATTAAATTCTTTTTGTTCCTTCATGTCTTCTTTCAATTCTGATAGCACTTTGGTCACTTTTATATCCGTTTGTTCATCTTCTCCCATGCTTATAGTCATTGGTATTCCTTGGTTTGAAAGTAATTCATCCACCTGTTCACCACTCTTACCATCTTGATACCATCTCCGAATGTCTTTAATAACATTCAAAGATTCTTTATGTATGAAATAACTCTTATGTTTCTTTTTTATTTTTAAGTAGATACCATGGTTATTTATATATCTTCTAATCGTATTAGCTGGTATCCCTAACTCATCTACAACTTCCGCCACAGAGAACCATTCTTTCATTGATATCCCTCCTTTAATCTCGGTTACTCACTATGCCACCTACACCTCCACCACCCATTATAATTTCCTCATTTTTAAGTGATTTCCTGCACTCATCACCATGGTGACCCCATCAATTAAACCACTCAACCTTAATATATTATCCTCTTAATTTTGAGGTTCTCAAAATCAGAATCACAACAAGGGTTTTTCCTATTTTCTTTAAAACCAAATATCAGGAGTGAGATAACAGCATTTGTTCGCCACTGTTAAGTAAAACGGCTGAGAATTTTTTTCGCAAACGTTAAAACAAGTAGGAGCTACTCCTGACATTCTTTTTAAAGGAGGTTAAAAACATGGAAATAGAAATTGAGTTTGAAAAAAAATAATACACTTTAAAATCTCGTCAAAAGCCTTATTCCTTCTACTGTTGCTGTTTTAAAGGTTTAAATCTAGACTAAATTCATCGGGTATCTTGGCTGTGAAGGCTTGGGGTGAATGGCGTTAGCCAGAGGGGACTAGTCCCCTCTAGCGTCATTTTATTCCGAAAAGAAGAGTAATTAGGAACGGAAGTGCGGGCGTTTTGGCAGGCTATAATTGCTATTACCGAGGTTCAGAAGCCTTTGTGTTTCATCGGTTTATCTGGAGCTCGGCATAATCTAATATGCCTGCCAAAATCAGAAAAGCCAGGAAGAAAGGGTGGAGATTTTTTCAGAGTTGAAAAAATACTACCCAA
>NZ_BAXQ01000049.1:0-5420 GCF_001310615.1 Thalassobacillus sp. C254 | reverse complement strand
CCTATTGTGGTGCCAGGCACCTTTAAAATGTGGTCTGTTTCTATTACCATAGGTGTAGGAGTCAGCGCCTGAAAAAGGCCAGTGAATATTACAACAATATTACAAACAGCAGTGGTGCCAGGCACCCCTGATAAAGGGAGGGGATTGGAGTGTCCCAGCAGTTAAGGGAGTCGGAAAGAAAGTTTTTGCGTTTATATATGGATTGGCTGAACACGGTGGAAGAAGGATTGATGTCAGTCAGCTCGTTTTACCGGGAAGGTCACACAGACAGCGGGGATCGGCTGCTTGCTCAAATGATGGAAGGGTTCGTTCCATTTGATGCATCGAATATGACGATGAAGTACATCTTTGGGCGGGAGGAAAAGCATGAAGAAGAGCTTAATCGCTTTCAAGAAGTAGTAGAAAAAGCCTCCGCCATTGAAGAGCTGAATGAGGAGGGAGAGAGGTTTCGTTTTCTGACCAAGGAAATCATCCCTGCTTTTCAACGCTGGAAGCTTATCGTGTGGCAGGTTGCTGGAAAATGAGTTTCCAAGTGAGGTGCCTGGCACCACACCGAGGAGTGTAATATTTGTCATATACAAAAAGCTGACCCAGAGTGAACCTCTGGATCAGCTTTTATTTATTCTTCGTCATTCTCTTCCTCATCATCTTCGTTGTCGTCTTCGTCCTGATCGGTGTCCCCGTTTTCGAGCTCACTTTGATCAATATCCAAATCATCAAGATCTGTTTCTTCCATGTCCTGAATGCTGCCAAGCTCTTCAAAGTTCAGTTCTTCTGCGGTTTCTACAACGTCTTCTGGAATCTCAATTTCTTCTATTTCATTGTAATTGCTATAGGTCGCTTCCATTTGCTGTGACGTAGTAAAGGAATCGTCACCCTCAAGGTTCATTGTCATTTCCATGTCCATCGTCATGCCTGTTTGATAAAAGGTTTCTTCATCAATGAACAAGGTGTATTCCAAGTGTTCAATTTCCATCATTGCAAACAGCTGGTCAACCATCGTTGAGATATCCCCTTCAAGCATCCCCGTCATTTCCAGAGCCAGCTGTTTGAGCTGCTCACTGTCTCCTGATACCTCCAGGATGTATTCACCATCTGCCTGGCTTACCTCTATATTTTCTTCAAACTGAATGAGAAGCTCCAGCTGTTCTTCAGGGCTTTCATAGTGCTGGGCCAGTTCATTGACAGAATCCCTGAAATCATCAGGGAGCTTGAACCATTGGTCTTCAACTGAGTCTTTAAGGAAAAGACCCTCTTCTCCGTAGTAGGTTTGAGCTTCTATTTCTTCCATGCCTTCTTCATCAGATTGCATAATGGTATTTTCATAGTATCTAAGCGGATCAAGCATAATTTCAGAGGAGGTGTTTGTCATAATGGACATGCTCTCGCCCTGAAAATCCATATCCTGAACCATGGACATATCCATTGCATAGCTTTCTACGTCCGTCATTACTTCTGTTGTGCGGGCCATTATTTCTTCTGCGTGTAAATCACTTTCCGCAGCTGGCTCTTCATTTTCCTCTATTTGTTCCTCTTCTTCTAAATCCTCTTGGTCTTCTATTTCGGCAGGATCGGTAGTCACAGCCTCTTCCTGAGTTTCCTCATTACCGCCGCAGGCAGTCAGAAAACCAAGCATAAGCACCAGGCAATCCATGAGTTAATGGGTTTCATAAAAACTCCTCCCCTTTTTCAATAGCCAATTATGTTCTTTTAAAGCGTACCATATGCGCAGAACTTATTATACAGTCTGCAAAAGAGACACTTTTTTAAGTTTATTCCCTGCTGTTATGTATAATATTGCAATTATTTCCATAGTAATTAAAATACTATAAGAGTTAAAGATTATAAATAGCCCCAACGAAAAAGGCTTCAAATTACTCAGTTTAAGTGGGGCTTTGTTAGCGAAAAAAACTCCACAAAAAGGGTACAGAAAAAGCCTTTGCCAGAGTGTCAGGCAAAAGCTTTTTTACTTAGCAAATGTTTTCAGGCGGAGCTCCTCTTAAAACAAAATGGCTTTCTTTGTTTTCCTTCAGCTGCTCCTCTGCTTTTTTAAGGTATGCCAGTGCTTTGTCAAAGTCTTGAGAGACGTACCGTTCAATTGACTTTTCCCCTGCTAATAAACCAAAGAAGCGCCTTTTAGGCTTTACTTCTTCTATAATAAATAGTTTATCGGTAAGGATAATCATCACTCCTTTGTAAATGTTTTATTTATTATCATATGTAAGTAGGAAAATAATTCGTCTACCGTTTATTATTCCAGAATTTTTCCAATAGGTCAATGGTCTCGTTTTTATAATTTGCGTGTTCATCAAACGAAATGAGGTTTACACCTTGGTATAAAGGGATTGTAAGGAATAAATAAATTTTATTAAATAGTAGAAATAATCGATAAACTGGGCTTTTGTCTCAATAAATAAGAATGCTGAGTGATTTTATAAAAAAGAAGGTTTTATAAAAGAAGGAAAGGGTATATGGAAAAAGGAAAAGGACCGGCACCGGTCCTTTTGAAGTAAATTTATCGGTCGTGCCCTTTTAATATAAGGTGGCTTTGGCTCGGCCCTGTCATTTCCCCTTCAGCATGTTTCATGAATGCTATAGCCTTCTCATAGTCTTCGCTTCCATACCTTTCGATGCGTTTCTTGGTTTCATATAAACCAAACAAGCGACGTTTGACTTTCACTTCTTCAATGATGTAAAACCTTTCTTTTAGAATAGCTCTCACATCCTTCATAAGGTTATAGCATGAGGACAAGGGCACGGTATAAGTATATTATTTCAAAAGGTGAGCGAATAGTCAATTATTATTTTAAATATTTAGATAATTCAATCAAGTGAACGACACAGGGTTCCGGCCGTAAAATAATGGCCGGTTTTTTGGTCGTTCCATCTTTACAGCCTACTTAAGGGGGTGCAGGGAAAAATGGATGAGGAGCATAGAGGGAAAACTTATTGGAAGGGAATCAGGGGCGGTCACTTTGTATGTAGGACCTGTAATATCTACTATAAAACAAATTTTTGAAAAGACAATATATTCTGCCATCTTGGTGCTGTTATTGACGTATGGCCCTGGGATAGTTGACGTTTCCCCTAGGGATTTTCACTTTTCCCAGTGTGATAAGTGAAAAACGGAGAGCTATAAGAAACAAAAATTTCTACTTTTTTAGTACTCACTTATGTAAAGGTTCAGTCTTGTGTACGTTTGTCTCCCAGAGCTGATAATGAATGAATCAGTCAGTCCAATCACCTTTTTCGTAGAGATATTTTCGTTACTGAGTCTTTTTACCTGGACAATAGAAGGTCTGTCTCTTTGGTCGGCACCTATAAGAAGATATTTTTTCCCTTCAGTAACATTAGCTTTTTTAATCGGATTGAATATATTTTTTGTGGAGGAAATGGAATGTCCTTTCTATAAGTAGGGTATAGAACTGGAAAATATTTAAGAAATGAGGGATGAGGAAATGATGGAAGGACGTCTATTTATTAACGGGGAGTGGAAGAAATCGGACAGTGGATCCTTTGATGTGTTTGACCCTGCGACAGGTGAAAAAGTCGGCACCGCGGTAAACGGAGGTAAAAGCGAGACAAAAGAAGCGATTGATGCCGCTCATCGGGCGTTTAAACCCTGGGCGGAAAAGACTGCTGGAGAACGTTCCGAGTACTTAAAAAAAATCTATCGTATCATGATGGAAAAACAGGACGAGCTGGGCGAGCTTATTACAAAGGAAATGGGTAAGCCATTAAAGGAAGCAAAGGGAGAAGTAGCCTACGCTGCCTCGTTTCTGGAATGGTTTGCGGAAGAGGGTAAGCGTGTGTATGGAGAAATGATTCCGGCAAGCTCAAGGGAAAAGCGATTGATGGTCATCCGTCAGCCCGTAGGTGTGGTCGGAGCTATCACCCCATGGAACTTTCCTCTTGCCATGATTACGAGAAAGGTTGCTCCAGCACTTGCTGCAGGCTGTCCCATTATTGTTAAGCCTGCTGAAGATACACCATTTTCAGCGATTCGTTTTGCGGAAATTTGTGAGGAAGCAGGGCTCCCAGAAGGGGTTTTCAACCTTGTAACAGGTGAAGCCTCTGAAATTGGCGGAGAAATGATGAGCAATCGCAAGGTAAGCAAGATGACTTTTACAGGATCAACGGAAGTTGGGAAAATTTTAATGAAGCAGGCTTCGGATCAGGTGAAAAAGCTTTCATTAGAACTGGGAGGCCATGCACCGATCATTGTTCTCGATGACGCCGATATTAATAAAGCTGTACAGGGAACGATTGCATCTAAGTTTAGAAATGCAGGGCAGACCTGCGTTTGCGGAAACAGAATTTATGTGCAGGAAGGCATCTATGATGATTTTGTTGAGGAATTTAAAAAAGAAGTATCTAAGCTGAAGGTGGGGAACGGCTTTGAAGAAGGCGTGGATGTTGGACCTTTGATCAATCAGGATGGGTATGAAAAAGTTGACCGGCACGTACAGGACGCGGCGAATCAGGGAGCAGAGATTGTCTGCGGCGGTTCTGGGTATGAAGAAAATGGTTCGTATTTTTACAAGCCGACGGTGTTAAAGAATATTACTCATGACATGGTTGTGATGAACGAAGAGACCTTTGGGCCGGTTGCCCGATCCAGAAAATCTCAAGTGATGAGGAAGGGATTCGTCTGGCAAATGACTCCGTATACGGCCTTGCCGGCTACTTTTTTACAGAGAACTTATCTCGGGGCATGAAAGTGGCGGAGGCCCTTGAGTATGGAATTGTCGGGTGGAATGACGGCGTGCCGTCAGCAGCTCAGGCTCCTTTTGGAGGAATGAAAGAAAGTGGCATTGGCAGAGAAGGAGGGCATCAGGGAATAGATGCTTTCTTGGAAACAAAATATATTTCCATGGGCGTTTAGGTGGATAGTGATGCAGTAGAAAGTTTAACGGAATGTAAATTTAATCAAATTTGTAAAAAACATGCATACATTTCATAGGTAAGGGGTAATATTAAGTAGGCAGTTTAAGATTGAATTTTTGTGGAGGGGCGTAAAGCCCCTGCACAGGCCTCGATCTTAGCTGTGAGCAATGCGGCGCAACCGCAGAATTTTCGAATTTGAAAGGAATGGAAATGTATGCAAGGTAAAGTAAAATGGTTTAACAACGAAAAAGGTTTTGGTTTCATCGAGCGTGAAGATGGAGACGACGTATTTGTGCACTTCTCAGCAATTAATTCAGAAGGGTATAAGTCTCTTGAAGATGGTCAGGATGTTGAGTTTGAGATTGTTGAAGGTTCCCGCGGGCCGCAAGCTGCTAATGTAGAAAAAATCTAAGGACATTCTGCCAGCTGCCAAAGCTTTCATTCATTAACTCACACAAACAAACCCTGTTTCTTGGTTAGCGCCAAGAAACAGGGTTTTTCTATGTTTCAGTTACAGAAGGATGACAATTGCC
>NZ_BAXQ01000048.1:0-5555 GCF_001310615.1 Thalassobacillus sp. C254 | reverse complement strand
AAAAAACTGATGGAAGCGTAGAGATTGATATTCATGGCAACGCCACACTTGGCAGTGAAGCGGAAGTTGTAGAGCAGATTCTTGACGGTACCATTGATATGACAACCGTTGCGGCTGACAGCAGCTTTGCAAATACTGTCCCGGAAATGAACCTGTTTGGTATTCCATACATCTTTGAAGATATTGACCACGTCTATGAAACTCTTGACGGTGACATTGGGCAAGAACTCCTTGAAACGGTAAATGAAAAAAATATGGTTGGTCTTGGCTACTGGGAAGTGGGAGAGCGTCATGTGTCAAATAATGAGCGTGAAATTGCCCACCCTGACGACATGGAAGGACTAAGCATACGCGTACAGCCTTCTGCTGTTTGGGAAGCACATATGCAAGCCTTAGGAGCAAGCCCGACACCAGTAGATTTTAATGAATTGTATTCAGCCTTGGATCAGGGTGTGGTTGACGGCCAGGAAAATCCTCTTCCAACTATTGATTCTATGAACTTCTATGAGGTTCAGGATTATGTATCTTTAACTGCTCACACGTATTCTCCGGCTATTGTAGTTATGAGCAATAATGCCCAGGATAACCTTAGTGACGAGCAATTTGCAGCGGTTCAGGAAGCAGTAGATGAAACAACGGAATTCCACCGTGAACACCTTGGCGAGCTTGAAGAAGAAATTCTTGAGCATTTGGCAAATGAAGGTGTAACCATTACGGAAGACCCTGACCGTGACGCGTTCCAGGAAGCCACTTCTGAAGTAAGAGATGTACTTGAGGATCAAGTGCCAAGTTCCCTAGTAGACCGCGTTCTTGAAAGAGAATAGTAGAAAAGTGAAGGGTGTCTTAGCTGGTGTATGGCACCAGCTGGGGCACCTGCTTTTATTGTAAAAGATCCCAAGGGGAGGTCTATATGGCTAAAATTGATTACATCTTAGGGAAAGTGATGGAAGGGCTCCTGTTTTTAGGCTTGTTCCTGACCGCAGCGGTGACACTTCTTCAGGTCGTCTTTCGGTATGTCCTTGGCCAATCATTGGCCTGGTCTCAGGAATTCGTTTTGATCTGCTTTGTTTATACCGTCCTCTTTGGGGCGGTGCTTGGGATTAAAAATAGTGAGCATTTGCAGGTAGACCTTCTTGACAAAGCCCCTGAACCGATAAGGAAAATTTCAGTAATTTTAGAGTTTCTCATTGTTTTTGCATTGATAGCCGTCCTTGTTTATTACGGTTTTCAGCTCTTTTTAAATAATTTGCAGTCGGGGCAGATTGTCGGGATTCTTCCAGTGCCGGTCGCTTATGTGTACCTGGCTATTCCGGTAAGCGGATTATTTATGCTCTACTTCCAAGTTAGGAAGGTGATGAAGAAATGATCTGGCTTATTCCACTTTTATTTGTACTTATTTTACTACGAATCCCGATAGCCTTTGCTCTTGGCTTCGTATCTATGCTGGGCATTTTTCTAACCGATCCCGGTTTATTGATTAACGTGCCTCGAAGGATTTATAACGGAATTGAAAGCTTTACGTTAATTGCTGTTCCCTTGTTTATTCTTGCTGGAGAAATCATGACAAAGGGCGGTATTTCGAACCGTTTAATTCGTTTTTCCCAAATGATTGTCGGCTTTATGCCCGGGGGACTGGCGATGGTCATTGTCGTGGCAAGCATGTTCTTTTCAGCACTGACCGGAACAGCGATTGCAGCGGCGGCTGCCATCGGGGGGATGATGATTCCTGCTATGACTAAGCAAGGCTATGATCCTCGTTTTTCCTCAAGCCTTGTTGCCACATCATCTACAATCGGACCAATTATCCCTCCTAGTATCGTGTTGATTTTGTTTGGGGTAATGGCAAGTGTATCCATAAGTGATTTGTTTGTGGCGGGGGTTGTTCCTGGTATCTTAATGGGGATTGGCCTGATGGCGTACTGCTTTGTGATCGGCTTAAAAACCAAGGATAAAACAAGGTCCCCTTTTCCAAGTGCAAAGGAGTTTCTCTTTGGATTAAAAGACGCTGTGCTTGCTTTGATCATGCCCATTATTATCCTTGGGGGAATAATTTCAGGTATTTTTACAGCTACTGAATCAGGGGTTATTGCTGTAGCTTACGCGCTGATCATCGGGCTCTTTGTATACAGGGATTTAAAGCCAAAGGATCTTATTCCTGTGTTTATTGATTCAGGAAAAACCACAGCCTATATTATTTTCTTAATTGGTAATGCCTCTTTATTTATCTGGCTGTTATCCTACCATTCAATTCCGCAGCAAATGGTAGATATGCTGGGACCGGTTGCTGAAAATCCGTTTTTGCTACTGCTATTGATCAATGTGATCTTGTTAATTGCCGGTACATTTATTGATACAATCAGTGCCGTGTCTATTTTTACACCGCTGTTTTTGCCTCTTGCCTTAGCAGCAGGAATTGACCCTGTACATTTTGGTATTATCCTGGCAGTCAACCTGACCATTGGTATGGTGACACCTCCTTTAGGAGTGGCTTTATTTGTTACGGCACGGATCGCCAATATCAAGGTTCCGGAAATGTTTAGATATCTGATCCCTCAGATCGCTATTTTGCTTTTTGTACTGGTTATTGTTACGTATATTCCAGATCTCATCATGTTCTTCCCTGACAACTACGAGCAATGGTTTGGGACAGTTGATTAATATGAAGGAGATGAAGGTATGAATACACCAGCAGAGGTTCGCGAGCAAATTCGAGCTGGAAAATGGAATAAACCAACAACAGGATTCAATTTTGAAACCCTGCAGGCAAATATGGTGATTCTTCCCGTGCAATATGCAGGAGCTTTTAAAGAATATACAAGAAGTAACCCGAAGTCGTGTCCGGTCCTCGAAGTGATACATCCTGGTTCTTACGTTTCAGAGCTGGCTGACGGGTCTGATATACGAAAGGACGTTCCCAAGTACCGGATTTACAGGCAAGGAGAGTTGGTAGAGCAGGCAGAGGATGTAACAGAGATTTGGCAGAACGATTTTGTCACCTTTCTCATTGGCTGCAGCTTCACGTTTGAAAATGCATTGATCGACAGTGGGATCAGGCTGCGTCATATTGAGGAGAAGAAGAATGTAGCCATGTACCGTACGAATATTGAGACGGTGGAAGCGGGCCCGTTCCATGGCCCCATGGTCGTATCCATGCGCCCTGTTCCCCAAGAACAAGCAAAGCTGGCAGCCGAGATTACAGAAAAATTTCCCCGGACTCATGGCGGTCCGGTCCATATTGGGGACCCAAGGGAGATTGGAATTCAGAATTTAGCCAAGCCTGACTACGGGGAAGCGATTGAACTGAAAGAAGGCGAAGTTCCTGTGTTTTGGGCTTGCGGAGTGACCCCTCAGGAAGCGGTTCTCCGCGCAAAGCTTCCTATTGCGATTACTCATGAACCTGGCCATATGTTTGTTATGGATAAAACATACAATGAATTAGACTGAGCTGGGCTGGTAATAGGGAAATGTGTGCGGACAGCAACGCTAATTAAATAGTTTACACCTTAAAAAAACCTGTCTCACATGATGAGACAGGTCTTCTTTGTTTTTAGTTGGCAAATAAATGCTTACCGATCGTATGGCTCGGTGTTCGAGTTAGAATCCACTCGGATGTAGCGATGGCCGGGTTGTAATAATATGTAGCTCCTTTTGAAGGATCCCAGCCTTGATAAGCGTCTCTTACAGCCTGGTAAGATGTGCTGTCGGGGGTGAGTGCGTATTGTCCATCATGAACCGCAGTAAATGCGTTCCTCTGATGAATGACTCCTTCGACCGAATTTGGAAATTCAGAGGAATGGAGCGGTTTTTCACGACCGCAGCGACTGCAACCTGGCCTTTATAAGGCTCCCCGCGTGCTTCACCATGAACGACTCTTGCCATTTGTTTGACCTCTTTCAGCTTGTGGAGAGTACCCGGGCCGGCTATCCCGTCTACACCGAGAGAGAACTCAGCCTGGAATTGACGGACCGCTTCTTCTGTTGCCGGGCCGTAATATCCAGTTGGAGCAGTATGTAGGTAATCAAGCTGTACCAGCTGCTGCTGCAGATCGGTGACGGCAGGACCTTCAGACCCATTTTGCAGGACTGAATGGGCTTCTGCATGTTCAGTCATGGTAGTAAGAAGTAGGAAAGTAAGTGCAAATAAAAAACTGTAAACTATAGTGAACCTTTTCTTCATACGTAGCCTCCTTTCTCTTTTACTAAACCCTTTCGAAAGCAAGTTAAAACTAGAAATTGAGAGATTGAGACAATAGGCTTAGTTATCAAAGAGAAATGGTACCAATACTGGCGTCGATGGGAGTGAGTTGTTTCAATTTTATTACAATTAATTGGAAAATATAGTAATTTGGTCGTAGGCTTGTATACTAGTGTTAGGACATCAGATGACAGAAAAGATAGAGGGAGAGTATAAAAAGGGGAGTGGAAAATGAATGCCTATTGTAGGAAAGTCTTACTGGAAGAAAGAATCAAATGGAATAAAAGAAGAATGCACATCGTAGCGAAAAGGCACGGATTAAGCAGCATGAAAACAGTGAAATGCAGCCAGAAACTAGACATCTTACTTAACCACTACCAAAAAATCCAATAAAGGTGCCTCTATGCTAGGGTGCCTGGCACCCTGGCATGGCGAAAAAGGAAGAATCCATTAGTACCAGGGGTGGCAGCGTGTTTCATGTTACAGAGATGTTACATTCTGTAGGGGTGCCAGGCACCGTTTAAAGGCAGTTAAGGAAGAAACCATTAGTGCCAGGGGTTACAGCGTATTACGTGTTACAGGGATGTTACATACTGCGGTGGTGCCAGGCACCATTAACGGCACCGTTTACCATAGTTTTTCATATTTTTCCGTTATTGTACGTTTATCTCACATAACTGCTGGGAAACACACATAATGAAACATCAAGTTTCAATCATTTAGCCTACTACTATACTGGAGGTGAGGGTAGTTTAAAGGAAGTGTAAAGAGCAAAGAAGCTAAAAAAGAGAACTGCTTTACAATGTTTACTAAATGTTAAAGAAATGCTCCCTTTATACTAACTTCGACTTCTATCTAAAATACAATCTGCCAGACATTTTACCAAAGCAATGGCTCAAACTACTTTTCCTGACGACTCCGTACAACTTGTTTGTATTTAGGGGAAAATTATAGGAGGGTATTTGAAATGAGCAATAACAGAATTGATTACAGACAAAAGATGGAACGAAACAGAAAAAGGTCACATAAAAAGACTGTCAGTGTACTAGCCGCTGCCTCTATTATTGCGCTACCAATGAGTGCAGGCGCAGCTGATGCAGAAGATGATGATAGTTTACTAGCGTTCGGACCTGATGTGGCAGAAGCTCAAGATGATGCTGAAGAAGAAGGCACTGACTTAGATGCAGATGCAGATGAGGACGACGATGACGACGATGACGATGATGACGACGATGACGACGATGACGATGATGACGACGATGATGTAGTGGACGACGACGATGACGACGATGACGACGATGACGATGATGATGATGTAGTGGACGACGACGATGACGACGATGATGATGTAGTGGACGACG
>NZ_BAXQ01000047.1:0-6927 GCF_001310615.1 Thalassobacillus sp. C254 | reverse complement strand
AATCCACGCTTATCTAATGCAAATTGAAACGCTTCCTCCATAAGTACTTTTTTGAGCCTTTTCATAAGAATCCTGTTCCATCCACAAATCTTCATGAAGGGCGTCAAAGTCATTGCTTAGCGGTCCCTTTCCTTCAAATGGCCCGCCAACGACTCCTGTTGAAATGATTGCCGGTTTGTTTTCAAAAACCCATGACTGGCGGCCAGCTAACATTATAATCCCCCCCATTGTATTAAGATGGTGCGAATGAGAGCGATAAAAAAGGCAGCGACACTTCCAAACACAATTACCGATCCACCCAGTTTAAACATGTTGCCGCCGACTCCCAGGACATATCCTTCTGTTCTGTGCTCGATGGCCGCACTTGCCATGGCATTGGCAAACCCAGTAACAGGAACCGCTGTCCCGGCTCCAGCATATTGGGCAAAGCGATCGTACACACCAAATCCAGTCAACAAAATCGATAGAATGATTAACACTGCAACGGTAGGATTGCCTGCCGTCTGCTCATTAAAATCAAAAAAATGAAGAAAAAAAGTTTGAATCGCTTGTCCTACAAAGCAGATAAGGCCCCCGACCCAAAAAGCACGGATGCAGTTTTGCACGACGGGCCGTTCAGGTTCTCTTCCTTTCGCCAGTGTTTGATATTCCTGTTGGACTGGTGTAAGGTTTTTCTTTTTTTCATTTGCCACCTCTTTATCCCCCTTGTTATCCCTTCATGTACTCTTGCACTTTACCTAATCGTTTATTGATATCGCTTTTGGTAAGCTGGCGCTGGTGCACCTCTCTTTCTAGTTTCTCAAGCTCCATATAGGCTTTCTGGTCTGTGGACAAATAAATCGTCATTCCAGGCCAGCGCTTGGTGAGCTTCCTGTGACCGGCTTCTCTAATCTCTTTCAGACGTAAACGGGCACTGTGCTTCACTTGCGGTGCAATATAAAGCTCTTTTTCAAAGCTTACCGCTGTGACATCTGTCACTTCTTCCATAGCCCGAATTATAGCTTTGGCTTCCTCGGCCCTTGCCTGGAGCGGTGCCGCAGCGTTTTTAACAGGCTCTGGCGGCGACACTTCCGTATGTCCGGATATTTCAGGAGGCTGTTGGCAGCCAGCAGTCATAAAAACAAAGGAAGCGATAAGCATCAGCACACATGTTAGGTGTTTCGGTTTCATTGACCTGCACCTCCAACCTTCTACATTTCTCCTTTTAGTATGAAAAATTCAGTTCCATTTATGTATTTCTTATTTGGAGGATGTTGTAAATCAACTGATGGGCTGTTCTTTTTGGTCTGAAGAACAGCGTTTCGATTACATCTGCCACTCTGTGTCCATTCATCGATTAAATCTCTTGAGTGAATCCTGTATTTTTTGGCAAATGAGGGAAATAGTATAAAAAAACACTTTGGAAGTTGATGGAATATGAATACAAATTATGGATTTTTAACCGTTGAACTTCTCATAGGCTTCTTTGCTCTTTTAGTGGTTACAAAGCTTTTAGGTAAAACTCAAATTACCCAACTTACCCCCTTTGATTTTATTTCTGCTTTAGTTTTAGGTGAACTTGTTGGGAATGCAATTTATGATAAAGAGATTCATGTGACATACGTTCTCTATGCCATCTTTGTCTGGACGGTTCTCATTTCAACAATTGAAAAAATCACTCAGAAATTCAAAAAGGTCCAGAAATGTTTTAGAAGGGAAACCTACGATTGTAATTAGAAACGGACAATTGGATTATCAAGCGTTACAGAGCAATAAGTTAGACATAAACCAACTGCAGCACCTTCTCCGGGATAAGGATATTTTTAGCTTGAAAGATGTACAGTATGCTATTTTAGAGGCGAATGGGTCGGTTAGCGTTATGAAAGCAGATCGTGCTGCCACGCCAACAAAAGAAGATTTAAATATACCTAAAGCCTCTTCTTATCTTCCTATGAGTGTCATTCTAGATGGGGAGTGGGTGGAAGATAACCTCAAAGAAATAAACTGGACTAAGGACCAGATTTTGAATGAATTAAACAAAGCCGGCATACCTAACATCAGAAGAGTGTTATATGCTGAATGGGACGGGTCCCTGCCTTTGCACATACAAAAATATGAGTAAAAAGCTACTCGGCTTTTCGGCTGGTCTTAACATGTCCTGGCTTTCTTAGGAGTCTTTCAGAAAAGGAAATGTTTGGAGGGAAAAGTCAGACGAGAAGTCAGCGAAGGAGAAGTGAGTAATCTGTTTTATATTTTTTGTAACCGCAGACTACAAAAAACCCAGCTTTCTAGAGAAAGCCGGGCTGTATTTGGCACACTGTATTCTATTGCTGTGAATATTGAGGCTCTTCCTGTTCCACCTGCTTCATTCTCACATCCAGCTGTTGACTAGATTTTGCGTCTGCTGAGCCAGATTTTGATAGGTCTGTTTTGCTTGTTGATTTTCCGTCTGCAGGGCAAACGTTTCTAGGCTTGCCTGAGCACTTTTTAATCCTGCCAACGTCTGCTTAATTTGAGTAGCTACAGTCATTACAATCCTTCCTCCTTTGTCCAGAATCCTTGTTAGTATAAAGAAAAAGGACAGGGCCTATGTAAGGAATTATTTTCAAAAGCAGGGTGTATGGCATGGTACTACTTTGACTCTAACGTTTATAGCCAATAAGATTTGAATGATTAGATGGGGAATGTAAAGAGGGGGTAAACAGCCGATCAAGAACAAAGGGGAAATAAAGCATGATAAAATAGCAAAAAAAAAGCCCTTCTTTCGTTCAAAGAAAGGACGTTGTGAGGGAAAAGACGGTTGTTTTTATGTATTTCCCGAATTGAATTCATACCTGTTTTTAGGTTTTTCATAAGAATATAACACTCCATGTGCTTTACTCCACGGTAAGCAAGATTCTATGTTATCGTAAGGAAAAGCAAAGGGTGAAGGAGGTAGTCCAACCATGGGATGCTTGCAAAAGGATCAACCGTTTGATCAAGAAAGAAATGAAGAAAACGTCCATGAGGCACCCAACCGAGACAAAAAGGCGGAATATTTGGACTTATGTGATGTGGAAAAGAGTAGTCTAGAATTTATTGAACTTGCAAATGAAATTAGAAGAAAGGCCGTGGAGAGTCATGACGTTGAGTTGGTCAAGAAAATAGATAAAGACATAAAATTTCTCCTCTCTCTTAGGAAAGAAGAAAATGAAAAATAAAAACAAGGAAGTAATTATCCCTTGCTCTTTTTTAGTCTTTTGTAACAATATATAGTGTTTAAGGCTAATAAGACATAAAAAGGTTGGGTACCTGGGAAGTTCCATAAAAAAGAGGGTAATGTAATAAACCTTAAATAGATAATACTTAGCAGGACTAAATTATTTTCACGCTGATGAACAATGGTTTGTTTTTTACTTCTTTATGAGGTAAAAAACCAAGCAAAAAAATAAGGGAATAAAGAAATTTAAAGCAAACAAAGGAACAAAGACACCTTCAAAAACAGGAAACAAGCCTTCTGGCAATATTGGAAACATTTTTTCCACCTGAGCATTACCGATATTTAAAACAATGACACTACTTAACGCTAAGATAATGGTGGGCACGAATAAGATATTTAAAAATATGATGCCTTCGATACCTTTTGAGGCGGCATAAGCACTTATAATCAACATAACCATCACAAGAACTTCAGTAGGAGTCTGGTCAAGCAAATACATTTTTGAAGCTAAACCAAAATAGCGAAGGACCATAGCAGCCACTAACATAAAATACACGAGGAACAAAAGAACTAACGGAAAAGCTATCCATTTACTAAAAGGTCCTTTCAGCAAGTACTCAAAAACATTTTCGCGGATGAAGTGTTTTTGCAAAGTGACACAGAAATAGACTAACAGGAGAGTAATGAAACCTGCTAAGAGGACAGTCATCCATCCATCGGAAGTATCCAGACTTAAAGCCAAATCTCTTGGAAGCGTTAAAATTCCTACTCCAAAGTTGTAAGAAATAAGGACACAACCTAATTCAGATGCTTTCATTTCGTATTGATGAGGTTTTGTGCTCATTGTTTGTCACCGACTTTGTTCTATAAGGTATGTTTACATAGAATTTAAAAATATTGTTTTCCTATTCCTTCTTCTTATCTGTTGCCTTTCAAAATTCTCTCCTTTAATAAATATTTTTAGTCATCAACCTGAACCAAAATATTCAGAGAAGTCAGTAGTATTTACTATTCACCTAGGAAGAAAAAAGGAACCTCTGAATAAAGAGGTTCCTCTGTGGAAGGTAACTATTGTTGTTGGTTTTGTTGGTTTTGTTGCTTACGCTGCTGAGATTGCTGGTTTTGTCGACGAACTTCTTGAGCGTCTGTTTCACTAGCAAATTCGTTTTTAAAACCTTGACTTTGACCAGCTTGGGCATTTTGGTTCCTTCTTTGCTGAGCATTTTGTTGGTTTTGGTTATTCATTTCATTCACCTCCACAATGTCTAAGATGCCCATATAGGAAATTGCTTATACGAGAATATAAAGAGGCTAACATAGAGAAAGAGCAAAGCTTTATTTTTTCCATCTTCCCTTAAAACTATTTGAGGTGATGGACGATTCTACTACTGGGGTGCGTACTGCTGAAGTTGGAGTAACATACACCATCCTACACCTAAAAAAAACCGAAAAAATATTAAAAAAGGAAACAGGAGCCAGAGGCTCCTGAAATAGTGAGGGTCGGACCCGGGAGGTGATAGGGAAGATGGCAAATTGTTCTGTCCCTGAGTCCTCTCCTCATTGTATCCATGGTGTTCCCTGCTAATACAAAGAACCTTCTCCTTTCTTAGTCTCCTCGTGTCTATTCTGCTGTAGGCGGTCAATATAGAACGTCAAATATATGCTTACCGGTTCCAACCTCTGCTTTCAAACATAGTATTTAATGTCTCAACGAGCTTATCAATGTCTGTTGAGTTGTTCTTTGTTATAGTCTCACCACTTATTAGTCCCCCTAGAAACTTTTTTATATTCATATGTTAATTCGTTGAGGTGGTTGCTTGGTTATAGATAATAGGAAAGGTTTCACTTACTAAGCAGCTTTTCACTCAAAAAAGGTTTTGATCTTTAGGCATTCAAAATGAATAAACGCGCCGCACAGTAAAACAATATAGCTGTTAAACAATAATGTAAAAGGTGACCTCCTATGCCAGAGACCATGGAAATCATTTTTAGGACAAGTATCTCATTTTTAGCTTTTATGGTGGTTGCACGTTTTTTAGGTAAGCAAACCATCTCACAAATGACCCTGCATGATTTTATTGCTGCCATCACATTAGGCGGTATTACAGCGAACTTAGCTTTTAACATAAAAATAAGCTCTTTCTCGATTCTTCTTTCCTTACTCTTATTTGGGTTCATTGCATTTATGATGACAACACTGTCTTTAAAAAGCAGACAGGCACGTTATTGGTTGTCTGGTCATCCAACTGACCTTATGGAAAATGGGGCGATTCTGGAAGGAAACATGAAAAAAGTTAATTATACGTTGGATTCATTAAACCAGGCTTTAAGGGAAAAGGAGGTGTTTAATATAGAAGAAGTGGAGTATGCTGTTTTGGAACCTGATGGCCATTTATCCATTTTAAAGAAGCCTGCGTATCGAAATGTAACCAAACAGGACCTGCAAATCGTGGTTCACCCAAAGGAACAATTTCCTATTGAATTAATTTTGGATGGGAAAGTGATCGATAAAAATCTAAGAGAACATAACCTATCCCGCAGTTGGTTAAGGACTGAATTAGAAAAAAAACGGTGTGTTAGCTAAAAATGTATTCTACGCAGTATTGGGAACGAATGGTCAGTTATTTTTTGATCTGCGAAAAGATCAAATTAGCTCTCCGACAGACAAGGAATAGCTTCATTTTATAAGGTAGGAAGGGAATTGTGATGACAAAAAGGTTTAGGAAGGGAATCGATAATGGATTATACGATGAATATGGGTTTCTGTCGTTATGCCACTCCAACGAGAGAAGGGTTTAGCCGTCACAGGGTATATCTTACATCACGAATATATACAATTAGTTTACTGGAATAAGGCGTGCCTCCTTCCTGCAAGTCCAAAAGGGGATTGAGAGCTTGTGGAAGGGTCCAACCTTTGCTTTTCTCTATAAAATCTGTCAATGAACCCACTGAATCTCTTTTGAAAAGACATCAGGATGTATACCTAGCGATGATAAAACACTTAAAAGATTTTTTTCTTGTCCCGATCTTCTTTTAAAATTTCCACTGCTTCCTTAAACCTCTGAGAATGTACAATTTCCCGTTCTCTTAAGAATTTCAAGCTATCATTTAAATCGGGATCATCCGACATATCTATAATCCACTGATACGTCGCTCTAGCCTTTTCTTCAGCAGCAATGTCTTCATACAGATCTGCAATGGGATCTCCCTTGGCTTGGATATAAGAAGCTGTCCATGGGACGCCGGCAGCATTATGGTAAAACAGCGCTTTATCATGGTTCGCGTAATGGTCACCAATCCCTGCCTCTTTTAATTGTTCTGGGGTAGCGTCTTTGGTCAATTTATAGATCATGGTGGCAATCATTTCAAGGTGAGCAAACTCTTCCGTTCCAATATCTGTTAAGAGACCAACTACTTTATCTGGTATGGTGTATCTTTGGTTTAAGTATCGAAGGGCAGCTGCCAATTCTCCATCTGCACCGCCATATTGTTCGATTAAAAATTTAGCGAGAGTAGGATTACATTGACTGACTTTCACAGGGTACTGTAATTTCTTCTCATAAATCCACATGTTGATCCTCCTTTAGACTTGCCATGGCCAGGGCGTGTCATTCCAATTCCAATAACGGGGATTGCTCAAACTGTTGCCATACTGCTGAAGTGGACCATAGATTCGTTCTACCTTATCCTTTACTTCTTCTCGGTAGCAAGCAAATTGGTTAAACTGCTCAATGGCATCTGTGTCAAAA
>NZ_BAXQ01000046.1:0-8219 GCF_001310615.1 Thalassobacillus sp. C254 | reverse complement strand
GAGTAACGGTGGCGCTGAAAGAGTGATATCCGTATTAGCTCAAAACCTATGTGATAAAGGATATAAAGTAAGTATAGCTACCATATTCGATGACAAAAATGATTATGTCAAAGACGAAAGAATTGAAATTTATACATTGCCACATAAAAAAAAGAATAAGTCATTAGGACTATTGAGATAATTAGGGAACCAGAGAGTTAATTAAAAAAAATAATCCAGATGTTATTATATCATTTGTAGCAAAAGTTAACATTTTAACGATCCTATCGAGTATGCTTTTGAAGAAAAAGATAATTCTTTCTGAAAGAAATGATCCATACCAAAATCCAGGGAATAAATATATAAGAAGGTTAAGAGATGTTTTGTATGAATTTTCAGACGGTATAGTTTTTCAGACTATTGACGCCAAAAACTATTTCTCTAAATCAATTCAAAAAAAAGGGATTATTATATCAAACCCTATTATTCCTGGATTACCATACTGGAATGAGAACAACCAGAATAAGACAATAATTACGGCGTGTAGGCTATCTACGCAAAAAAACCTACCAATGTTAATAGAAGCTTTTTCACGATTAAGGGAATATTATCCAGATTATACTTTGAAGATATATGGTATAGGGGAAATGCGTGAAGAGTTGTTAAGTATTATAGAAGAATCAGGGCTTAAGGATAAGGTATTATTGCAGGATTCTCAAATGATATCCATAACGAAATGACAAATTCATCATTATTTGTTATTTCTTCAAACTATGAAGGTATCTCTAACTCAATGCTTGAAGCGTTAGCTATTGGTGTTCCTGTGATATCAACTGACTCCCCTATAGGTGGAGCCAAGACATATATAAAAAATGGAGAAAATGGTTTGCTTACAAAAAGTAGGGGATACGGATGGTTTTATGAAAGCAATGTATGAAATCATATCAAATAAAGAGTTTGCTATTGATCTATCCAATAA
This sequence comes from Thalassobacillus sp. C254, assembly GCF_001310615.1. Classification (NCBI taxonomy): domain Bacteria; kingdom Bacillati; phylum Bacillota; class Bacilli; order Caryophanales; family Bacillaceae; genus Thalassobacillus; species Thalassobacillus sp. C254. The sequence continues at coordinate 7,261 of NZ_BAXQ01000046.1, read as the reverse complement.
ATCTAGAAAAATAACGTTCTGATTTATCTCAAGAAAAAATTACAGACAAGTGGATTAAGTATATAGATAGAATTACTGGAGGTAGAAATGCAAAGTCAAATGGTTAGAAAAGCTACAATAACGAGATTGAATTTCGGAATTGGCTTGTTAACCCTTTTTTTAACCATATTTGGGTATTTGCTGTATTTACTTACCCTGTCTTTAGTTAATTCTAATAAGGAATATGATATAATCGTATTTTTATTTAGTTGGGTAGGTATACTGCTTGGCTTCTATATCTGTTTTACCTGGTATAAAATAACCAAAGTTATTTTTACCCCTTATATTATTTTTATGCTCTTTTTCTTTTTATTTAATTATGGACAACCATTGATGTGGGCTTTTGGTATTCACAATTCCATGGAAATTGGAGAGGCAAGTTTGTATGGACTTGGAATTGCCAATACCAATGATATTATCAAGGCTCAAGCGTTAACATTAGTATCTATATTAATGTTTCATGCTGGAGCTTTATTTTGTTATAAAACTGAATCTCAAAATATAACTGTAGATAATCAGTTAGAAAAACATGAAAGAGATAAAACAAATACTTTTAAAGCGATATATTATACATGCTTTTTAGTAGGACTTATAGTTATTCCGGCTACTTTAATTTTCTCTTTTGTAGATTTGCAGACCGCATTAACATATGGATATAATTCTTTATATTATTCTGATCATGCTAGAAGTGGGCTAAACCTTACTGTATTAGAACATCTTTTTTTCCATGTTTAGTAGGGTTATTAATTGGTAGTAGGTTTAACAAAAAGGTACTGTTTTCAGTTTATACTATTTTTACTATTTACCTATTACTTAATGCATTTTCAGGAGATAGAGGTTCTTGGGTTTATAAAATAATTATTCTTGTTTGGCTCAGCCATGCATGTTATAAGACATTAAATCTAAAAAAGACTACAAAATATGTGTTAGTGTCAATTGTCGGGTTGTATATTGTTGATGTAATCAGATCTCTTAGAAATACGGGTATTAGCGTTGAAGGAATAATCAGCTCTTTGAGCTTAAGGAATAGCCCGTTTATTAATACAATTTTTGAAATGGGCGCATCAATGCAACCTCTCATTGTATTACAAAAGTACGGGTGGGATGTATGGCCTTATGCTAATACATATATAGTGGCTATCTTGGGAATGGCAACGAATAACGTTTTGGATTTGTTAAACATCCCCTTCTCACTAGTAGGAACTTGGTTCCGAGAATACTTAGGAATAACGTGGGGCCTGCTTTTTCGATAATTGCAGAAGCTGTGTTGAATTTCGGGCCGTTTTTAGCACCTTTTTTTATGATTGTACTTGGATATATAATTACTTCGTTTATATATATAGATAATAAGATGAATTATAAGGAAAGACCCTTAAAACTTTTCTTTATTGTCTCTACACTACACGCCATTATACCAATAGCAAGAAACTCGTCTCACTTATTACTGAAAAACTGGTTTTACGGAGTAGTAGTTCTTTGTATAACTATTTTAGTAGTCAAATTTTTGGTTACAAGATATTCAAAAAAATAATGTTTGTTATTGTTTATTAGATATAGCTGGTCTGCCCAATAAAATTTGGTGGGGGCCAATTGGATATAAAGAAGGGTGAATTATGTCAAAGATGGTTATGGTTTGTTTGCGTAAAAGGCTGAGAGTGATCAATTTAAAGATAAGTTAGAAAAATAAATGAAAAATGGTGCTGATAATATTTCTATTAAACAACCTAGTATAATGCATGCGGATTCTAAGCATTTAATGGCTATTTATAATATTAATAACACTGTAAAGATCCTACCAGATAATAATGGCATCTGTCTTGGCTCAGTTTTTGAGGAAGGTCCTTGGCATGAGCCTGGTTCACATATACCAGATGGGACATATGCTATGGTTCGAAGTAATAATAAATATATTGAGGCTGTTTCAGACGTGGTGGCTTCAAGGACCATATGGTATTATATGGATGAGGAAAAGTGCATTGTTTCAACTTCACAAAGGGCAATTATAATGTTATTAGGTAACTTTGAACTAAATGAAAATGTTATTCCATGGATGCTTTCTGCTGGAAACCTAGGACCGGGATTATCCTGGGACAAAAGAATCAAATGTGTTCCTCCATGTTCAATTCTACGTTTGAATAGAACGGAATGGAAGATAGACATTGAGACTCAAAAAGTAGAATTTAAAAGCCTCTAATAAGACAGATCAAGAACATGGTAAGCGTTTGGAGGAAGTTATTAAGAAGACAATTAATAGTATTCAAATAGATCCTAAACACTGGGTTCTTCCTTTATCAGGTGGTTATGATAGCAGAGCACTCTTGTTATTTTTAAAAGAAAAATACAATCTTGAAACAATAACCTGGGGGACTGAAGCGTCACTTACAAAAAAAATAGTGATATCCAAATTGCAAAGGAATTGTCTAGAAAAATTGGTATCAAAAATTCTTATTTTATATTAGATAATGTAGAAGTTAGTGTGAAATCAGTATTAAATCGGTTTATATTGAACGGAGAAGGACGAATTGATCACATTTCTGGTTATATAGATGGTTTGAATTATGGAAAAGACTCCATGACAAGAAAGTGGAAGGGATAATTAGAGGTGATGTCCCATGGCCTACCACTATTCCATATAATGAAAAGGATTTAAGAAGAATAACTGGCCTGAGCATATGGGGAGATTATGAAAACCTTCCTAATCTATCTAAACTTGGATTACCAGGTCAAAAAATTCCGGAGGATTTTATAAAAAAAGACAATGAAACATTAGAGACTTTAAGAAATAGACTTTATCAGTGCATTAGAATCCCACTTGTTTTATCAGCTCTCAATGATTTAAAGGTTCCCTATACAGAAATAATGAACCCATTTCTTTCTAAAGAAATTGTTGAAGTGACCAGAACATTGCCTAATAATTTGTTAAAGGATAAACAACTTTTTAAAGACATTGTCAATAAATATAGCCCTTCAATTGGGTATGCCCAGTATTCTAATAATGGTGATCAGTCACACATTTTGGAAGAAGAATCAATGAAAAAACTGCTTATACAAGAAATGGTGGAAAAAGGTGATAGTATTTTTACTGAGGAGTATATGACCTTTCTGATGGAAAATATTGACCGAAACCACGAATTAATCTGGAAAAAGTACATGAAAAAAGCAAAGACGAAGCTAAGTCATATGTTTCAAAAGGTTTAAAACACAAATAAGAAATCATGTCACAAAACTAAATATGACTATAACGTTCTTTTATTTAGGTCGGTAATCATTATTAAAATGAACGAATTGTTAAATGAGGATAAAAAATTTGTCCGCTAATTAAAAAGTAGATGAAGTTGAAAAATTGAAAGAATTTAAAAACGGCCCCAAAGTGTAAGTATGTATTGGCTAAACTAACAATTAAAAACGGAGTATTATAAGATTATTAAGAAAATAAAACAGGAGAAATTAATGAAGGGTATACTTAAAAAATTATACAAAAAATCGTTTGTGCGTAATGTGGCAATAGTAGCCACAGGCACTGCAGCTGCTCAAGCAGTTACTATGGCTTTTACTCCTATTATCACTCGTCTTTATGGGCCAGAAGCAATAGGTGTGCTTGGTGTATTTATGGCAATGGTATTAGTTGTTTCACCAATAGCGGCTTTAAATTATCCGTATGGAATCGTACTTCCCAAAAGTGTCTCTGACGCTAAAGGATTAATCCGTTTATCACTATATATATCATTAGGGTTAGCAATAATTTCAGCAATAATTTTAGCACTTTTTAATAAATCAATAGTTAGCTTATTTCAATTAGAAGGTATTGAGCCTTTTTTATACTTGATTCCTCTAATAATATTATTTTCTGGATTTTTACAAGTGACGCGACAGTGGTTGTTTCGAACAAAACAATTTAGGATCACAGCAAAAGTTGAATTCCTAAAGGCTTTAGTCTTAAATTCTTCTAAAGTTGGTATTGGTTGGTTCTATCCAGTTGCAGCAGTGCTTGTTATTTTGACTACATTAGGGATTGCCTTTCAGGCTTTGTTGTTATTGGTAGGTATAAAACGTTCAAATCTTAAACATGAATCAAAAGATAATGAAGAATCTTTAAAACTAAAAGAGCTAGCGAAAAAATATAGGGATTTCCCCTTATTTAGAACTCCGCAAGCATTTATTCACTCAATTTCTAATAACTTACCTGTTTTATATTAGCAAGTTTTTTGGTCCTGCTGCTGCTGGGTTTTATACTTTAGGAAATACTGTGTTAGGTATCCCAACACAACTTATTGGTAAATCAGTAGCTGATGTGTTTTATCCTAGGATTGCTGAAGCATCTAATAATGGTGAAAACCTTACTAAGTTAATTTTAAAAGCAACTACAGCTCTTGCAGTGGTAGGGATAGTTCCATTTGGCATGATTGTGTCTTTCGGACCTTGGCTTTTTAGTTTTGTATTTGGGGAAGAATGGATTGTAGCTGGAGAATACGCAAGGTGGTTGGCTTTGTGGTCATTTATAGCCTTTATTACTCGTCCAATTACAAAAGTAGTTCTAGTTTTGAATTTGCAAGCTCAGCAATTGTTCTATGAAATAATTATTGTGTTTGTTCGGGCAGTAGTATTATTTATAGGATTTTATTACTACAATAGTGATATATATGCTATATTGTTTTTTAGCTTAGCAACTTCAGGGTTAAAAATGCTCTTTTTTCTCTATGTACTTAAGAAATCTAGAAAGTTCACTTAAATTAATAACATTTTTTAGTTTCTTTGGTATAGGGTATACACTATTAAGGTAGAGGAATAGTATTAAAAACTTCACTAGAATTGTTGGCGTTTCAAAGCGTAGATTTATTAAATTTATTTTGAAGAATATTCCTATCTTTAGGCATTACTTAATATCGGATATTATTTATAAAGTTAAGATACAAATCATTAACAAGTAATAATAAGGTTATTTGGGTACCTCTTTAGAATATAAAAAGACTCTAAAAAACGAGAAAAAGAAAAAAATGATATTTCAGTACCATAATGGATGGTGAGTGTGATCTCGATCCTGTAAGTATCATCAGTCAAAAATGTATGTCCCATTTTAAAGAAGGAGTGCCTTGGAAAAAACAGGACTATTTAAAAAGTATACAAGGAAAAGTTTAGTAAGCAAAGTGTTGTATTAGGTTGTAAAAATATTGCTGAACTAAAGAATAGCTACTTTATATCATGTAATGAAGAAAAATGGTTTCTTATTACCCTCTGAAGAAAACCTTAATATAAATATAATTAGGATATATATAGACCGTAATGGTGAAATCTTGTACTGCGATAACGGTAATCATAGATTAGCTATCTTAAAGGCCTAAATATTGGAAAACACTAACACGAGAGTTAGAGCAAGATACAAATAATGAGAAAAATTTCCTAAACCATATAGACTACAAGATATAATAGATCAAAAATGGTATTTTTTTCCTCTACTTAAATCTAACATGTATATTGCATTCAATCACCTTTTATTTTAATGAGGATAACAGTTCAAATATAAACATATCACGGATTTAAAATTAGAAATTGTCGATTAGATAATGCTAGTAAACTTAGACTTAGGAGAGATATTATGAATATTTTAGTTACTGGTGTAGCAGGGTTTATTGGTATGCACTTGTCAAAACTCTTATTAGCAGAAGGCAATAACGTTATTGGTTATGATAAATTAAATAATTATTACGATGTGCAATTAAAAAAGAGTCGGATAGAGATACTTAATTCTTTTGATTCTTTTTGTTTTTTTTGAAGAGGACTTGGCTGATCGAAAAGCTTTGAAACGTTGTTTTGATAGTGAAAAAATTGATGTGGTAGTTAACCTTGCAGCTCAAGCTGGTGTTCGCTATAGCTTGGAGAACCCTCATGCTTATGTTGATTCTAACCTATTGGGATTTGTAAATATCTTAGAAGCGTGCAGACATAATAATGTAAAACACTTAATTTATGCATCTTCAAGCTCAGTTTATGGAGCAAACGTAAAGATGCCTTTTTCTACCTGTCATGAAGTAAACCATCCGGTTAGTTTGTATGCTGCGACGAAGAAATCTAACGAGCTTATGGCTCATACCTACAGCCATCTATACGGTATTCCAACTACGGGTCTTCGTTTCTTTACCGTGTATGGCCCGTATGGTCGTCCGGATATGGCGTATTACTCCTTTACCAAGAATATTGTAGAAGGAAAACCGATTAAAGTCTTTAACAATGGAGAAATGATGCGAGACTTTACCTATATTGATGACATTGTCGATGGAATCGTCAGGCTGCTTGATAAGCCGCCACAAGCTGATGAATCATGGGACCGGGAAAACCCTGACCCAAGCTCAAGCTATGCTCCCTATAAGGTTTATAACATTGGAAACAATCAGCCAGTGAAACTAATGGACTTTATCCAAACCCTTGAAAAGCATTTAGGGATTGAAGCAAAGAAGGAATTTCTTCCGATGCAGCCTGGTGACGTACAAGCAACCTACGCTGAGATTGATGATCTCCAGAATGCTACTGGCTTTAAGCCAAGCACAACCATTGATGAAGGACTTAAAAAGTTTGTTGATTGGTACAAAGAATACTACAAAGTTGATTCACCAGCCATTCGACAAGAAAACAAGTAATAGCCTTATTTCCGATTTAATTTTTTGGGGATTTTTACCACATTCTTACTAAAGATGTGGTATTTTTATTATATTGATTATTTTACAAAATTAGGAGGGATTTCTCGTGCAAGTACGTAAAGCGATTATACCGGCAGCTGGTCTTGGGACTCGTTTCCTGCCTGCCACAAAAGCTCAGCCAAAAGAAATGCTCCCTATTGTGGATAAACCAACCATTCAGTATATTGTCGAGGAAGCCATTGAATCTGGGATAGAAGATATCATCATTGTAAGCGGACGTGGTAAACGAGCCATTGAAGACCATTTCGATAAATCCTATGAGCTTGAAGAAACGTTATTAAAGAAGCAAAAGGTGGAGATGCTTGACGAAATTCAAGGCATTTCAAACATGGCGAACATCCATTATATTCGTCAGAAGGAACCAAAAGGATTGGGCATGCGATATCTTGTGCCAGCAGCTTTGTAGGAAATGAACCCTTTGCCGTGTTACTTGGCGATGACATTGTGAAATCTAAGAATCTACCTTGCTTAAGCCAGTTGATAGGAACCTTCGAACGGTACTCTTCTTCTGTCGTAGGAGTTCAGGAAGT
>NZ_BAXQ01000045.1:0-8558 GCF_001310615.1 Thalassobacillus sp. C254 | reverse complement strand
ATCGCATGTATGCGAAATTCTGGAAGGTGGACAGGAGGCTTTTGAGAAAAGAGAACAAAAATATGGTTTTTAAATACACCTAAAGTTATTTTAGAGAGAGTACTCTTACTTTTTACTCAAATAACGATAAAAAGTAGCACGGCTCATTCCTGTTGCCTCCAATATTTCTTTAATCCTGTACTCCTTACTATCATACATCCTAAAGGCCAACTCCAACTTGGATTGGTCTTTTTTGGTCTTCCTCCTTTCGTCCTCGAGCTCTTGCTGCATCCAACCCAGACTTCGTTCGCTCTGAGATAATGTCACGCTCAAATTGTGCGAGTCCACTGAAAATGGTAAAGACTAGTTTTCCCATTGCCGTTGTTGTATCTATGTTTTCATTAATGGAAACGAAGTTAATGCCTTTCTCCTGAAAGTCATTGATTAAGTCTACCAAGTGCTTTGTGCTTCTACCGATACGATCAAGTTTGTAAACGACAACAGTATCTCCCTCATGGAGATACTTGAGCATTTCATTAAAGGCCGGACGGTCTTTTTTGGTTCCTGTGACTTTTTCTGAGTAGATATTTTTTTTCGTCCACTCCATATTTTTTTTAACGCAATAAACTGCATATGTAGGTTTTGATCTTTTGTACTCACACGCGCATACCCAAATAACATTTTTGTAACCCCTTTTTGATTTACTTACTTTCATGTTATCAAAAAGGTTCGTTTTTGATAATTCGTTTGCCATCCTATAAAATTCCCCAAAACTTTTGGATATTTAGCCTTAATTTAGTTTCAAAAGACATCTCAAAAACTAAGTATCTATATCTACTTTAACTAACGTTTTCGATAATATGTTAATTCATAATACGACATAGGGTTTTTAATCTTGTTCTACAGAACCTTTACTATTGAAGAAATAAAGAAAACAACGTTCGAAGAACGTTGATTTCTTTTAGATATATATGGCACATAATTATTGTCTTAACTCTGGTAAGTAGAGCGAAAGTTGTGGAATATAGATAAGGATAATTAACGTTAGGACCATTGCAATAAAAAATGGAATAATCGCTTTTGACAAGTGCTCAATTGATAAACCAGATATCCCAGAAGCAACAAATAAATTAACTCCTAAAGGTGGTGTAATAAATCCAATGGCTAAATTAACGACCATAATAATTCCAAAATGAATTGGATCATAACCTATGTCTATAGCAATTGGGAGTAAAATAGGAGTAAGAATAATAACTGCTGCCAATGTATCCATAAAACATCCTACAATTAATAAAAAGATAGTAATTAGAAGAATAATTATCAGTGGATTTTCTGAAATAGAAAGCATTAACTCACTGGCTTGGGCCGGGATTCTTTCAACACTTAATAACCGACCAAAAGCTGTGGCAGAGCCAACAATAATTAGAATAGTGGCTGTTGTTAGAGCAGCATCTACAAAAATTCTTGGTAAATGTTTAAATTTTATTTCCCCATACAGAAATAAGCCAGCAATTAAGCTATAGACAACAGCAATAACAGCTGCCTCAGTAGGCGTAAATATCCCTCCATAAATCCCTCCCAGTACTAAAATTGGGATGAAGAGTGCCCATTTGGCATCCCAAGTAGATAACAAAAAACCTTTGAAACTAGTTTTTTCATTGGTTCCTTTATAACCTTTCTTTTTAGAATAAAAATAAACATATACAATTAATGAAAAAGCAACTAGAAGACCGGGAATAATTCCTGCTATAAAAAGATCTGTTACAGAGGTCATTGCTGAAATTCCATAAAGTACCATTGGTATACTTGGTGGAATGATAACTCCTAAAGCACCAGAAGAAGCCACAACGGCAGTAGCAAATTTTTTATCATACCCTTGCTTTACCATTGCTGGAATCATAATACCTCCAATGGCTGCGACAGTCGCTGGTCCTGAACCAGATATAGCGGCAAAAAATAAACATGTACATATAGTAGCTATCGCAAAACCACCAGTCTTGTTACCAACAAGGGAATTAGCCATATTAAATAAACGGTCAGAGACTCCTCCTCTTCCCATGATTTCCCCGGCTAGAATGAAAAATGGAACAGCCATCAATGGAAAAGAATCAACTGAAGTAACCAAGCCCTGGGCCAAAAACTCAATAGATAACGAACCTGAATAAAGAATAGTTACTACGGATGCAAGACCTAAAGCAATTCCTATTGGAATAGTTAAAAACAAAAACAACGCAAATGAGCCGAATAAAACTGCTATCGTCATTTCACTTCATCCTTTCCATCTTCAACTCTATCTTCTAGGATAAGTTCTTGCTCCGTTTTTACTTGAAAGTCTTCTTTACCCATCATAGCCTTAATCTGTAAGATTAACTGTTGAATAATTCTAACAATTGCCAAAGCCATGCCAATAGGCGTTGCTAGATAAACCCATCCCATATCAATTGGAAGACTTGCTGAAGTTTGAACCCGAAGCAAAAATGCCATCTACTATTCGTAGGCCATATATAACAATCAGAATAGCGAAAGCTAAAAATAATATATTTGCTATCATAGCCAGTACAATTTTGCCTTTTTCTTTAAATAACAACAAAGCCGCATCTACTTTAATGTGTCTTTGTTTTTTAACTCCATAGCTTATACCAATATAAACTAACCAAATAAAACAGTAACGAGCTAATTCTTCCGACCAGGCCAACGATGAACCCATAACAAAACGCATAAAAACTTGAATAAAAACGATTACGACAGCAATGACCGATAAAATGAAAAGTAAAACCTCTTCAGCATACTCATCCAACCATCGCAAAATCCTCATAGGCGTTGGCCCCTTTCTATAAAAGGTTCTTCTATATAAAATGCTCCTAAAAGCTAAACTTTATATTATACGGAGATTATAAGAATTAATCTTTATGTATAACATGAACATCAAAATTTAGATTTGTAACCGACAAGTAAAAAATGGACGTTTTTCACTTCAGAATTGGACTCTTATGCTTTAAATTACAGACTAGTAATATACTCCTGCCATTCAATTGAAGAATTCGAGCGATGGAGAAGATTGGTCTAAGCGGTAAATTCGGAGAAGGAATTGCTTCACTGTGCGAAAAAGAACTTTTAACGATCTCCTATGTATTGTGGGTAGACTCTATAGACCAAGGTGATCGTATTCCATATTTCCTCTATTTTCTTGGTATATCCATGATAGGGAATAAGTTGCGATGTGGATATTATGACTAATTATTGATATACTAAAACTTAAGGTAAATCTCTAAAGAGAGTGAGTAAGATACCTTTCTTCAGGATGAATTTCAAAGGGACAGGGTACTTTTTATTCTCGTGTACCTAGCCTAGGAGTCTTTTTATGATCTAATCATGTTCAATGTTCAATCTGTGTCTAAAAAATAAAACAAAATAGTCTATAAATTAGAGTATGAAAAACTAAGTGCTGTTGACATCCGAAAACTTCCCAGAATTCAATGGATAAAATATAGTAATTGGAAAGATAGACGGATGCCCAAGCACCTTTCTTTGTAACTGGAGATAGAATCTTAAACACAAAATTCCTTTTATGTTCCAAGACAAACTACATTCAAAAGTAACTTAGCGTCCCATGGAAAGAATAGTGGGGTTATTGAGTTATTCAATATCTCTAATACGTTGATGAATATCACCGTATTCATCTTCATAAGCTTCGTACACTGATTCTGTGATCTCTATAAATGGTTCACTGTCAAAATCTCTTACAATCTCTAAGCCATCTTCTTCAGCTTGGTTGATATATTCTTCTTCAACTTGGGCAACGTAATCCCGTTGCGCATCACTTGATTCTTTAGCTGCTTCCTTAAGCACTTCTTGTAACTCTGGAGAAAACCCGTTAAATAAATCTTGGTCAATCAACAGCAATATTGGACTATAATAATGATTGGATACAGTAAGGTAATCTTGAGCCTCATGAATTCCATTAGGAACACTTATATTAACTGGATTTTCACTGCCATCAACTACACCTTGTTGTAAGCTTGGAATAAGTTCTGGCCACGCTATTGGAGTAGGATTAGCCCTAAAGCTCTAGCAGAATCAATATATATTTTCGTTTTCCATTACCTTATATCCAAATTATGCAAATCTTCTGGTTCTTCTATAGGGTTTCTGGTGTTGGTATAATTCAACCATCCATTTTCCCACCAACCTAGATTGTATAGACCAGTTTCTTCTAACTGTGCACCAATCTCATCTCCAACTTTACCATCTAATGCAGCATATACATGCTCCCTATCACGAAATAAATATGGGAAGTCTAGGGCATAGGATTTAGAGGCGAAATTACCTAAAGGACCAGTAGAAGTAGCAACCATGTCTAATGTTCCCATCTGAACGGCCTCAATCATTTCTCGTTCTCCACCCAATTCACTATTTGGATACAAATCTAGAGTAACTGCACCATCTGTTGCTTCTTCCAAGTGTTCTTCCAATGCTAGTACTCCTTGGTAAAAGTGTGATTGTTCGGTTGGTGGATCAATAATTCCTAATGAAATAGTCACTTCTTCAAAATCGCCTGTCTCTGCATCCGTTCCAGCCTCTTCGCCACCACAAGCCACTAGTCCTAGAAACAAAAGCACAGAACCGATTCCAACTATGCCGGTTTTCATTATAAAAAGCACCCCATTCTCGTTGTTTTATATAGTAGGCATTTGATTTTTGCATGAAAACCTTTTTTCAAAGCTTGATGCAGCTTTAAAAATATCAATTTCTCTATTAAACCCTGAAACCATTTGAAGACCTACTGGCATCCCATTTTTATCAAAACCACATGGAATGGAGGCGGCAGGGTTTCCTGTTAAATTAAAGGGATACGTATAGTAAGACCAGGATACGATATTACAATCGTTTAACTCAGGGGGAACGTTTACTTTAGCATCTAGGTGAGATACTGGAAGAGTTGGCGTAAGTAAAAGGTCATATTTTTCAAAGAAAGTACGTATTTTATCCCTGACCCGCGCTCTTTCAAATACCTTTTCATAATAAGATCCAACAGAGTGATCTAGATTTTTCTCTAAAACTTCAGCTAGTGCCGGATCAAGTAATGAACGATTTTCTTCTCTTAATGTCACACCAATGCCTGCATAAAAATCAGTAGTCCAAAGATCAATTGGATTTTCATCAAATACTCTCTCTACAAGGTCCACTGAGCACCCCATATCTTCAAAATGCTTCACAGCTTTTTCTGTAATTTCCAGTACTTCCGAATTAGGCTTCGCATAGCCTAAAGTAGGACTCCAAGCAATCCGTAAACCCTCTGGAGACTCTTCACAAGCACCTAGAAAATTTGGTACTGGACCAGATACACTAGCAGGGTCACGTGTATCATAGCCTGAAGTAACTTGCAACAATAAAGCTGCATCTTTTACGTCTCTAGATAGGACACCAACATGTGCCAAAGTAGGGGTAGCGCTTGTAGGAAAAACTGGCACTCTACCAAATTGAGCTTTTATTCCAAAAAGACCACATAGAGCTGATGGGATGCGAACAGATCCTCCGCCATCAGTTCCAAGTGCTACTGGCGTTATACCAGCAGCAACAGAGGCAGCAGCACCAGCACTCGAACCTCCAGGACACTTACTTAAATTCCAAGGGTTATTTGTTACCCCCGATAGTGGATTGTCTCCTCCACCAGCTTTACTTCCAAATTCAGTGGTTGATGTTTTACCTATAATAGCAGCGCCTTCAGCACGAGTACGCGCAACAGAAGGTGCATCCATTGTTACAATATTGTCTTTTTTAGTGACAGATCCAAATGTGGTCTTTACTCCCCCAACATTAATTAAGTCTTTAACGGAAATTGGAACTCCTCCAAGCAAACCTAACTTTTCTTCATTCATTACTCTTCTATCAATATCTTTAGCAGTTTCTATTGCAAGTTCAGGGGTTTCTGTAATAAAAGCATTTATTTTTGGTTCAAGGGCGCTCATTTTTTCTAATGTATTAGTTATTACTTCAACAGCTGATAACTTTTTCAAAGCGATAGCATCTCTAATCTCAATAGCTGTCATCTCTTCAATATTCAAAAACACTACCCCTCCTTGTCTTAAAATTGAGTGTTTATGGCTCTGCACCTTTATTCATTCACTACAGCATAAGCTCGAACTGGGGACCACTACCATTTTTGAACTTAAGAGGTAGGCCATAAAACATGAATTCTCCTTTCCCTACTAATTGTTCTAAGTTAACAAGCCATTCATAATGAGAGATACCTCGATCACGACAAACTCGGTGGCTAGGGAAAAGATTATTACTAGGAAGATCGGTTGATGGCCCTTCCACACCATGAAGTTGTGAGTTTCGGTCAGCAAGCCAGTGAGTTGCTTCCGCAGTTAACCCTGGATTACTCCAACAAACTTTCTTATCAGGATAATGTCTGTTATGCAATCCAGTATTTAAAAGGACAATGTGACCATCAATTTTCACACCTGCTTTTTCTTCCGCCTCTTCTAAATCTGATACATCAATTTCTCCCAAATCAGGAATATGTGTTAGATCTAAACAAACTGCTTTTCCCATAAACATTTCCATAGGCATATTTTCTATTGTTTCTCCCTCAGGATTCACATGTGAATATGCATCAACATGCGTACCAATATGATCTAAGGTACCGATGTAACTAGTTGCAAACGTCATAGTGTCACCATCAACACCTAATCCGAAATCTTGAGTCTTTTCATGAGTTAAATGAGGTACTATGATCGGAGCTTGAAATAACTTATGAGATGGAATGTTATCATCAATTTCTAGTGTAAGATCAATTATTTTTTCTGCCATTATAAAACCTCCTAATATTTTGAATAATAAGAATTTAATCTCCGTGAATCATATAGCTTAGAATCTACAATTTAAACACCTCCTTAAATTGATTCTTTCTCTTATTAGTCTGCAAGGTTTTTTAAGTCTTCAATTATTGCATCCATATGAATACCCATTTGGTGGTTTGCTTCATCTGGGTCCCTTTCTCTTATAGCACTAGCGATTAATCTATGGTGTAAAGTATATTCATCTGCTCGTTCTCTTGTAATTTCTATAAACCTATCTTCCAACCATAATTCGTCGTTGATTAACAAGTCCAGAGAAGCAATGAGGAATCGTAAATTGGAGGATTTAGCCAATTCGCCATGAAAGCCTAAAGCTGGCTTCGTTGGATCATCATTTGTTTCAACACACTTTTCATGAATGCATACAGTCTTTTCTAAGACTTCTATATTTTGATCAGTTGCCCGTAATGCAGCTAATCTTGCTGTTTCGCATTCTAATGCTTTTCTAACCCTCATTAAATCAAGAAGTTCATCAATATTTTTGGGCTGTACAGCGTCCATGATATTTTGCTGAAGATTGTATATGCGTATTTTTTCTGAAAAAACTTTTACATATTGAATTCCTTCTGCAGTGATTACTCTTCCTTGTGCTTCTATTAATTTTGTTAACTCTTGTGAGTCCAAATTTTTAAGCGCACGTCCAATAGTCGCTGTACTAACATTAAGACCCTCTTTTTGAAGTAAATCTCTTAATACCCAAGACCCCACTGGGGTCTGCATCTTTGACAAATACTTTAATAACAAATAGTTTAAAATATCAGTTTTTGAAGAAAACCCTCTTTCCATTGCATGGTTGTTTTCATATAACTCATTAATTTTTTCCACTCCGCCACTTCCTTTACCTATACTTAAATACCTTGTTCCTATTCATCAATGATGAGGAGGTTAAAAAATAAGAAAATGAACAAAAGTATCTTGTATAATTAATAAATATTCAAAAAAATAAACTTTGACCAAGGGAGATCTTATGAAAAAACCTATTGCCGAAAAGGAAATCATAGATTTTCTGGGAAAAAACACTAATCCTACTTATCGAACAAAGTAGATATGTATTTGGTATTTGTAGATTAGTATATAGGTTATTCTCATAAGGTAAAGGAATTTTGGAAGATTATCTCCTAGAGTTTTTCACTCATGCCTAGTATAAAAATATCAGGACCACATTACTGTTGAGTAGAAGAACAAAAGAACTAATTATAATCGAGTCCACATTTGGTTCCCTTGCCATTTTGATTAGATCGCTCTACGCAACTAAATAAAAAGGTCCCTTTAGGAATGAACTTTCTTACGAACCAAAAAAGAAGAAGAAAGAAAAACTAGATACTTTGATTAACCGTCTTCAAGAAAAGGATATTTTGGTCATCACACGTATGGACCGATTAGACAGAAGTACGGTGCCACTATTGAATTTGGTGGAGTACTTGCAGGAAAAAAACGTTCATCTTGTCCTCATGAATATGGGAAGTAATACAAGAACACCTACCAGTTAATTCTTGCTAAAAGTCATGAGTGAATTTAGTGAATTAGAACGGAGTACCTTAAAGAAAAAACAACGGAAAGGCATTGAACTAGCGGAAAAAGAAGGAAAATACCGGGGATCATGGTATCCATAAAGAAATGAATTATGCTATTAAGCTTTATAAACAAGAAATCATACGGTAAGTGAAAGTGCAGCTAACATAATCCACAGTTGTAAAATTCTCAGAGGTGTACATA
>NZ_BAXQ01000044.1:0-10093 GCF_001310615.1 Thalassobacillus sp. C254 | reverse complement strand
CCATTTGCTATGGTTACAGATATAGGTTTTACCAGGTCGCAAAAAAAGCGAATATACTATTTTCTCTATGTTTATTTCTTATTCTTTCTTTTGCACAATAATTACTTTTTGGTAATTTGGTATGCTTTCAGCTCACTTCGAGACAAATCTCAAAGAAGCTCCGAATATAGCGAACCTCGGAGCCGATAATGAGAGTCTTTTTAGGCAATAGCCTTTCGGCATGCATCCGCGCACTTAAAGCAAGCTTCAGCACATCTTTTGCAATGCTCATGCTGATCGTGTTTTTCACACTCTTTCCCGCATTCTTCACAAATTTTTGCACATAGTTCAAGATAATCCTTAGTAAAATAAGATTCACGAGATAATGCTTTTGCGGTTAGCGCACATATGTCAGCACACTCTCTATCCAATTGAATACAGTCTGCCAACATATTTATATGTTCTTCTTGTAAACAAGCATGATAACAGTGTTCGCATTCCTGAATGCATTCATTTAACGTTTGAAGCATTTGTTGACGTTGTTCATGTATCAATCCGATCCTCTCCTTTTTGTAGAATTCACTATTGCTCTATTTCCTTGCAGAAACTCCTACTAAACGGAAAATATTGAGTTTCCTTTATTGGTTTTCAGACTTTTCGCTAGGACAAGTTGTTTGCAGTCCCTTGTCACTTACCGTTTATTATGGAAAACTCTCTTTTTCAGGCTAGGATTCAATAAAGCTTTTATAGCTTCCATCATGTTGGCTATTCTGTTGCTTGAGCCACTTATCATACCACCATAACTAATATTCTGATCCGAAATGGTTGCTAATGATTATGCAAACGATGTAATTTACTTTTATCATTCCTGACTTTCAAACATATATTTTTTTGAGTGATAGCTTACACTTAGGACAATACCAATTGCAAACATTGTAGCAATAAGAGAACTTCCTCCGTAGCTTAGTAAAGGCAGTGTAAATCCGGTTACTGGCAAAATCCCAAGGTTCATTCCAACATTCTGGAACACTTGAAACGAAAGCATACCAATCACCCCTGCACATAAGTAGGTGCCAAAACTATTATGGCAGCGAAGGGCCGTCATCAAAATTTGATACAGTAAAACAAAGTAAAGAGTGATAACTAGAGCAGCTCCTAAAATCCATGTTCCATTCCTATCACCGCAAAAATGAAATCGGTATGGGCTTCAGGAAGATAAACATCTGCCTCTGGATTTCCATATAACCGTCCTGCCCCAATTGCCGTCATTGCCTGAACTGTTTGATACCCTTCATCTGAGAATTCTGCCGGGTTTAGCCAGCCGTAAAACCTCCTCACTTGATAATCAGATATAAAGTTGAAAAAGTATTGTTCAACAAAACTTGGGAACCGGAAAAAAGCAAAAATAAAGCCAGTAAATAGTAATACTGGTCCTCCAATAATCAAGGATACTAACTTATAGGAAATTCCAGATACAATAACTAAGGAGAGAAAAATAGCCCCTGTCATCATAACCATTCCCATATCTGGTTGTCTCTGTAGTAGAAGTACAGGTGGGAGAACAACGAATGCCATCTTACATAGGAGCCACAAGTCGACTTTAAGATTAGCCGCGGTTTTTTGAAGGTTATGTTTATAAATCACAGTACTTAAAGTAATGATTATGAATATTTTGACCAGTTCAGAGGGTTGAAAAGAACCAATGATAGGAACTCGAAACCATCGTACCGCCCCTGCAATAGTAGGGGCAATTGATTGTGGGGCGAATTCAAGGGCTAGCAACATAAACAGACCAAACCCATAAAGCACCCAAGACAAGTTAGCATAGTATTCAAAATCAAAATGAATGACTGCAAAAACCACGCCAAAGGCAACAAAGTAAAAAATCAATTGTCTGACAGCAAAATTTTCATTGTATTGAGGCATCTGCTGGGCGTAAAGAATGTATAAACAACTAATTACAGCAAATAAAAATAGAACAAAAAGAATGTTAATATCATACTGTTTTTCTTCTGTGTTAAGTTCTCTCACACTTCACTCTCCCTTATTACATTTGTTTTCTCTTTTAAACTCTTGGAGTGTAAAATACCGACCTTACAAGTTATCTATCAACACAGTCCTTTCGCTCTAACAATTTAATAACGGAATTACTTTAACAAAAGATTGTGAAAGAAGTATGTACTTAGGAAGAAAATGAGCTTATTCACACAAAAAATTAACGAGGGAAAGGTGTTCAGGCTGTTTTAGAAAAGGGTTTAGCCCTTGTTTGCAAAGAGGCTAAATGTAGGAAAAGCCACCGTAAAAAAGGAACTTCCGAATGGGAAGTTCCCCCCTTTACTATTAAATTAAATGTCTTTTCCATCCTATCCTTAATGTTTTCAATCTCTATTCTTAATGCTTTTCCCTTTTGTTTTTATATACATTCTAAGTGTTATATACACAAGAAGAAGTACGGCTAAGGGTGTCATTACCCACAAACAGATATGAAAAAGAGTTGCTGCATAATATTGTAAGGAATCAGGACTGAACATCCATGTGGCCGACATGGTTAAGCATGATAGACCAATCACAACTAACACCGCAGCTACAAACCAATCAAAACCCCCCATCCCTTTTCTCCCTCCTATTAATAGGGAAAGCTACTATAATTACTGTTCCTTTTCCCAATTGACTCGATACCTCAATAGTTCCATTATGAAGTTCAACTAGGTTTTTAACAATAGCTAACCCTAACCCAGTTCCTCCATATTGACGTGCCTAGATTTTCCACACGATAGAAGCGATCAAAGATATAGGGGAGGTCTTTTTGGATATTCCTTTTCCTGAGTCTTCTACCTGAATGATCACATTTTGTTTGTCAGATTTTAGAGTGCTAAGAGAAATAAAACCCTTGTCTGTATAGCGAATTGCATTCTCAACTAAGTTTAGAAAGATCTGTTCCAAACGTAAACCATCCCCATATATTAAAGGAAGGTGATTATCAATTTTCAAATGAATATCCAAACCTTTCTCCTTAGCTTTGAGAGCTGTCTTTCTTATAACCCCTTCAAGAACTTCAGATAAATCCACCCATTCGAGCTCCAAACTTATCTTTCCTTCTTCTGCTTGTGAAAGATCCGATATATCATTAATAAGTTGCGACAACCTTTGGGATTCACCCTGGATAATATCTAAATATTCATTTTTTTCCATCTCTGTTTGATATAGCCCTTCCTTTAACACTTTGGAGTACCCATTTAAATAGGTAATAGGGGTTTTTAACTCATGAGATATATTCGCAAAAAACTCTCTTCTGGTATCTCTATATCTTTTCAAATCGCTAGCAAGGTCATTAATCGCATTAGCTAACGAACCAATTTCATCTCCTGAATTCTGGGTACTGTCGTTTCCCATTCTCCCTTCGCAATTTTGCGTGTTGCTTTTTCCATTTGCAATAAGGGTGTAGATAATTTTTTCGATACTACAATGGTAAATCCTAGTGCTAAAAAAAAGGCTCCTGCCCCAGATAGCAGTAACAAGTTTCTTACTTGAAGGAGGGATTGCTCCAACCCTTCCATAGTAGATAAGACGAATACACTTCCTTCAAAGGAGTTCTCGGAGAAAAACGGTGTGCCTATCGCATAATAGGACTGTCCTTCCGGGTCTTCATAAAGACTTTCTACTGTACGACCTGTTAAAAGTTCCGTCATTTCATCCTGAGTAATTAACTGTCCTTCCTCTACCCCAGCAAGGTGGGCAAGAGCTATTACTTCTCCCTCAGAGTTGGTAATATACATAGGAATTTGAGAGAGTTCAGCCATTCTTTGAATCATTGGGACAATCATATCATCCTGATTATTTTCAATTAAACTGGCGTAATGAGAAGATAATTGACTGGTCTCCTCTTCCAATTGTTGATGGAAAAAACCTGAGAGGATTTGGTTAATGACAAAACCTAATGGCAGTAAAACCAAAAGGAAAAGGGTAATTATAATAGCGCCCAGCTTTACACTGATCCTATTCCACTTCATTGTTTATGTCCCGGATTGAACTTATAACCTACACCCCATACCGTTTCAATTGGATTAAACGGTAATCCAGCTTTTCGTAACTTGGACCGAATGCTTTTTACGTGGGTATCTACCGTGCGTTCATATCCAATAAAATCCCCTTCCCAAATAATATCTAAAATGTTTTCACGAGTGTAAACTCTTTCAGGATGGTTGGCCAATAAGTGAAGCAAATCAAATTCCTTAGGGGTAACTTCTATGACTGATTGGTGTACTATAACTTTCCTGCTGACATGATCAATGGTTAAACCGTCAATCTTGAGGACCTTTTCCTTCACTGTTGGGAGGAAACTTGTACTTTTTCTTCTTATTAAAGAATTTATTCTAGCTACAAGTTCTTCTGGTTCAAAGGGTTTTGTTAAGTAGTCATCTGCCCCCATATTTAAACCCTCCACTTTGTCTTTCGTCTCTTTTCGTGCTGTTAGCATTAAAATAGGAACGTCACTTTGGTCTCGGATCTTTCTACAAACTTCTATCCCATCCATGTCGGGCATCATTAGGTCCAGCACTATCACTTCAAAAGAGTAAGATCCTATCGTTTGTAAGGCCTCTTTTCCATTAGCTGCCTCACTATAATCAAACCCTTCTTTGTGTAAATAGATTTTTAGCAGGTTACGCATGGACCACTCATCATCAACAATCAGGATTTTCCTATTCCCCATCGAGCCTTACCTCCACTAACTAACAAATACATAAGTTAAGCAAATTCTTTATCTAACTATGCTAAATTCACAGAGCTAACTTCCTTTAGAGAAAGTTAACTTCCTTAATATGAAGCATTCCCCTATTCCTTTTCTTGACCCCTAAAAAGGAATTAGTGGAAAAGATGAGAAACCTGGGGGTACTGAAGAAAAACAGAGCTATTAAAAACTAATTCCCTTGCCCCCCGGGTACTCCTTCTTCAGCAAGCAACTCCCACGTTTCCCCTCCATCTCTCGTTTCATATAAATTTTCATGGAAAGTACCCACAGCGTACACCCCTTCCTCGGAAGGGTGGACAGCTACATGAGTTCCTACATCTTCTTCAAGGGATAAGTGAAGTGACTCCCATGTTTCTCCAAAATCATCACTTTTTGCAAGGACTGCCGATTGGTGATCCACCACATAGCCAACAATATGTCCAGCTTCTCCTGCACCCGTAGCACTATACATTACTCTGGTATTATCTTTTTCTTCCCATGTTTCTCCCCCGTCATCTGACTGTAAGATCCCGTGTTCCGTTCCTGCGAGTAAAGATTCAGGATCCCCTGGATCGGAAACAATGGAAGCAATGGATCCACTGTCAGGAAATCCGCTTGCTTCTACACGGTCCCAATTGTAACCTCCGTCCGTTGATTTAAAGAGCCCTTCTTGATGGCTATCAATCCCATAAATGATGCTTGGGTCATTGGCATTTACCTCTAATAAGTGAAAATCGACTTCTCCATGTAAGGCAATTGGTCCCACGTTTCCCCATCGTCTTCACTAATCATGAGCCCTAAGGGATTCTCTAAATCTGATTGTGCATTGGGGTGACCACTTGAAATCATTGTCCCCTCATTTGAAATGGCAAAGCCATCAAATCATGTCGTTCTTCTGGTTCACCAACCCACTCCCAATTTCTCTCCTCATCATTTTTAGTAAGTCCATGGTGTGTGCTCATGTATAAATCATAAGGAGCATCGGC
This sequence comes from Thalassobacillus sp. C254, assembly GCF_001310615.1. NCBI lineage: Bacteria > Bacillati > Bacillota > Bacilli > Caryophanales > Bacillaceae > Thalassobacillus > Thalassobacillus sp. C254. The sequence goes on along the minus strand of NZ_BAXQ01000044.1, from coordinate 4,399 downwards.
TCCATATGAAAGACCGTGGACATGGGTAAAAGAATCTACTCCTATATCGGGACTATCCGAATCACCACAAGCAGCCAACACTAATGAAGATATCCCTAATGCGAATAGACCGTACTTTATCTTTATCATAAAATGTATCCTCCTATCTCTCATGCAGTCTTCTTTTTTCTATTCTTGGGTACTGTTAACTGATACAGTTTATTTGTTCATATAGTATAACCTCTTTTAAAATCCTGTAAATCCGCCAAATACATGATTAACTAGAAAAGAAGTAATTTGTGTCATCCAATCGAAAAACAAAAACACCCCCATTATCACCATAACAGATCCACCTATCTTAGTGATTTGGTAACTATATTTCCTAATGATGTTTAATTTTCCAATAAAGAATGTCATCAATAAGAATGGAATAGAAAAACCGAGACTGTAAATCGCCATATACATCATCCCAGACCCTGGATTTGTTAGGCTCAATGCCATAACCCCAGCAAGGATAGGTCCAATACATGGTGTCCAACCAGCAGCAAAACCCATTCCAATAAAGCTAGTCCCGACATAGCCAGATGGCTTCTTTTTAAACTTCAACTGTTTGTTTTTCATCAAGAAGCTTGGTTGGAAAATGCCAAGGATAACTAAACCAAACAAAATGATAAATATAGCACCCATTTGCCTAATAAAATCATTGTATTGCATAAACAAGGAACCTATGAAACTCGTAGACATTCCAAGTACTACGAAAATAATTGAAAACCCTAGCAAGAAAAAGATCGTATGAATAATCGCTGAAGGTGGCAATTTCTTGTCTTCCCTCTTTAATTCATCTACCGATACTCCCGTGATATAAGAAATAAAAGCAGGATATAAAGGCAAGTTACACGGGGAAACAAAGGATAACACGCCCGCCCCAAAGGCTAGTAAAATGGTGACATCTCCCATTATTTTCCTCCTTAACTATTAAGCATAAGAATGCAAACCGGCTACGACTAAATTGATAAATAAAAGGTTAAACATGATGATCGCAAACCCAATAACCATAAGCCAGGCAGACTTTTCTCCATGCCATCCTCGTGATAAACGTAAATGTAAGTAAGCAGCATAAAATAAGAAAGTAATTAAGGCCCAAACCTCCTTAGGATCCCATCCCCAAAACCTTGTCCAGGCTATTTGTGCCCAAATCATAGCAAAAATAAGTCCCCCTAATGTAAAGATTGGAAATCCTATGACCACAGATCGGTAACTCACTTCATCAAACAATTGAGGGTTGGTCTTACTTAGCAATGGTTGGATTGCTCCGCTAATTCTTTTTCGTAATGACACCCTTAGCCCACTATATAATATAATTCCTGAGACAAGGGACCATAAGAATGTATTAAACTTTCTTGGGGACTCCACTCCATTCATCCAGGAAGGAGTTTCAAAAAGAGGTCCAAAATTCCCATTACTCGAGGAAGCAAATTCTCCCTCATGAGGACCTACAATTGCTGGAAGTTGGTAATCAATCTGAGATTCCGTTTCCAACTCGTTAACCCAGTTAAATGTAACTTCATAATTAAGCAAACTAAAAAGGAAAAGTGTAAACGCTATGCCAACCGCGCTAACCATTGTAAACATAATTGCTTCAAGCCAAAAGGTTTGTTTGCTTCTTTTACTTTGATCCACGACACGGATTAAGTAAACAAGACCAGCGACAAAGCCGATGGCTAAAATCCCTTGACCGATCGCTGTAGTCGAAACATGGATTTGAAGCCAATAGGTTTGTAAAGCCGGAATCAAGGGCGATATTTCTGTTGGGAATACAGAAGCGTAAGCAATAATGATTGTAACAAGAGGCATTGTAAATAAACCAAGCACACTCTTTTTATAAATTAAATGAAGAATTAAAAAACCAAAAGAGATCGTCATTCCTAAAAATACGGTATATTCAAACATATTACTAATGGGGGCATGGCCAGCAGCTATCCATCTTGTTATGAAATAACCGAGTTGCAAAACCAATCCTAGTGTAGCAAGAGCAAAACCAACGTTGTCCCATTTCTTGTTCTTTTTCGCTTCTTTTTGTTTATGTTCTCCTGTGACAGCTAATGAAAAAAATACGGTAGCTATTAAATAGATAAAAAAGGCTGCCAGCAAAAGAGCACTACTTATGGAAGCCATTCTATCTCTCCTTTCCCTCTTTTTCTTTTTGGTCTATTGGTGGTATTAAACCGGTTGTAGTTGAAATAGATTCAAGATCTTTTTTAATGCCATATATATTTTTATTTGTGTGAGCCGACATCCACACCTCTCCGTTAACATTCTGAATCCAAATTCTCCTATGGTTCCAATAACTTCCTTGCACCAGGCCGATCATAAAGATCACCCCTCCAACACTAATAAGCCCTAGTGTTTGATCTTTTCTCACTGTTAAACCCGTTACATTGTGAGTGTCAATATCTGCAAAGCGGATTTGATATTGGTTGTCCTCCTCACCCATAGGTTCCACATTCCTTCCTATCCCAAGAAAGCTGGATTCTCCTTCAGGTGTATCTGGTGTGAAAAAGTCAAAAATAAAGGCCGGATTATCTGGGATACTTGATTCTGTACTAGGTAAACCATCATCATCTAAGAAATAGTTAGGATAATACTCTCGTAACTCGACACGGTTCCCGTCTCCTACCTCATACATATTTTTTGGATCGAAGAGATCGACAGTAAATTCCCCGAGCACTTCTTCTGTTTCACTATCTTCAAGAGCAAAAGTGATGTTACTAAACTCGTTTAATTTGTAATCAACTTGGTAAAGACCAAAACTGGAAAACTTCATAGGTTCATTGACTCGAATTTCACCACTGAACTTTTCTTCGAGTGTATTCTGACCAACAACCTCTCCAGCCATACTCTTATACAATGTTGCGTTTGTTTGATAGTTTTCAACTACCATACCGCCTGCACGAGCAATGGCTTCTCCAAACAGCTCATCTTCTTGATCGTAAAGTTCTACTTTAAATTCTTCGTTTTCCAAATAATACTCTCCATTTGTTCCAGGGATCACTGCTTTATCCCCCTCACGGAGCCACAGAACTTCATCGACATACATGCCTGGAAAAAATCGAAGCATGACACCAATTAAAAATATAATAAGCCCTAAATGATTAACATAGGGACCCCACCTTGAAAACCGTCCTTTTTCAGCAAAGAGGTTACCATTTTCTTGTCGAACCTTATATTTTTTTGCTTGTAACGCAGACATCGAATTTGACAGAATGTTATCTACTTCTGCAGTATTTGCATATGTTCGGCTAAAAAAGCGTTGTCTTTTTAAAAAAGAAGAGTGTCTTGTCATCTTCTGATTTTTGAGAGAGCGATAAAGTGGCACAACGCGGTCTATGCTTGCAATAAGTAATGAAACTCCTAAGGCAGCCACTAGAAGCATATACCACCAAGAGCTGTATAGGTTGTGAAATCCTAAGTCATAAAAAACTTTACCGGCCACTCCGTATTCTTCGTAATAGTACTGTCCCGGATCTCCAGTTCTTGGGATGTATAATTCTTGAGGGAAAAGGTCCCTAACGAAGAAGAAACCAATAAAATAACAATAATTCCAACCCCTACTTTAACAGAGGAAAAGAAGTTCCAAATTTTATCTATAAGTGATTTGTTATAGGTTTGTGAGCGCCTGGCAGCACCCTCGTACCTCATATCTAATATAGACTGTTTGTTCTTTACATTTTCTGTGAGGGGCTTTCCGCATCCTTGACATATGTCTGTTCCCTCGGGATTTACTTGCCCGCAACTGCAAGTAATCTTACTCATTATCCTTCTCCTTTCTATTAAGGGGTGATGCTTTCCATATAGTCTGAGATATGTTCTTCCGTCATGCCCCCTGTGATTACTTTTGTGACTATGCCTTCTGAGTCGATAAGAAAGGTAGTTGGCAGTGGTCGGACCCCATATCGATCAACTACATCCGACCCTTTATCCATGGGAATAGGAAAGGTCAATTCATGGCGATCCACAAACCTGGACACAGCAAGGTCTGTTTCCCCAACGTTGACAGCTAAGATCTCAACATCCTGATCCTGATAAATTTGATATTGGTTCTCCATATAAGGCATCTCTCTCTCACAAGGTGGACAAAACGTTCCCCAAAAGTTTAAGAAGACTCCTTGTCCCTTATACTCTTCTAATTCAACTCTATTTCCTTCTAAATCTTCCAACACAAAATTAGGAGCCTCATCTCCCACCTGAACTTGAGTTTCCTCGTCATTAAAGAAATTACTATAAAATGTATAACCAAGAGCTAGGGCAATTACCCCTAATACTGTTGACCTAATAATCAATCTCCGCTTTTTCTTCATACAATTAACCTCCCTCTTCTATGAATACTGAGTGTTAAATGTGACCCTATTGTAACCGTCAA
>NZ_BAXQ01000043.1:0-10486 GCF_001310615.1 Thalassobacillus sp. C254 | reverse complement strand
TTCATCTTCGCCTTCTTCGTCAACGTCAAGATCGTCAGCTTCGCCTTCCTCTTCGTCGCCTTCTTCATCTTCAAGCTCTACGTCGTCTTCTTCGTCAAGCTCAACGTCGTCGCCATCTTCTTCATCTTCGATTTCAAGCTCGTCGTCGCCTTCTTCGATTTCAACGTCTGCTTCTTCTTCTTCACCTACACCGTTGTCGTCAAGACCGTTTTCATCTTCGCCAGCGTCTCCACAGCCAGCTAGTACTCCCATTGCAAGTAGTGCAGATGCTCCAGTATAAAGTAGTTTTTTATTCATGTTATAATCCTCCTTGGATATTTAATGATTGATTTGTTTGGTTGGGCTAATCTGTCTTGTGTGATTAGCTGATTCTTATGCTATCAGAGGGTGAAGTGGTCGTCTATGAGTTTCGCTTCTTTTTGAATGTCTTTTACATTTTCACACGATCTTGTGTAAAAAGTACGATATTTAGGTGTTTTACCTTTCATATGCTTCTCGACTTAGAAAGACTCTCTCATCCTTAAACTTTATTAAAATTGCTTAGTATTGTTCATGTATGCTAACAATTCACGGCACTCTTTACTATTTACTGGACGGTTAAAATAGTATCCTTGCGCAAAGTCGCATCCTTGTTTTTTTACAAGATCATAATGTTCCAGAGTCTCTATCCCTTCGCATGTAACCCGCAATTTCATCATTTTAGCTATTTCAATGACCATCTTTACAATGGCCGCATTTTCGTCGTGACCGTTGCTTTGACTTACAAAGGATTGATCAATTTTCACGATATCAACAGGGAACTGTTTTAGCTGAGTAAGTGAAGAATATCCCTTGCCAAAATCATCGAGAGACACTTTGACTCCCTTATGTTTCAGCCTTCTTATTCTTCTGATGGATTCCTTTAAATTAGCAATGGCATTGTTTTCGGTGATTTCAATGCACAGGCATTCCGGAGATAAGCCCGATTCCCGTAATGCAGAGCTAACAATGGTTTCAAAATGATCACTTTCAAAAAAAGGAGGAGATACATTAACAGAAACGGAAAGGTCGGAAAAGCCTTCCATCTGCCAGTTTTTCACCTGTATGCACGCTTTTCTCAGCACCCATTCATCAAACTCATGAAGATATCCGTTCTCTTCTGCCAAGGGTAAAAACAAAGCAGGAGACAGGGTGCCTTTCTCCGGATGATTCCAGCGAATTAAAGCCTCCACACCGTGTGGTTCACCGCTTAATACATCCATTTGCAGCTGGTAGTAGACTTCCAGCTGTTCCGCTTCCAATGCTTCCTGCAGCTGATTACTCAGCTTAAACTGCTCCATAGAGTGATCCTTCATTGCTTCATGATAATAGCTGAAATTATTTCTGCCTTCATCCTTTGTCTGGTACATGGCAAAATCAGCATTCTTTAACAGCTCTTCCACGCTTTCTCCATGATCGGGATAAAAACTGACACCAATTGAGGTCGTAAGGTAAACGTTCTGGCCTTCCAGACGTACCGGGGCTCTTAGAGAATCAAAAATCTTGCTTAGTAACACAGCGGTTTCTTCTTTCTCTTCTGTGTCTTCAACAAGAATTGTAAATTCATCCCCGCCGAACCTGCTTATTTTCCCGTGATCTTTGACCGCTGCGTAAAGCCGCCTGCTCACTTCCTGGAGAAGTACATCCCCTCTTTGATGGCCAAAGGAATCGTTTACTCTTTTAAAGCGATCTAAATCCAAAAATAAGATCCCAAGCTTTGTCCCTTTTCCTTGCCTATCTCCTATCGCTTCTTCCACCATTTGTTCAAATGCCATGCGGTTGGGCAGACCGGTTAAGCTGTCGTGATGGGCTAGATAAGATGCTTCTTCCTCTGCTTTTTTTCGTTCGGTTATATCCCTCATTATTCCTATAAAAAAGGAGTCGCTTTCCGGTTCCTTTTTTACATAAGTGACCGTCATAAAGGAACAAAATTCTTCTTCGTCTTTTCTTTTATTAAAAAGTTCCCCTGTCCATGTCCCTTTTGTATTCAAGTGGTCCCACATATCAACAATTGCTTCTCTGGAGGTCTTTCCCGAACTGATAAATTTAGGATTCTTTCCATAAACTTCTTCGTATGTATATCCAGTCATTTTTTCGTAAGCTGGATTAACCATAATTATCCTCTGTTTGTAATCCGTAATGACAAGTCCATCATTCATGTGGGAAAATATTCTCCAAATATTCTCAGAGTCAAAGGATAGCTCTTTAAATATCTTTTCTTTATTTAAATGAAGACTTTGCCCTTGCTTCATACCAGCTCCTCCTCTCTTTTTTGTTTTATACAGTAAGAAGGCATCTCTAATAGTACTATCGGTAAAAATGCAGAAAAGATAAACAACTGTGATAGTTTTATATACAAAGTTTAGAATAGGTTCCATCCTGGCAAAATACTTTGTTGTTGGAAGCTCCCTTGCACCTAAAACATCCCATCATGCAGCGGAATTGTTGATTTCTAGAAAGCCACCATACGTTTTCACGAGAAAGCTGTGGCAAACTGCCCTTAAATAAAAAACATCTATATTCATAGCTTTTGCTATCAATATAGATGTGTTGGGTTTTATTCAGCGTCCTGCAAAGCAAACATTAATTCTGTTTCAGCGACAACCTTGCCGTCTACACTGGCAGTCCCTTTGCCTTTTCCTATTTTCCCACGCAAACGAGTCATTTCGACTTCCAGGCGGAGCTGATCGCCAGGCTTTACTTGTCCTTTAAAACGGCAGTTGTCAATTCCTGCAAAGAAAGCAATTTTACCGCGGTTTTCTTCTTTTTTCAAAATCGCTACCGCTCCTGTTTGAGCCAGCGCTTCAATAATGAGGACACCGGGCATCACAGGATAGTCAGGAAAATGACCGTTAAAATACTCTTCATTGGCAGAAACGTTTTTGATTGCTGTACACATCTTGCCCTCTTCCACTTCTTCTACTTTATCAATAAGAAGAAAAGGATAACGATGAGGAATAATTTCTTTGATTTCATCAATATTTAGCATATGTATGCACACCCTTTTTTATATCGTAGAAAAAGAAAGACCCCTTTCCCCGGAGTCTTCCTTTTGCCTGCTTATTCCGTGAGCAAAGGTTCCACTTTATTCTCTTACGTTTACAAAATCAATGAGACGCTGCCATGTCTCCCATCGCAGAATCTGAGTAGGTTCTCCGCCTCCAAGAAGACTATAGCCGAATACAAGGCCGATAATTAAACTGATAAAAAGAAGCACAAAAACGATGACCAGGCGAAGCCAGATTGGAATTAAGCGAATGCGCGGACCAATCCTCCACCACTTTACATCGTTGTCCTTACTTTCCACATTAGCCTTTTCGTCTCTTTTTTCTGCTCGCAAACGAGCCTCTTTGTTTTCCGCTTCGTTACTCATGGCAATTCCTCGTCTTCCTTGATTAGTAAATCAAAGTTTTTTTGCAAGTTACTTCTATCGAAGATTATTGATAAGACCCATCATTTGATCTCCTTGACTGACAGACCTTGCATTAAATGAATACGCACGCTGAGCGTTAAGCATATCAGCAAATTCTTTGGAAAAATCAACGTTCGATTGCTCCAGTGCATGCTGCTGCACTTGAGCTTCGTTACCAGCTACCAACTCTATCACATTTTCAGCCTCAATATCAAGAGCAGCAAGGTCCGGAAGAGTGAACATACTGCCGCCTGCTCCTTCTAAAAGCTGGGGTTTCGTGATGCGGGCAAGCTCCAATTCCCCGATGTTCACTGACTCTCCATTAGCAAGTACGGCTTCCATCATTCCCTCATTCGTTAACTGGAAGTCTCGGGTGCCAGCTGGAACAACAAAAGGAGTTCCTTCTCCAGAAAGAAGCTCGTTTCCATCGCCTCTCACAATCACCTGCTGATCAGGGTTTGCCGGGTCTGGCGAAAGGTAGAAAGCCCCGTCTCTCGTATAGAGGACTTCCCCTTCCTCTCCTTGAACAGGAAAGAAGGTTTCACGGTCTGTTAATGCAAAATCTAAGGAACGTTCTGTTTGTTGAATGCTGCCTTGCTCCATGCGAAGAGCTGTCTGTGCTATCTTTGCTCCACTGCCCACACGAATGCCCAAAGGAGTTAACCGTCCTCCTTCATATTGCTGTGCACTCTGGTTATTAACCTGCTGGGCCAAAAGATCGGAAAAGGAATGTTCTCTGCGCTTATACCCTGTGCGGTCAGCATTGGCAAGATTGTTGGAGATCGTATCAAGCTGCTGCTGGAGCTGGCCCATGGTAACAGAGGAGGTAATCATTGATGTATTCATAAAGGTCACACCTTTTTGGATAAGTAGTATGTCTTGCTGTGCTGCTCTTGTTCCTGTTCAAAGGCAAACTTTAATTGCCATGCTTGCCTCCAAGATGTACATTTCCCGGGAAATTTACTTTACGATCAGCCCAGGCGCCCTACTTCATTGACTGCTTTGTCCATGCTTTGATCATAGGCTTGAAGAACCTTCTGGTTAGCCTCAAACGTTCGAAAAGCGCTGTTCATCTCGGCCATGGTTTGGGCAGCATCTATGTTAGCCCCTTCCAGGAACCCTTGATTCAGCTGAAAATTTGCTTCTTCTACCTCAAGGGCATCTGGCAGTTCATCTTCCCCTTCACCAAGACGGTAAAGGCCTCCTCCTTCTCTTACCAGGGATTCCGGATTTCCAGCAAAAGCTACTCCGATTTGCCCAGCGATCATTCCTTCTTCAGTCTCTATTACCCCATTTTCCCCCACGATAAAATGCTCATTTCCGACATTAATGGTATTTCCGTCAGTCCCAAGGATATAATGTCCTTCTGCTGTGACCAGTGCCCCATCTCCGTCGACAGTCCAGCTGCCATTTCTAGTGTAGCGCTGCTCACCGTTTTCATTTGTTACATTAAAAAATAAGGCGCCCGCACGTCCTGTTTCTTCATTTACCGGCATATTTCCCTGCAGTAAGGCAATGTCAGTGCTGTTCCCTGTTTCCCGCAAGTCCCCTTGCGTAAAATTAGGAGTTCTTTCCTGCATATAGACTCCAGTGGCAAGCGTCCCAATCGGTGCTGCCTGATTAGGCGGCATACTTGCTGTATTTTGGGCATAGATCATCATTTCGGGAAAAGACCGAATTGAAGCATGATCCCTTTGTACCAGGTGTGTTGATATTTGCCATGTTCTCCGTCAGCATTTCTGTGCGGCGCTGTTGAGTAATCATTCCGGCAGCAGCTCCGTAAAAACCTCTTAGCATGGATGTGGTCCTCCTTCGTTCTCTCGAGCTGTCTATGGTTAGGATATAGATTTTAATGCTATGTACATTCATTCAGTCTTGGTCTGCGTGTAAGGATAAGCCAGTCCATCGTTCACAGGATCAGGTCATATGCCCAGCCATCATGAGGAGATTGTGTAACCTGTCATCTACATTATGTCCTATGTCATACGGCTTACCTATCTGGTGTTTTGTTTTGTAAGAAAAAAAGATCCTTTCTATTATATCGGCTATTCTTCTTACTTTTTCAAGGAATCAAGGAGAAAAAAAGATTAATCACAACCATACTGCTACATGCTTCGACAATGAACAAGGTTTTTCCTGCTTTTCCGTTCGTTTCTCCTATAAAAAAGGTCCCATGCCAATTGCATCAGGGACCCGGAGTAATTTATAACGTTGCTTTCTTGTTTGATAGTCTGTCAAGATTTTCAAGCATAATTCCTGTACCATTTGCCACGCAATGCATTGGCTCTTCCGCGATCATCACAGGAACCTTTAATTCATCAGCTAACAGCTCATCAATTCCGTGAATTAAAGCTCCTCCGCCAGTTAAGATCACCCCTCGGTCTATAATATCAGCCGATAGTTCTGGAGGAGTTCGTTCTAATACTGATTTAGCCGCCTGGACGATGTGACTTGCTGATTCCATAAGCGAGCCATAAATCTCTGAAGCCGTGATAGAAATCGTGCGTGGCAGACCGCTGACCATGTCACGTCCGCGAATTTCCATTTCCGCTTCCCGTCCGCTTGGAGATACAGTAGCTACTTCCATCTTAATGGCTTCAGAAGTACGAACACCAATAAGAAGTTTGTATTTCTTTTTAATGTAATTTAAAATGTCCTGATCAAATTGATCGCCTGCTACTTTAATAGAGGATGCCGTGACGACATCGCCCATAGAAAGCACAGCTACATCGGTTGTGCCTCCGCCGATATCTACAACCATGTGGCCGCTTGGCTGGAAGATATCCATGCCTGCACCTACCGCTGCTACTTTTGGCTCTTCTTCCAGGTACACATTTTTACTGCCGCTTTTCTCTGCAGCTTCTCTGATTGCCTTTTGCTCTACCGATGTAATGTTTGTCGGGCAGCAAATAAGAATTCTTGGTTTAGAAAACATGCTTTTTACATTAATTTTATTTAAAAAGTGCTTGAGCATCGCTTCCGTTTGTTCAAAGTCTGCAATGACGCCATCTTTCATAGGACGAATGGCTACAATGTTGCCAGGTGTACGGCCGACCATTCGGAAAGCTTCTTCCCCTACCGCCATGACCCGTCCTGTTTGTTTCTCAATTGCAACTACTGATGGCTCGTCCAGTACAATTCCTCGGCCTTTTACATGTATTAGAACGTTTGCCGTTCCTAAATCTATCCCAATATCTCTGGCCATTTTCTTTGTCGCTCCTCCCTTTATCTACAACCAAAATATATCCATACTCATTGAAAACACATCACTAAAAGGAGCCACCACAAAAAACGTGACTTCTGTAGGATGCAAAAAGGCGTTTTTTAGTTATTGTTTTCTTATCTCTCCGTTTTTATACCGGCATACGCTCTTCTCTAATCTGTAATTTTATCATAAATAAATGGAAACAGAAACAAAAGTCAACCATTGATTTTGAAAAATTGTCTTCAGTGGGAAAATTATCTTTTATTCCATATCTCATAGGAAAGACCTAGATATCATGGGGGTTTTGTGTAGTCTTTATGTCTTCTAGATGCCTGTTACGTAATTTGACAGCCGCTGCTGGATCGTCTGTCATCACTGTATCAAAGCCAGCTTTAATGCAGCATTTGATTTCAATAGGATTGTTCACTGTGTACACTCGCACTTTTATCCCGTGACGTTGAAGTTCCTGCATTTCTTTTACTGTTATTGTATTTACATTGGCATGTAAAGATGTGATGCCGGTGCTTTTCATATAAGACAGGGGATCATAAAGGCCAGCCGTTACAAGAAGTGCGCTTTCTATGTCAGGGTGATTCTGGTGAAGGTCAACCATGATTGAATGGTAAAAGGAAGAAGGATGATCTTCTTTTGAACGTTATGCTCCTTGATTACATCTGTTACTTTTTGGGCCAGAGTTTCATACCCTGGTTTATGCTTTTTTAATTCTATATTTATAAGAATGTCTTTGTCTGTAAGCCATTCTAGAACATCTTTTAACAAAGGAACCTTTTCTCCTCGAAAGGAAGCATCTCTCCATGAACCTGCATCAAGCTTGGAAATTTCCTTTGCTGTCAGCTCATGAACTGCGCCAAACCCATCTGTCGTCCGGTTTACTGTATTGTCATGAATGACCACGACTTCTTCGTCTTTTGTTAATTGCACATCAAGTTCGATACCTTCAGCCCCGGCATCCACAGCTGCCTGAAAAGCAGTCATTGTATTTTCCGGGTGAGTGATTGAAGCTCCCCTATGGGCGAAAATGTTTGTCATCCTTTTTTCTACCTACCTTTCTGGCTTGAAAGCTGGGCTTGTCTTAAGCAGACAGGCCGGTCATTCATTGTTTTCCCGCTTTGTTTTGAGCCGCAGCACCTGATTCTTTCTTCTATTTTATCACGGGACTCTTGCGTGGAAAAAACAGAGCTTGGTGTTGTACGTGATACCGGCCTTTTCGGCCTTTTTTAAAATGTTGATTTTCATGATTGAAAATCAGGGAGTCTTTTACCTTAGGAATCCACCTGCAAACGTAAGAAAACTCCCTGACGGGAGGGAGTGAAAATATGGGTTGTAAAAGGGTGATCGGCAAACCAGCCAGGGATGGCACGACATGGAATAAAGTCAAATGGAACACGAAGCAACCGGCACCTTCTCTTTTCTCATTTAACTTACACCATTTCTACCGCGCTCATAGTATACTGTATTCCTTTGTAAAGATTTGACCTGTACTCCTGTGTATATCTATGTAAGCTTTACAAAAATATACGGATGACCAGAGATCCAAGATGTGGGCGCGGCAGAGGGAGGATCCTCACTTTCTCTCCTCTCCCCGGAGGCTCTCTATCTTTATAATCTACTTTTTTTCATCGTCCTCTATTTGTCAGGAATAAAAGAGAGGAAATGATCTATATATGAAGTAAGAACAAATGGTAGATATCTTTGGGTGGAGCAAAGGAATTGGAAGAGCCTCTTTTCTTTTCATACAGGCCGGTTCAACGATAAATGGAAACCTCTTGCTCACGCAAAAGGGCCTGACAAAAGGGCCAGACCCGGCTTTATGGTTGTATAACAACTTCGTAACTGATTATTTATCAAATGTAATGTTTAATAGAATACTAATGTCTTGTGTGTCTGATTATTCGAAGAGGTGAGATACGGTTTGGACACACGAAGAGCTATGAACGTACCTATGGTGGACATAGGAGACGCATGCAGGGGGCACGTTGGAAGCTTATTAAGGGGAGATAATTGAGAGGGTTCTGTTACTTAAATAGTAGGTTCTGTTTGCACAGAGGATCTATCTTGGGTTTTCTTATACTTAATTTTAGTTGCTTCTCCACCTCGAAGATGGCGGATCGATTTATGGTATTCAAGAATTTCCTTTACTTCGTTTGCCAGTTCAGGATTAATCTCAGGAAGCCTTTCAGTCAGGTCTTTGTGGACGGTGCTTTTCGAAACCCCAAACTCTTTGGCGATCGTCCGCACAGTCTTGCGAGTCTCCACAATGTACCTCCCAATCTTGATAGTTCGTTCTTTGATGTAATCGTGCACAACCACTCGCCTCCTACTCCATTCTTGGTGATTTGTTACAGTTTATTAACGAGTGGGCGTATATATACCAAAAACTCAAGCAGGACAAGGCTTTCCTTTAAATAAGTGCCTAACACCCTCGCGGTGGAGTGCCTCTTTGGGGTGGGACCTCTGGGGTGTGGTGCCTGGCACCTATGGGCCGCTGTCATCTTATGTTCGCCTCCTCTGCGCTGTAACCCCTGGGGATGGGGCGTTCTCTCCTTTTTCTTTATTACAGACCATCTGCGGTGCCTGGCACCTATGGACCCCTGTCATCTTATGTTCGCCTCCTCTGCGCTGTAACCCTTGGGTTGATGCGTCTCTCCTTTTTCTTTATTACAGCCAACCTGCGGTGCCTGGCACCTTGATATACGTAAAAAACCACTGGCATATGCCAGTGGTTTACTCTTATTAAAATTGAAGTATTTTTCCGTTTTCTTTACAGGTAATATCGATGATGTCACCGAGTGTTCTTTTTCCTCGCATCCTAAGATGGTGAAATATCTCCACAAGGAGGTGGGCCGTTGTTAAAGCATCTCCTAAGGCACTGTGTCTTTGATATATGTTTGTTCCAAATTGCTTAGCATAATGTTCAAGATCTCTCATATCCCAGGATGGGTTTAAATACCCGATCAAATCTAACGTATCGAGTGATAATGGTTCATCAAAAGTAAATTTATGCCGTTGTAATTCTTTTTTTAAGACCATTACGTCAAAGCTTAGATAATGACCAACCCATCCTCCGCTGTCATTTTCTTCAACGTATTTATAAAAGGCTTCAATAGCTTCAAGAGAATTAGGAGCATCCTTTACTTGTCCCTCATTAATGCCAGTTAGTTCTACAATTCTTTCCGGGATTTCTCGCTCTGGGTTCACAAAGGTTTGAAAGGTTCTATCGGTGACACTCATGTTTTCTACTTGGACAGCCCCTATTTCAATGAGCCGATCTTTCCCTCCGATAGAAAACCCTGTTGTTTCAGTGTCAAAGACGGTAAACGACATGTTCTCTAATGGCGTGTTTAACGGGAGCTGATTGGCTAGTTGGTAGTGAAGGCTTTTCTTTTTCCAAAACATCATCACGTACAATCTCCCCTCTTGTGATCAAGCAAGATATTTCAGGCTTATTTCAAATTTAGTACCTATGTTTTATTCCCCATAGACAATCTCCTAAACAATGTTAACGCTTACAATTTTAAATAATTAGAAAATTCTTTATACAATGATTATATATAAAACTGACTGGTTTGTCAGCAACTTTTATAGTTACCCGTTTATTTTTGCTGCGGCACGAGACGGCAGGGTGCCTGGCCCCCCGCAAGCTCTGTAATATTTCCTCTGCGCCAACACCTGACCACACGCACTCTCCCGGTTTCTTATGTTACAACCGACGCGGGTGCCTGGCCCCCCGCAAGCTCTGTAATATTTCCTCTGCGCCAACACCTGACCACACGCACTCTCCCGGTTTCTTATGTTACAACCGACGCGGGTGCCTGGCACCCCGCAAACCC
>NZ_BAXQ01000042.1:0-12715 GCF_001310615.1 Thalassobacillus sp. C254 | reverse complement strand
TTCACTATTGACTATTCATAATCGCTTGCTTCCTGGGCAGAGTAAGTGTGAGGTTCTTCAATCATATCCAAGTGTACCTTCAAACGGTCTCTGGCTTCCTGAAGAGAATCCTCAGATACCTGGTAGTAGTACACGCCGTTTTGCGTTAAATCACTTCCAGATAAGTTCACCGTTTCAATGGAATCTAACGACTGAGCATAAGGGTGCAGGCTTAAAATATTTCCCAGGGAAAGATTTGTTGACATGTTGTTTCCAATTTCATCAAGAACATCGTCATATCTCGCGACCGATGAAATCGATCCTGCTCTGCGGATCACAGCTTCCATCACTTCCTGCTGACGCTCTCCGCGTCCAAGATCTCCACGAGGATCCTGCTTTCTCATTCGTACGTAGCCAAGGGCTTCTTCGCCGTCAAGATGCTGGCGTCCTTCTTCAAAGTACACCATATTGGCGCTTCCTTCTGTACCATGAGTTTCAAAATCAAACGGCACGTCAACTTCAACACCGCCCAGGCGTCAATGATATCGACAAAGCCGTGAAAGTTCATTTTTGTATAAAAGTCTACTGGAATATCCAGCATATTTTCAACCGTATCAATCGTAAGATCGACACCGCCAAAGGCATGAGCATGATTGATCTTATCTCTGTTTTGACGCCCTGGAATGTCGACCAGTGAATCCCTCGGGATACTGAGAAGCTTAATGGAGCTGTCTTCTCGATTAAATGTCGCCAGGATCAAAGCATCTGCTCGTGAATTCTCGTTTGGATCATCGGTATCAACCCCTAGAAACAGGACCGAGAAATGATCCTTTGAAATATCAACAGCTTCATCACGTTTATCTGATTTCTCACCACGGGCAAGATCTTCCTGCATATCTGATGCGGTGGT
This sequence comes from Thalassobacillus sp. C254, assembly GCF_001310615.1. Classification (NCBI taxonomy): domain Bacteria; kingdom Bacillati; phylum Bacillota; class Bacilli; order Caryophanales; family Bacillaceae; genus Thalassobacillus; species Thalassobacillus sp. C254. Next base: position 11,826 of record NZ_BAXQ01000042.1, on the reverse strand, counting down.
TACCACTTTATATCCTAAATAAGTTCCAAATAAGGTCAACGGAAGAACAATGACAAGCAGAGGAATGAAAATCCACCGTTTTATTTTCCTCTTCTTCCGAGCCTCTTGCCTTCGTTGTTCCATACGTCCCATAGGCTTAAACGCTCCTTTAAGATTCCTTCGTCCAACGTCCATTTCTTAGGGTACACACTTCACCCTCCGTATATTATAAGAGAATATTATCTATATATCTATAAAAATTTTATCAAATTGTGTAGAAAGGTAGGCCCAGACTATGAATCTGGCGTTGTCAGACAGAAGGAAATCATAGTAAAATAACAGCTTACAACTAACGACAGGTGATTCGGAATGAAGGGAAATAGGAAATGGTGGGTGACAGCGACAGCCTGGTGCCTACTCATAGCAACGGCGACACGTCATACGGGGTTTACAGGTGAATCAACAGGACAATTGCTTGAGAATCCTTTGATTAATCCAGATATACTTAATTATATCATAAGAAAGCTTGTGCATCTTGCTGCCTTTGGGTTGCTTGCTGTCTTCTTTTGGCTGGCGCTTAGAGGGAAAAGATATCAATATATTCTAGCCTGGGGCTGGCCACAGCCTACGGCGCGATAGATGAACGGCACCAGACCTTTGTGCAGGAAGAGACGGAGTATTTTCCGATGTTTTGATTAATTCAGCGGGAGCCTTGATTGCGTTAAGCATTGTTTATGTAACCAAAGCAAGAATAGAGAGAAAGTAGAAAACCCCTGGAGCTGTTTCCAAGGGGTTTTTCTATTATCCAAGCCTCCTCCGCCGGGCGATCCTTGAATTTTCCGGGTAAAATGAACTCTTTTCTTTGGGGGCAGACAATAGCCACGCAGCCCCTTTATAAAGGAAGAAAGCAGCGTAAACTGCCGTTAAATTGATGACCATATCCATGATTAAGCCATTTCTGTCAAAGAAGGGCTGTAGAACCTCCAATATAATAGAAAAAAAGAGGGCAATCGCAAGCGCCAACCTTTGAGATCTAAAAGAGGAGAGCAGGAGCAGGGTTAAGATGAAGAAAGCCACAAAGTGCCCAAGCTTGGAAATGATAAATAAACGGTCTGATAAATCCAGAGCGAAAACCGAAAATTCTGCCCTCCAGTTAATATCACGATCAATGTGAAAGGAAAAGCCTTCTCCATGAATGATGAGATCACTTATACTGTTTGTTAAATTGAAAGCGATGAGTAAGAGAATCCAAGAAAGGCATAAAGTGTACATAAGAATCCTAGTTCCTGTCTTCATTTCTTGTTTCCTCCAACCTTTATTGTTTGTTCCATAAATTGGGTATGACAGTTTGTTTCCCCATTGTACATTATAACGCACGTTGTTCCAATACTTGTCACTACGTATAAAAATGGCTGTCGAAAGAGCTTCGACAGCCATTTTTTTAGTCTACTTTCAAATGATTTTTCAGTTCTCCTGATATTCGTTGCCGCTCATCTTCAGGAACCTCTAAATAATAAACACCATTAATTCTTGTTCCATTGCCGCTAATCTCAAACTCTTCAAGGTCATGACGCGCCTGGCGGTAATTTGATTGAAGGTCTCTCATTTCATCAAATGTCAGGTTCGTTCTTACGTTGTTTCCTAAGGCATCTAAAATAGAGCCGGCCTTAGTGACTGAAGAGATCTGTGCCCCTTCATGAATGACAGCATCCACAAGCTGACGCTGGCGTGTGTTCCGTCCAAAGTCACCGTCAGGGTCATTTTTTCTCATACGGACATAAGCAAGGGCTTCATCACCATCCAGGTTGATCTCCCTTCGGAAAAATCATACCCTGATTGCTCAAAGGCAAAGGCGTTATCCACGGTTACCCCATCAACCGCATCAACAATATCTTTAAAACCATCCATATTTATGGAAACATAGTAATCTATCGGTATATCTAAAAAGTTTTCCACAGTATCCATGGCCATCTCCGGTCCGCCAAAAGCAAAAGCATGGTTGATCTTATCCTCGTTGCCACGGCCAACCATTTCTGTTCGGGTGTCCCTTGGGATGCTTACCATTTTCATTGACTCGTCTTCGGGATTCACTGTGAGGACAATCATTGTATCAGAGCGTCCTCTGGTCGATTCCTCCGCATCGATTCCAAGGATAAGAAAAGACAAAGGTTCTTGAGTAGAAAAATCAACATCTCGTAAATTATCACTTTCGCGAATCAATGGTTCGTGCATGCTGTCGGCAGTATTAGAAATAGAGAGGTATAAATAAAGAGCATATCCGCCGATAGCAAGAATGACAGCTCCTGCTAAACTGAATAAAACGATTAGTAATTTCTTCATAGATTGCGTTCCTGCTTTCTGAAGGTAATAGTTCATTCCTTTACAATTATAGGAAGGGGGTTGAGATTATACAAGAAAAATTTACAATAATAGTGAAAGGTGTGATACAATTCTTATATTGTTTTTAGGGACTGTAACATTATGTAAAATAATATATGAAATAGCATCAGGAGGAAGGTATGGAAGAAACAATCAGCTTGAAAGAGATACTTGAGACGTTAAAGAAAAGAATCGTCATGATTATTGCAATTACCTTGGCGGCAGTAGGAATCAGTGCTGCGATTAGCTTCTTTGTACTAACGCCAATCTATGAAACATCCACGCAAATTCTCGTAAATCAATCTCCAACTGAGCAGCAAACATATTCTACTAGTGATATCGATACAAACCGTGAACTGATCAATACATACAATGTAATAATTAAAAGTCCTACGATTTTAGAAAGTGTCAGGGAAGAGCTTGGTTTAGAACGTTCTTATAACTCATTAAACAATCAAATCAACGTAGCAGCTGAAGGTGACTCACAGGTCGTATCGATTTCGGTCCAAGATCCAGATCCAGTAATGGCAGTAAACATCGCCAACATGACAGCGAATGTTTTTGAAAGGGATATCGTAAACATTATGAGTGTTGATAACGTAAGTATTCTATCAACAGCTGAATTAACAGAAGAAATGTCACCGGTCTCACCACAGCCTATGCTGAATATGGCGATTGCCTTTGTCCTCGGCTTAATGGGAGCCGTTGGCCTTGCGTTTCTATTAGAATTCCTTGATAACACGATTAAAACAGAACAGGATATCGAAAGAGGTCTGGAGCTTCCGATCCTAGGAGTTATTCCGGAATTGGATGCCAATGATCAGAAAGCAGCCAAACCATACCGAGAAGAACCAGGGAGTGAAAAGGTTAATGCTCAAAAAATTTCGTAATAAAAATGAACAAGGGAACAAAACAAGAACGTTAATAGCAAAGGAACAGCCACGGTCACCGATAACAGAGCAGTTTCGTACCATCCGCACAAACATCCAGTTTGCTGCAGTAGACGAAGAAGTCTCTACAATTATGACAACGTCAGCAGGACCTGGGGACGGGAAGTCAACAGTCAACGCAAATTTGGCTGTCGTAATGGCTCAGCAAGGAAAAGGGGCTCTTCTAATTGACGCTGATATGAGAAAACCGACGGTTCATTACACCTTCCGTCTTCCTAACCATGTTGGCTTAAGCAATGTGGTGACAAAACAAATGAGTCTGCATGAAGCGGTGCGACCAACAGATGTAGAAGGATTGGATGTATTAACATGTGGACCTATCCCTCCTAACCCTTCTGAACTATTAGGGTCAAGAATGATGAAAGAACTTCTAGAGGAAGCGAAAAAGAACTACGAATACATCGTTATCGATACTCCGCCACTGCTTGCTGTAACGGATGCCCAAGTGCTGGCTAGCATATGCGACGGCGTGGTTCTTGTCGTAAGCAGCGGAATAACCGTAAAGGATGAAGCAGAGAAAGCGAAAGAATTAATAGAGAATACGAATGCAAGATTATTAGGTGCTGTATTAAATAGAAAAGAAAAGACTTCGAGTAATTACATGTACTATTATGGAAGTTAATCATTTAGAAGAAAAATTAACATAAAACTTCCAATCAATTACAAGGTGGTATATAATGTATTTTGTTAGTTTCATAGTAATAGGACTTTTGTACAAAATGAGGAGGGTGTCACTTGATTGATATTCATTGTCATATCCTTCCGGATACCGACGACGGAGCAGCGCACTTTGAAGAAAGCAAGGCTATGGCTCTAAAGGCACTAGAGGAAGGTATTACGACTATTATCGCTACGCCCCATCATAATAATGGTACTTACGCAAATCCTAAATCAAACATTATACAAAAAACCAGAGACCTAAATGAAGCCTTCAAAGCAGAAAACATACCTCTTACGGTGTTACCAGGACAAGAAACCAGAATTCACGGAGACTTGCCGAAAGGACTAGAACGAGGAGAGAGCATGACACTTGCTGACGGAGGGCTTTATTTATTTGTAGAGCTGCCTAGTGACCATGTGCCCAGGTATACGTCAAAGATGTTATACGATATTCAGCAGCAGGGCTGATTCCGATTGTTGTTCATCCTGAAAGAAATAAGGAATTGATTGAACAGCCTGAAATGTTATATGAATTGGTGAAAAACGGGGCAACCACCCAAGTGACTGCATCAAGCATTACGGGCGATTTTGGGAAAAAGGTTAAGAGTTTCAGTATGCAATTAATAGAACATGAACTTACTCATTTTATCGCTTCTGATGCCCATGGAACAAAGAAGCGGCCTTCAAGAATGAAGGCGGCGTTTGAGGAAGTAGAGCGAAAGTTTGGTTTAGATGCTTCCTTTTTCTATAGTGAAAATGCTGAATACCTGGTTAAGGGGCAATATATAGCAATGAATGAACCGCAACGCATAAAAAAGAAAAAAGTGTTTGGCTTGTTTTAGAAAGTAATATAACTTTATTTATATTACTAAGTTAGACACGATTAATACTAGTTCTCGGTCATTAATACCTTTGGACAAAAGGCATAAACCTATCGCGCCTATTCAGGCGTTTACTTTTTTTAATTGTCTAGTTACAGCCGGAAGATCTATGGGTTGCTCGAGAAACACCTTCATGGCGAAGAGGGCCAATCAGATCTATCGGCAAAATACCACTTTTCTTTATAGGTGATATCTCCTTACCTTTAATAACGGAGATACTCGGCCGTGCTGTGGGGTAACACCTTAGGCGCCTGTCGCCAAGGGTGCGGTGTGAGGTTAGGTTCAATGCCTATTTCCATAAGCTAAAAATATAAATAATGCCTGGTAGTACCAACAATTGGTGGGACCAGGCATTATTTATATTTTCGTAACAAAAAGACAAAAGGAGTGATAAGTTTGAGTTCATCTACAGTGATAAAAGATTCACCAAAGAAAGCAAGTCCCTTAACGTATAAAAAGAGAATAGCTACATTGATGACCATAGATACACTTATTGTACTAACGGCAGTATTCATAGGGGGTATTTATTATACTCGCCTGAATACATCTGGTCAGCTATTCTATTTGCAAGCTCAGCTACACTGGTTATTTCTCACCACATTCTGGCACATTTTTTTAAATTGTATAAACGTGTTTGGTCTTATGCCAGTGTGAATGAGCTTGTGGCTATTTTTCAAGCTGTTTCCTTAACGATTTTTGTTACAGGCATTATGCAATATTCTTTTTTCCAGACCCTCCATATAAGGACGTTAATTGTAACCTGGATGTTGCATATTTTACTGATTGGGGGATCACGCTTTGCCTGGAGAATCTACCGAGATGGATACTTGAAAGATAACAAGGAAAAAACTAGAACCTTAATAATTGGAGCAGGCGGAGCGGGTACGCTCGTATGCCGAAATATCCAACAGTACAAAGAGACAGAAATGCACCCGGTAGCTTTTATTGATGACGACATCAGTAAGCAAAATTTAGAGGTGTTAGGGCTTCCTGTAGCCGGTGGGGTCGATGACATTTCAAGAGTCGTGAAGGAATATGAAGTAGAGCAGATAGTCATCGCGATTCCTTCTTTAAAGAAAAAAGAGTTACAGAGAATATATGAGGAATGCCAGAAGACCAAAGTGAAAACTCAGATCCTTCCTTCTGTTGAAGGTCTTTTAACTGGAAAGGTTTCAGTAAAGCAATTTAGAGACGTTCAAGTAGAAGACTTGCTTGGAAGAGAGCCAGTTGAACTCGACACTGACAAAATTGGGAAAAAACTTACTGGTAAAACAATTTTAGTCACAGGAGCTGGGGGATCAATTGGTTCAGAAATCTGCCGGCAAGTATATAAGTTCGAGCCAGCAACCTTAATTCTCCTTGGTCATGGAGAAAATAGTATTTATAGCATTGAAATGGAGTTAAACCAATTAAGTGGTTTAACAAGTATTGTTACGGAAATTGCTGATGTGCAGGATCGAGAAAGAATGTTTGCGGTAATGGAAAAGCACAGACCAGATGTAGTTTACCATGCAGCAGCTCACAAACATGTTCCGCTTATGGAAAGAAACCCTCATGAAGCGGTCAAAAACAACGTGATAGGAACTAAAAACACAGCGGAAGCTTCCGATGCAGCAGGAGTTGCATCCTTTGTAATGGTATCAACCGACAAAGCAGTGAACCCTACAAGTGTGATGGGTGCTACAAAAAGAATTGCCGAAATGATTGTTCAGCATATGGATAAAGTTAGCCAAACAAAATTTGTTGCCGTTCGTTTTGGAAATGTTTTGGGAAGCCGCGGAAGTGTTATTCCTCATTTTAAGAAACAAATTGAAGCAGGGGGCCCTGTAACTGTTACTCATCCTGAAATGGAACGTTATTTTATGACAATACCGGAGGCTTCACGCCTTGTTCTGCAAGCAGGTTCATTAGCAGAAGGAGGCGAGGTATTCGTTCTTGATATGGGAGAGCCTGTTAAGATTGTGGACTTAGCAAGAAATTTAATTAAATTATCTGGGTTTACTGAAAAGGAGATGGAAATTATATATTCTGGAATGAGACCAGGAGAAAAGTTATTCGAAGAATTACTAGGAGAGGATGAGGTGCATGAAGAACAGATCTATCCTATGATTTATCGGGGGAAAACACCAGAGTTTAATGTTAGTGTTATATATGACTTCATTGAACAATTTGAGAGTTACTCTATCCCAGTTCTACGCGAACAGACTTTAGAGATTGCTCATTTTAGATTAGAGAAATTATTAGCACTATAGTAAGCAAAGTAATTCATAATTTGTTATGAAGTAAAATTGAGGTCACTACTACTGACAGGACATGCTGCCAGTAGTAGTATTTCTCATTGGTAGGTTAGTAGTTAGGTGGAGAGGAGGGGACATCCAATTAAGTGCTAATTTACTAAACAAATTACCATTCTATACATGTTAAGGAAGGAAGTTTTTTTATGACGGGATCTCGTATATTTCTTTCATCACCACATATGAGTGATGAGGGATATGAAATGGAATATGTAAAAGAAGCATTTGATACGAACTGGATCGCCCCTCTTGGGGAAAATGTGAATGAATTTGAAAAAGAACTTGCTGCTAAGGTTGGTTCTAAGGGTGGCGCGGCCTTATCTTCTGGTACAGCAGCGATTCATTTAGCGTTAAGAGCAGCAGGAGTAGAAGAAGGGGATACTGTTTTTTGTCCCACACTTACCTTCTCGGCTACTGCCAATCCAATTATTTATCAAAACGCGATTCCTGTATTTATAGATAGTAACTATGAGACTTGGAATATGTGTCCTAGTGCTTTAGAGGAAGCTTTTAAGAAATACCCAGAAGTAAAGGCAGTCATCGTAGTTCACTTATATGGTTTGTCTGCAGACTTAGATAGAATAGTCGAACTTTGTAATAAATATAAAGTGGCCTTAATAGAAGATGCTGCTGAGTCTTTAGGTACTTATTACAAAGGAAGGCACACTGGACCTTTGGAGACTACGGCATCTTCTCTTTTAATGGAAACAAAATCATCACCACCTCAGGTGGCGGAATGCTCGTTTCAAATAACGAGGAAAGAATTGCTAAAGCAAGATTTTGGGCAACCCAATCAAGGGATACAGCTAGGCACTATCAGCATAGTGAACTAGGGTTTAATTACCGAATGAGCAATGTAGCTGCTGGTATTGGCAGAGGACAGCTGAAAGTTTTAGATCAGAGAGTAGAAAAAAAGAAGTACATATTTGAGTTTTATAAGAGAAAGCTAGGTGAGCTAGAAGGTATTGAATTCATGCCTAGCAACCAATGGAATGAACCAAATTATTGGCTAAGCTCAATGATACTAAGCGCTAAAGTTAAACCCGTTGATATTATGGATGCTTTAGAAATAGAAAATATTGAGGCAAGACCGATTTGGAAACCAATGCACATGCAGCCATTCTTTGAGAAATTCGACTTTGTTGGATCATATATTTCGGAAAAGTTGTTTGAAAAAGGCGTATGTTTACCTTCAGATACAAAAATGACGGATGAGAACATAGAAAAGGTTGTAGAAACTATTAAGAAATTGTGGTGAAAGTGATGCACACTTTTAAAGGTGGTTTATATAAAAGGTTTTTAAAAAAGGCCGATGGATTTAGCGTTTTCATTGGTTGCTATTATGGCTCTTAGTCCAGTTTTTTTAATAGTAATTTTCTTAGTGAGAATCAAATTAGGAAGCCCGGTTTTATTTAAACAGGAACGTCCTGGTATGAATGAGAAGGTTTTTATAATGTATAAGTTCAGAACCATGACAGATGAGAAGGATAAAAATGGTGAGTTATTACCGGATAGTGTTAGGTTAACGAAGTTTGGTGAATTTTTACGTTCCACATCACTGGATGAACTTCCAGAGCTATTTAATATTCTTAAAGGTGATATGTCAATCATCGGCCCTAGGCCGCTTTTGGTTCAATATCTGACACTTTATAATTCACACCAAAAAAGGCGTCATGAAGTTAGACCGGGTTTATCGGGCTTAGCACAGGTTAGTGGAAGGAATACTATCAGTTGGGAAGATAAATTTGACCTCGACGTACAATATGTTGATAATATTACTCTCCAAGGGGACTGGAAAATAATATTTTTTAACTTTTTAAAAAGGTACTCATGCGAGAAGACATAAATGCAGAAAGTTCAGCTACAATGGAACCATTTAAAGGGAGTAAAAAATTATGAAAAGTAATCTTCTTATCATTGGTGCAAATGGTCATGGAAAAGTAGTTGCGGACATTGCTTTAAAAATGTCTAAGTGGAAAAAAGTAGCTTTTTTAGACGATAGCGAAAGTATTAAAATGTCTATGGGTTTAGAGGTGGTTGGAAACTTATTAGATGTTAATAAATTTATTGAGGACTTCGATATTATCGTCGGTATTGGTAATAACAGAATAAGAGAAAAGCTTCAAGATGATCTTGAAGAGAAAGGTGCTAGTGTGCCTACTTTAATACATCCTTCGGCTATAATTGGAGAGCAAGTAGAGCTTTCACATGGGACAGTAGTAATGGCTGGGGCGGTCATTAATTGTTGTTCAAAGATTGGAAAGGGTTGCATAATTAATACATCAGTAACCATAGATCATGATAGTGTAATTGAAGATTATGCTCATATTTCGCCAGGTGCTAATTTAGCTGGCAGTGTAAAATAGGACAAAGATCATGGATAGGTATTGGGAGTGTTGTAAGTAACAACGTAGTCATTTCCAGTATGAGCGTAATCGGTGCAGGTGCTGTTGTAATTAAAGACATATCCGAAGTAGGTACCTATATAGGAGTACCAGCAAAGAAGTTATAAATGGGAAATTTTTAACCATTTTTATGCGAGATTTTTAATTAATTTTAAAATACAAAAGGAGCATAATTCATGAAAGTATTTATTTTAGGAAGCTACGGTCCTCTTTAGTGAATTTTAGGGGAGATATGATTAAATCTATGCTACAGAACGGACATGAAGTCATTGCATGTGCTCCAAATGATGATGGCAATGTAGAGGCAAAAATTAAAGATTTAGGGGCAAAGTACGTAGCTATAAATATGAAAAGGACAGGAATGAATCCTTTAAAAGATTTGACTCTTATAGGGGATATTATAAAAATATTAAAAAGAGAAAAACCAGATGCTTTTTATCATATACTATTAAACCCAACATATATGGTACTTTAGCTGCACACTTAAGTGGTATCAAAAATATATATGATGATGACAGGGGCAGGCTCGGTAATTCGAAATACAACATTAAAAATGAAGTTAATACAAACTTTTCTAATACCGTTATATAGATCAGCTTTCAAAAAATGTAAGGGAATATTTTTTCTAAATGAAGATGATCTTACCTTGTTTAAGCAAAAAGGGATAGTTAGGAATGAAAAGGTTATTGTAATTGGGAGTTCCGGTGTCAACCTGGATGTGTTTAGGAGGAAACAATTAAAAAATCAAAACAGTTTTTTATTTATTGCAAGATTAATTAAGGATAAAGGTATCTTTGAATTTCTTGATGCAGCGAAAATAGCAAAGAAAGAACGTCCAGGTATTAAATTTAAAATTCTAGGACCTTTTGACACGAATCCAACTGCTATTACTCCTGAGCAATTAAAGAAGTGGACAGATTCAGGTACTATAGAATATTTGGGTTCAACTAATAATGTCCACCCATTTATCGAAGACTGTTTTGTTGTTGTACTCCCTTCTTATCATGAAGGGCAAGGAAGGGTCCTTATTGAGGCTATGGCTACCGGGAGAGCTGTAATTGCTACTGATGTTTCGGGATGCCGTCAAACAGTAATAAATGAGGTTAACGGATTTTTAGTCCCTCCTAAGAATTCACAGGTTTTGGCAGAGAAAATGATAGAAATGTATGATAACCCTGAACTAACAATAAAGTTTGCAGAACAAGGATATAAAAGAGCAGTTGATTTATTCGATGTTCACAAAGTAAATGATATTATTTTAGAGCAAATGGAGTTGAAATATAAATGTAGTATGGAGAAAAGTTTTTAGGAGTCGTTGCTAATGCTAATATAAGTTGTATTATTTTAATTATTAGTTTTATTGGAGCTATCTGGACTTTTGATATAAAAGTATGAGAGGGAAATACTAAGAATGAAAAAATGTAAAGTTTCGGTAATAATGGGATTATACAATTGTGAAGATCAACTTCCAGCATGTATTGAATCTTTGTTAAATCAAACGTTTAATGATTGGGAATTAATTCTGTGTGATGATGGCTCAACGGACAGCACATTTTTGGTGGCAAAGAAGTATGCAGATAAGTATAAATAATAATAACATTGAATTAAAATAAGAAAAACTTAAAACTTTCAGCGACCCTTAACCACTGTCTTAGATATGCGTCAGGTGAGTATATTGCTCGTATGGATGCAGACGATTTATGTATAAAGGATAGGCTGCTTAAGCAGGTTGAGTTCCTTGAAGGAAATAAAAGTTACGATATGGTAGGAAGTTGGGCTATTTTATATGATGAAAATAGGATTAAAGGTATAAGGAAAACGGAAGAAAACCCTGATATATACTCGATGAAATGGGGATCCCCTTTTATTCACCCTTCAATTATGATGAGGAAAGAGGCATATGATCAATTGGGGGGTATACTGTTTCTAAGAGGACAGAAAAAGGGCAAGATTCAGACCTTTGGTTTAGGTTTTATCATGCTGGCAAGAAAGCATATAATATCCAAGAGCCGTTAATCAAATACCATGAAAGTGAACAAGATTACAAGAAAAGAAGTTTAAAGTCTGCTATTGGCAGAGTGCAGAATTATTACTTAGGGTTTAAATTGTTAAATTATCCAAAGAGGTATTACCTTTTTTACTAAAACCAATTATTTCTGCTTTAATCCCCAACAAAGTCATGTATTTTTACCATAAGAGAAATGAATTTCAATAAATACTACAAGCAAATAATGAAGCACCAATTTAGTGAAGAAAACAGAAAGAAGTGGGTTTATGC
>NZ_BAXQ01000041.1:0-17292 GCF_001310615.1 Thalassobacillus sp. C254 | reverse complement strand
CACAGAAGTATTGAAGCCTGGCAGATACGCGAAAAACAAAATTGCTTTTACTGGTAAGTGTTCTCACCCTGCAATTGAAAAACTATAAGAACTTTTTGTAATTATATAAATTATGAACTTATTACATCTCAAAATTTATTACTTAAAATGCATGATATTTATCGTAACAACTTACAGGAAATTTATTATCTATCATTACCCACGAGGTAGACCTTGATCAGTTAAGACTCAGTATGATGGTAACTCTACCCCAATATACTATTACAAAGACTTACAATTTCAACTTGAACAAGAGCAAATTATGCATTTATTAATGGGTACTCAATTATATAACAACCCTTCCGTTTCTATTCGTGAGTTATTACAAAATTCCATCGACACCTGTAATTTAAGAGAAATAAGCGAGAATTCATGGGGAGTCCCTATAAGCCTGAGATAAATTTGTCTTTAATTAATAAAGACAACAAAGATACTTAGAGATTGAAGATAATGGATTAGGGATGGACGAAGAAATAATCAATAATTATTTTGTAAGAGTAGGAAAATCGTTTTACGAGTCTGAAGACTTCTATCGAACCTTGGCTCAAATAGAGAAAACTATACCTCTATTTCTAAGTTTGGGATAGGAATATTATCAGTTTTTATGATAGCTGATAATGTTTTAGTAGAAACCAAGAGGTTACTAGGCGCTTATGAGACAAGTGAACCTATAGAATTAACACTGGAGGGTATTGATGGTTTTTTCTGGTACAAAAAAGGAAGTAAAAAAGTACCCGGCACAAAAATAACACTAGAATTAAAAGATGATAGCATTAAGCATCTAAAAACAGAGGAGGATCTTACATTTCACCTATTAGAAAATGTAACCAATCCAGACTTTGTAAATCCACTACTAAAAGTAAATGGTGTACCTTTAAATTCTTCTACAAGGGGTTATAGTGAAATAGATAGGTACCAGAAATGGGGTGGTACTTCTGATAATAAAATTGAATATTACTATATAGAGATAAATGCAGAAGGTATAGAAGGAAATATAGAGATTGCATTACTAAAAGAAGAAGATCAATATGTAAAGGAGGTTATTTTATGGGAAAAGGATGTAGATGTAAACGGGACGGGGTGTACACTAGAAGAAAAGCTTCAACTAGGTGTAAATTCCATTGAACACACCAGTGATTCAATAAGTCATGATGGCGATGTGCCAGATGTAAATTCGGGTTCTTATAACGAGTTAATTACTGATGGTAAACTATTCCTTAATGGAATTAGAATAAATGAAAACATTTTTAATTCTCCAGTGAAATGGGGAAAAAGAAGTGAACCAGAGAAAATAGAACTACCATTTGCACTAAAATATAATTTAAATTTAACAGGTAAAACAGACTTGAACTTAACAGCCTCTAGAGAAAATATAGTAAAAGACGACTTATGGTTTGATTTTAAAAAACAACTTACAAATTTGATTCTTAAAGGTTTGGTAGAAAAAATAAATAGTTACGATAAATGTCTGAATTTACTTGAGGTTTTTGGGCAGTCATATGGTTTAGACCGCGAAATTTTAGAGACATTTGAGTCAAATATAAATTCAAGGTTTTCATAGTAAGAAGATAGAACAATATTGTTCTATCTTCTTACTATCTTTTCATTATACAAACCCACCCTCTTTAAAGTATTTAAAGCAAGAATATAATTTCTGTGCTTTATGTTATATCTACACCTTGCAGCACTTTATAATGAATAGAGTTAAAGTAAGAGGTTGGGGTGATAAATAACCCTCAACAGTCGTTTGATATCAATAGATAAGTCATTCCTTTTCTCCTAATATTCCTGGATAGTTACCTCTGTGTTTGATAAAAAAGCCCCGGAATTTATTTCGGAGCTTTTACTATATTCCTACATTTAATCTATTTTTAAAAGTAGCTCTTTTTATCTTAAAGGCAAAACCAGTTTCTTTGGTTCTACCACCGAAGGACCAGTAATAAGACCATTTGTGATTCTATTCTTACTCTCCCCCTCGATAGTCCAGTTTGTTGTTCCCAGTTACCGTCACTGTCTTCTGTTCGGTATGTTCCAGGTTCTATACTTTCCAACAATATAAATTCCAGTGCTAAATTCTTTTAAGGGTTCAGGTTCATATTCATCTAATACCATCTTTTACTAGTCCCCACGATTGTGATTGAAATCCAGCGTAAATATGTCATTTGTAATCTTGTTTAAAGACAGATTGTTAGTTGTAACCATGCACTTGGAGGCCAGGTTAACAGCAATAGCTTCGATTTCTTACTTTACACTTTCGGATGTTTCCAGTACCGCTTTTCCCAAGAAAAGGAGGTGATTAGATTTATAAGCCTATCACCTCCCCTCACATATAGAATGACCGTACCGTTATCTCAGTTCGTCATCTAACGGCACAATTTGTTCATCTAGTACCTTTTGCCATTCTCTTTTCATCATTTGAGGGTAACTAAATGGCTTCACGTTGGGACGAAGTGCTTTAAAGGCCTCGTAATCCTTGCTCTCGATGATGCTTTTCATATTTGGAATCCCGTCCATTCCAATCATATACTGGATCGCGGAAGCATGTAATTCATTATTGGAGACACACCAATAGGTACTGAATGCCTCGACAATTTGATATTTCTTCTCTGTAAAGAATCGTCGCTTCACTGCAAATACATCTTCGTTTTCTTCGATTTCCTTTTCGTCCATCGCATTTAATATGGCCCGGTACACTTCTTTTACTATTTCAACCTTATTTAGTTTCTTTAGTGCACTCTCGATTTCTTCACGCACATCTGGATTATTCGCTTCGTATGTGCCTAATAGCTGATCAATATAGCTTGAATCAATATCATACAGTTTTGTCGTTGAATCACTGTAGAAAGTTAATTCTGAGAAGTCTGGGTCATCATCGGGATCCTCATTCCCATCAATCTCCAACAGGGAACCCTTTATGGTTTCATACACACCAGTTTCTTCTTCTAGTGTACTCACCTGTTCCTGCAAGGTTTTCGATGTGTACATGTCATTGTTATAGCTGTCGTACGTCACTAAGGCTTCGTAGGCATTCTTCAACTCCTGAAAAGCTTTTACATACTCCACTCGTGTTTCCAATGGTGCGTGTTCGTTGATATCCCCTTCATTTTCGGTGATCTCAGAAAACGATTGATGTGCTTTTTTAAATCGTTTCTTGGCGGCATCATAGGTGGGGTAAATCAATCCGGATTCTTCCTTCACTTCTGAGTACAGCTTGGTGGCTTTTTCTACATTCGCCTCCATCTTAAAAGGCTTACGGAAGGTGACGATTAATCCCTTGTTTTTTCTGGATAGGTTCGATTGGTTCGGGAGAACGCCTGAATCAAACCAGCATATTCAAGGTTACGATCCACAAATAATGTCTGAATTGTTGGCGCGTCAAACCCTGTCAATAACCGGTCCACTACGATCACCAAATCTACTTGTCGCCCTATTTGTTTGAACTCAGCCCGTTTCCTCGCCAGACGGTTATTAATATCTCCGTTATATCGTTCGATGTCTGTAAGCGTCCATGCGGTTTTATAATATCGATTGTAGTCCTCGATGATGTCTTGCATTTCTTGCTGCTGCTCCACCGCATTCTCTGTATTTTCATCCAAAGATAGGTGATCGCAGTTCTCGGGAAGTCCGGGTCATCCATGGTGCGTCCTTCACGAATTGGTCGATTAGGAAATACTTGTTCCATCCAATCCTTATCTTTCGTCATGGCTTTAATGGCATGGTAATATCGCTTGGCCATGGCGATGGAACTCGTGGTTAAGATTGCTGATTTGGTTGGTTTTCCATTCTTAAAATCAAACTTTGTATAAGCATTATCGGGACGAAGAATCTTCTTAATGACTTTATCAATGTGATCGTCCTGATCATACATACTGTTATCGATATACTTTTCCTTCTCGATCCCTGTCAATTTATCAATTTCTTGATTCATTGCCTCGGAGGAGATGGGCGTACTTCTCGCTGTTTTTTAGTTGATGATAAATCATATTATCCAAGGAGGTCGGTTCAATCGTCGTTTCATGTTCCACTTGAAATCCCAAAACAGCACCATCTTCTAATGCGTTTTTAATGGTGTATGTATGCAGTACCTCCCCGTATTGATCATATGTCGTCCTCGCCAGCTTACCTTTCGCCTGTTTCTTGTTTTCTTCAAAAATAGGTGTGCCGGTAAAGCCAAACCACGTGGAATTAGGAAAGAATTCCTTGATCTCTTCCATGTTTTCCGCACTTAATGCGCGGTGACATTCATCCACGATAAATACGATATGTTGCCCCATCAATTTTTGATACCGATTCGTCCCTTTTTTCTCTTCAGCTAATTTTGCGTATTTTAAAGCAGCATCGAGTTTTTGGCGTGTGGTCACAATGACGACATTTGAATTGGCATCAGCCAACAGCGTCTTGCTTAATTCTTTTGAACTTCCCGTGCCCACGACCAAACTGTTTGCGGGCGTATTTCCGGTCGATATTCCTGTATTAAATTCTGAGGCAAATTTCGTGAATTCACTGGTGGTCTGATTATCCAAGTCCTTCCGATCCACAAGCATAATTGTTCGGTCGATCCCGGATTTTTTGGCTAATAGTTTCGTGGAAACAAAGCTTGTCAACGTTTTCCCAGACCCCGTCGCATGCCAGACATATCCGGATTGATGTTTATTCGCTGCCGTAAACAGGGCTTCAATAGCATGCACCTGATACGGCTGGAGCACCATCAAGGTTTTGTTATCTTGATCTTCACTAACGATGGTATAGTGAGCAATCAACCGGTGAGCATCTGGAATATTTAACGCTTGCTTACAAAATTCATCGAGGTTCTCGACTTTTTTATTGTCTTTTGTGCGCCAGCTGAACATTAGCTTTCGGTGCAAGTTTTTCGGCATCGCATTGGCGAAATAACGGGTCGTTTGCTCATTGGAGACAACGAATAACTGAATGGTAGAAAAGATGTTGTTTCGAAACATCCCTTCTTCCGCGTATTTCTTAATCTGGTGGAAGGCTTGATATACTCCGTCTTTGGCTGTGACCTTTTTCAATTCAATTTGTACGATCGGTAACCCATTAATCAAGAGCGTGACGTCAAAGCGTCGGTCTCGCCCCTCGCTCTGCTCACTTTTTTGGCGATCTGATGGACAACTTCATAGCTGGAAATCCCACCACCGATGTCCTGGTTGGAATAGAGAATCAAGGATACGAAGCCAAGACTGTTGTCTTCCCGTTCAACCGTAATGCGGGCGATCCCGTTCTCCCCTTTTAACCATTTCGCCGCATCAAAAGGGGTTTGCGTGCGTAGAAGTAGTTCTGTTTTAATCGCCTCAAACTCTTTATCGGTTAACGGATGGTCACCAAGTTCAGAGAGATTATTCTGTGTAATCTTTTGACGAAGGTTTCGCCAAAGGTCAGCTTCGGATTTCAGGTCATTACGAAACGTCCACTGGTTATGTCCCTCCCCCAATACCTCAATCAAATGGGATTCAATTTCAGCTTCTGAGCGATGAGATAATTTATGCAAAGAACTCACCTCCTAAACGAACATTTTTTGTAGGAATCCTTTTTTAGTCTCCTTTAACAGTTCCAGTTCTTTTTCATGCAAAGCGACAGTATCATCAAGCTGTTTGAAGAATTCACCGATTTTTTGTTGTTCATCTTTATTGGGCAGAAGAATCACTTGATTTCGTACGAGCTCTGAATTTAAATTCACTTGACTACCTGGTTGGCCATACTTATTCCATTTTGGTCTAAACATTTCTAACCATTGAAACATAAACTCCAGTTCAAATTTAGGGTTCAAAAAAATTAGAAATCCATCGTGAACGCCTGTTTTTATATAATTAATTAAAGGTTTTCCAACTGTAGCAGCGATACTGAGTAACAAATGAGGTGATTCTAAAACCCGTGTTTTTTTCTGACCTGCTTTAGAAATTTTTTGTTCCAAATGATAAATTCGACCATTTTGCCCTGTTACATCAGAAATTCTTAGCCATCCTATATCAGAATCCTGATCAAACCATTTAGGATCATGAATTGGACGAGGTGATGCTCCACGAACTATATCGGCAAGCTCACCTAACTTACGCTCTTTCCATTCTTCACTAAACCCATCAAATCGAACCACCGGTACTCGTTCTCCATCCTTCGGAAACATCTTCTGCAAAATCCTTGTTTGCTCTCTTTTAATAATTCGATTTGTCGTTGCTGAAGGGCAATTCGGTCATCAAGTTGTTTGAAGAATTGACCGATTTTTTGTTGTTCTTCAGTTGAAGGAAAAGGCAAATTGATCTCTTTTACAACTTTGCTATTTAATTTAGGTTGCGCGGTTCCACTATTATATTTTTCATAATTCTGTCTTTCTAGTAACTGATACAAAAAACTATTTGAACCATTTTTAGACTTCATGATATGTGCGTGATTATTAACCCAAAATTTTCCTTTTGCTATATAAGCAACTGGTCTATTTCTTATTATTATGTTTGCACCATCTTCAGCTAATAGAACATATTCTCCATCAAAAATATAATCCTCGACATAATCTATAATTCCAGTAGCTCCATAATAAGGATATATCCCTGTTTTCCGTTTCTCAGAATCTACAGGTACACGTTTTTCATTAAAAAAATCAGCTGCTTCATATAACTTTTTATATTTCCATTCACTATTAAACCCATCAAACCGAACCTTCGGAGTTTTTTTATTCATCATGATCAAACACCTCTAGCGCCCCTTGAATCCATTCCGCATCTTCTTCACTGTACTGCAGAGAAGAAATATCCTTAAACAAACTCTTTTGCAGTTCTTTTTTGTTCTGTTGAATCTCTTTCATTTTGTTACCAACAGCTTTCATATCCACAGGTTCTTCTTTTTCAAAGGTATCTACGTATCTCGGAATATTTAAGTTATAGTCGTTCTCCTTGATTTCTTCAAACTTCGCAAGATGAGCGTATTTCTCTACATTTTCACGTTTGTTATATGTCACCACGACTTTCTCAACGTTCTCTTTCGATAACTTATTCTGATTTTTTCCCTTAATAAATTCTCGACTAGCATCGATGAATAGTACGTCACGAGTACTGCGGTTCTTTTTCAGAATTAAAACCGTGGTTGGGATTGAGGTTCCAAAGAATAAATTCGGAGGCATGCCAATCACAGCATAAATACTGCCATCTTCTAATAGCTTTTTTCGAATCACACCTTCCGCAGCACCTCGGAATAAGATCCCATGCGGTAGAACAATCGCCATCGTACCCGTTTCTTTTAAATGATAATAACCATGCAAGACAAAGGCAAAATCAGCTTTTGACTTTGGCGCAAGTTTCCCGTAACGATTAAAGCGAGAATCATCTAAAAATGTGTCGTCAGCCGACCATTTTGCGGAATACGGTGGATTCATCACGACGGAATCAAATGTGTAAGGTTCATCCGTTGGCCAGTCCTTGTTTAAAGTATCCCCATTACGGACTCTCATTTCTTCCGGATCAACACCATGGAGGATCAGGTTCATTTTGGCCAGGTTAAAGGTTGTTGTGTTCCGTTCTTGACCATGATACTTTACTTTATCGGGGTGGCTAAGATAGTTCCGTACATTCAGCATCAATGAACCTGATCCCATCGTCGGGTCAAATACACTGAACCATTCTTTATCTTCTTGCCCAATAGCAACGATCTGTGACATCATGTCGGATACCATGTGAGGGGTATAGAACTCTCCGGCTTTCTTCCCTGCTTCAGATGCAAACTGCCCAATCAAATACTCGTAAGCATCTCCGATCACATCACCTTCATATCCAATGAGATCCACATCATTTAACTTCTTTAAAACATCCGTAATGGTCACATTACGCTGCTGATCGTCTGACCCTAATTTCTTGGACTGCAAATCAACATCATCAAACAAACCACTAAATGCACCATACTTCGTGGAAAGTTGAATGAACGCCTTATTAAGATCATTTAATTGAAAGATATTCTGTTTCGCCTGATCTGCTAATACATTGAACAAGTATCGTGGCTCAATATCATAACCTAACGTATCAACAACAGTTGCAATTAAATCTTCTTTTGTATCCTCGTCAGCCAATAATTCTTGGTAAAGCTCTGTTTGCTTCTCTGACGTTGAATACGTTTCTAACGATTCATCTGCTAACTCAACAACTTTTATCAATAACTTGTCGGATAAGTATTTATAAAATATTAATCCTAGCAGGTAGTTCTTGTATTCAGATGCATCCATCTTACTGCGGAGATTATCCGCCGCACTGAATAATTTTTGATTTAATTCTGCTCCCATGTTCGCAATACCCCTTATGTATGATTAAATTTGATGGTGAAATTAGAGAGTAAATACACTTTAAACAAAAGCATATAAACGATTTATTCATTGTATCTAATTAAAGTCTATCAGTATGATAACACCCCCAGCCAATAAAACTCACTCTCTTCAATAAATACATAAATTTATGAAAGTTTTTATGCAGTGACAGGCTATTCCCATAAGATGAAACCTAAAATTTACATATCACCCAACTTGGCATCGGTTCTATATGAATTTAAATAAACTATGAGTTAGTCTCTAGACAGTATAAGTCAGAATGAATTATATCGTATTTTAATTTGTAAGGTATGGCGTAAAGTTCAAATATAACAGACAAAATAATACTCAATTAAAGTTGTCCCTATACCTATTAAACGATCGTTGAATCAATTTCATAAGTCGCTCTTTTAAAAAATAAAAAGTTCCATAATTTCTTTTTGTGTTTTTAGCTGTTTTGTGCTTGCTTCGTTTTCAAACGAAAGCTTGCTAACTTCATACTGTTATAAATCAACTTCACCATATTCACGTGGGCACGAATTAAGAAAAGTGGACTTGTGTTAAAATGAAAGAAATGTTATGAGCTTTCGCACGAGCTACCATATTCAAAATAAAATGAGGGATTAAATGTATATAGAAAGCGTAAAAATTAACAATTTCAAATCTATTGGTAACAAAAAAAATATTCTAGAGTTAAATCAAGATTTAATAGCAATAATAGGAAAAAATGAAACAGGAAAAAGTAATATATTAGAAGCTGTAGGGAAGCTCCCCCAAGTTGGAAAACCTAATGCAAATTACTTCAATAATAGAAATCTAAACAGGCAAGAAGATATTTGTGTCAGTATTAGAATGAGCTCTCGTAAAGAAGATGAGTTTATTGAAGAGGATACATTTATCAAATATCAAAAGGGAAGTTCTCCCGCCTTGGAGGGTGGGTTATCTGCTCAGTTGTCAAAGGACGAACATATCAAACAGCTAACTCAGAAAGTTTTAAGTTTTAAACAAGACAGAAAAGTTTGGAACATAGATGCAAATTCCTCTATTCATAAAACAGTAATGGAATTTTTGGAAAACTATAATGTGATGCTACCTATTAATATAAAAAACAATTTCAGTAAGCTTAAAGATTCGATAAAAGACACTTACAGCCAGAAAGAAGAGTTAATACAGGATATTAATTCACTAGAAGATAGATTAAATGATTACTATTTAAGAATCCCTAAGTTTTTCTATAGGAAAACTGAAGACCAACTAAAGTCTGTTTATGATCTTAAAGAAATTAAACAACTTTTAAATAAAGAAGGAAAGTCTTTTAGGAAGACTTTTAAAAGCCGCTAAGATCTCAGAACATAATTTTAAGAGAGTGTTCACAGAAACTAATCATACAGAAAAAGAGGCTTTGAGTGATGAAATTGAAGAAGCCATAGATCATTTTATGAACACCAGGTTTGCCGAATTTTACAAACAAGAAGACATAAAATTTAAGACTAAGTTTTATAATGAAAATATAAAATTTTTAATTGCATCTAATGAAGGAAAAGCACTATTAATTGAAGAACGAAGTAATGGTTTAAGGTGGTGTATTAGTTTATTTATTGATATGGCTGCTGGTGGTTACGAGAAAGGTCCGGTACTTTTTTTATTAGATGAACCGGGGGTATTTTTACATTTGAATGCTCAAAAAGAGATATTAAAGTTGTTTGAATATCTCACTTCACAAGGACATCAAGTGGTATATACTACGCATCTACCTTCCATGATCGATGGCTCAAATATTACAAACGTAAAAGCTATTAATAAAGACAAATCTGGAAATACTTTAATATTCAAAAATGCATATGATCAGAGCCTGAGCAGGGAATCACGAATGGAGACTCTATCTCCTTTAATTAAGGCAATTGGAGCAGATATGAGTTCGAACCTTGCTCCTAGTTCCAATAAATTAAATATCATAACTGAAGGAATTACAGATTATATGTACTTAAAATCTGTTTTAAAAAAGCTTAATTTTGAAGATGAGCTTTATTATACCTTCTGCCGGGGTATCAAATATAAATAAGATAGTATCTATTCTTATAGGCTGGGGGTGTAAGTTCTCCATTTTATTAGATTACGATAATCCTGGAAACAAAGAATATAATAAATTGATTAATGAATTAGACAATTCACTTGAACGTAAGATTGTATTTGTAAATGGAAAACCTTCACCTAAAGGTCAAATTCCTGAAAAAGAAGCGAAGACAATAGAATCGTTTATTTCCCCTAAAGATTACGAATCACTAAGTAATAAGCTTCAAAAAACAATGAAAATAAGACTCTAGTTGCTAAAGAATATTATGATAAGGTGAAATCAGGTGATCTAAAAATCCACAAAGAAACACTAGAGCACTTTAAAGAAATACTCCTTAAGTTAGGGGTCAATTAAGGAAAATTAATTTATTGAAAATTGTGAGTTTAGAGAGGAAAGCCTGGAACTAAACCTCCAGGCTTCTTCAATTACATTCTTTTGTGAGGATAAAAAGTTTCATATGTCTACAATTACCAAAGTGGCAGCAGTAAAGCACTCTTAAGGGAAGGTGTATAAAACTCAAAAAATATGACCATACCAGTACTAACTTCAAAGTTTGGGAGAGTGGATGGTATGGCAAGTAATAAATGTAGAAGTTGCGGTAAAAGTACACGTGATCGAAAAAGTAATAATCGTCATGGTCTTTGTCATTGTTGTTATAAGATAGAGAAAAAGTGGGTTAAAGAAGGGTTTACTTATTTAAGAAAACAGGCAAGGTAATTTACTCATAAATGACTTGTTGTGTCCCTCCCGTGTTTACCACGATAGGTTTGATCAGAAAACGCTCATTCTTATTGTAATGGTGTTGGGCCTGTTCTATAAAAGATGGACTGTTAAGAGTAGTAAGCAGGATGGTATCTACCATTTCAGACTTCGTCATTCCACAGCTCGTGGCAAGCAGCTGTAATTTATGGTCAGTATCATTTTGAATGGAAACGGAAAATCGGCAACAACGTTTCTTTCCATGATTTCTAGTTTTTGCCAATTCACTTTTAGGTTGTACTTTTTTATAAAACTAGTCATAAAACTCCCTCCAAAGTTAGGTGTAGTGGTGCAGTGGTTCTAAAGTATATGTGTTTTTCAAAGCGCTCATGCCTTCTTTTTAATACTTTATTGGTTAAGAAATGGCCTTTTATCTTAATACGGACAATCATAAACGTTCGTCTTTTTTGTGTGTCAGGAAAACATTTTTTCATGGTATGAAGGAGAATTAATTATATTTTGTAACAGTTTTTATTTTACATAGAGTGGTAACACCACTCCCCTTTCTACTTTATAAACCCCTAAGCTCAAGAATAATGAGTATAAATCACTTTAGAAAAGTGGTTCACTCGTGATGTTGTGAAGTGGTGTAGGGAAGGAGAGGGAGGTCATTTAATAAGATGTTCGGTTCATATGTATAGTATTGGATGACCAATATACATAACTTTTTCGTCATCCAATGTAAACCGTATTTTAAAGCTTTTTTGGGTGAGGAAAACTCAAGTTTAAAATCCTAGAACAGGGGAAACTTATAAGGATCTTCCTTAATTTTTTTGACGTCCTTTCTTTGACAAAAGAAGGGGCTTTTTTATACACTAAGTGTTTTTTCTACAGAAAGCTCTGCAGCTAGTTTTTTATTCATCATAAAAAAAATCTTTGCAGGACAACCGACTGAAAACCTCCTATTGTCTGACATAAATAACGTTTAGAATATTTCAATAGTTTTACAAAATGAATATTTTATAGATAACATTTGTCTGTTATCGTATGACGGAAAATGTGGCTTGATTTTCAACGAGAACATTTCAGCTAAGATATCCAATTCATTTACGTATTGGAGGATAGTAATGAAATGAACGTGTTTATGGAATGCATGATAAAGATTAAAAAGAAGGAAATGTATAAACACGCAAAACGATATGGCTTTACGGATGAAAGAACCGTTCAATGTAGCCAGGAACTAGACGTTTTACTAAATAAGTATCAAGGAGTAAAGGAAAAATCTGAGGATATGTCACTGATTTAAAAGAAAAAGGAAGGGGCTGGTTCCGTAGCTCCCTTCCTTTCTATCCGCTTAGTTGCTTATGGTTTATTCTCACCAATCGAAGCCAATGCCTCACCTTCCGACTTTCCATAGTAAACACTTCTCACGCCACTTATCTCCTCTTCAACAAAAGCTAAGTAATGCGATCCATCCCACCATAATGTCGTCGAGTACTGACTTTCCTCTATCCAAATATCTTGCTTGGAAACAAATCCAATTTCCTTTTTCATCCTATAAAACCTACCCTACTTCAAGACTTGAGAACGAATATTTATGTTCTGTACTTTCATGTTATACCTGCTATATCAAAGGCCAGGGAGTCTCTATTATTATTTCTTCATACTGGTTTCCTTCACCCCTATATGGAACCTTATGGTGTAGGGAGTGATAGTAATGATGGATGAGGGTAAAGTGGCATTACTTAAATTTGTTATACCCATTACCTTTTAACAAATGACAATAAAAACTCAGGGAAAGGAAAATCCTCTCTTCTATGTTCAAACTCTTTTGAATCAATACGTAAAACATTCCCATCAGAAATGTTACCAATCTGAACCCTAGCTACCATGTTATCGTTTACGCCAAAGAAATATATATCAGCAATCATAGGGCCAGTACCAAAAGAAATGACGTACTCGTATCTGTACCCATGAGCAAGCATTCCTTCTCCCGATCTCTTTGATAAATTTAAACTAATACATACTAATTCTTTTGTCATTATAAAAGCCTCCCTAGCATAGCATATACTTTTTTATCCTATAAAGCACTTCCCTTCTTATAGCGTTGAAAAGAAACACTATACTAGTCGTGAGAAAGCGAAATTGCTTTTAGTGGGATATACTTTAAATCATCCAATTCCTCAAAACTGGTAAACGCACAACAATTAAAAGAGAAGATCCCTGGGTGTAAAGGGATCCTCTCTTTTAACTATGTGAAATTGGATGAGACCTGACTTTTCCTTTTGAAGAGAAATGTATAAAACTCTAAAAATATGACCATACCAGTACTATCTTCAAAGTTTAGAAGAGGTGAACAGTATGGCTAAGTGTCCACAATGTCAAAAAGCAAAAAGAGACAAACACAACAAAAGAAATGGTCTTTGCGCTTCTTGTCACAAAAAGGATAAAAACATGTTCAAAGTTGGAATCAAATTTGCCAAATTACCTTGATCGATAGACGACTTCTTTGTTTCCATCTGTTGAAACAACCATAGGCGTAACGTGAAACTCTTCATATTGCGCCCCGTATTGTTCTTGAATAAACTCCACTACATTAGGAGAATCGAGACCGATCCGAAGAATAATGTCCACAATTCTTGATTTACTCATGCCCCCCGTAGCAATGGATAACCGTGTGAGCTTTTTATCGTATTCATTGGTTGTAGAAACCGGAATGCGTGCGACACGCTTATTTCCCATTCCTCGCGTTTGAGCCGATTGTTTCGCTGACTGTACAGACATGATTACCCCTCCTGAAACTGATTCACTGTATTCAGATTTATATGATGATCAAGACCAAAAAGACCCTGCCCTATGAGGTGGATTTTTTTGAAACAAGCAAAAGACTAATAACCATTCAGTCTTTCACCATTATTGTTTGTGTTTTCCTTTTCATAAGTGAAAGTGAAAAATGCTTATTTTTTTATGGAGAGAAAATAATTCAATTAGATAAATGATTAAAAAGAAAATTAGGGAGTTGTTTAAGCCCTCTCCCCTTCTTGCTAATAAAAGCGTCACTACTTAAAATACCTCCCCCTAAAATAGCTGAAAGTGATTCACTGTTCTTTTCTACACTGAATCTGTAAGTAGGGAGGGAGAAGATGTACATATATACCCCTCAACGGTCGTTTGATACCAATAGTATTGGATGACCAATACACTGTTTTAACCGTCACCCAACGTAAAAAGCACTCTTCGTGTTTTAAGTTATTTTTGGATAAATAAAACTTGAATAGTACCTTAAGGAAAAGGGTGCTTGGTCTTTTTCTTTTTGGTATGATGATATCAGAGGGTGATACGTATGGAAGAAATTTTAAAGGCGATACAAGGCCTTCACGACAGGTTTGATAAAGTAGAAAAGCAAATTTCGCATTTGGATAAGCAAGTTTCACACCTTGAAAAACAAACAACCCAAGGATTTAGAGAAATGAACGAAAAGTTAGATCGTAACGACTGGAATAGCAATGAAGACGTGATTTCTTTGCTCAAAACGATCAATAAAAACACAGAAACATTATCAAAAGATACATCCTATTTATCCAAAAAAGTGGGCAACCACGATATGATTTTAAATAGGTTGAACGAAAACTAGGGGAGCTAACAGCTCTCTTTTTTTAGGAAGTAAACTGTTTTTAATAAAAAAACGACTGTGTACATGCGTTTACATTTCTACCATCGTCCTTTAACCTCTATGGCAAAAGACCTTATCCTGAAAGAGCTGAAAGTGCTGTACTTTTCTACACTGGTACAGGAGCAGGGGGGAGAAGGTTCATGACATGTACTGTGCTCCCATCTATCACAAAAACACTAGATAGTATAAAGACACAAACACTATGTAGTGTTTGTATTATATATTGTATTATTGTTTACACTATATTAGTGTTCCCTTCTCTTGCCCTGTGTGTAACTTTTCCTATCCAAGATTTTACATGAAAAAGCTTAAGACGATACTTCTTTAAATATTTTATACATAGTATGTGAAATTTTATTGTCAGGCCAGCAGCCTGAAGGCCTGTGAATCACTACATTACCATCCCCAAGGATCATCCCTTGGTTATATAGCTTTTGGAACGGCTCTTTCGTAGGTAACACCCCGATATCGTATAGGACCTTGTGCCAGAAACGAGCGTATAACAAGTGAAGCACTGCATGCTCTGCCCCTCCAATATAAATGTCCACAGGTAGCCACTTTCCAATTTCCTTTTCATTCTACAAAAACTCACCCTTTTTCGAAAGAATACTTGGTTCTCCTGTACTTTATATTATACCTATATAAAGAATCAAGGATCAGGGTATCTATATTATATTCTTATTTATCTCAAAAGTAGAAGGAAACAAACATACTTCATATTTTAGTTTTCCTACTCTCATGCAGTAGCACTTAATGAATGAAGAGAGTGAAAGAATGAGACGGATATTATTATCATAAAAAGAGGCTACAGAATAAGAACATTCTATTCCTGCTGCTACTCTTGAACAAGATGTATAAAACTCCAAAGATATGACCATACCAGTACTAACTTCAAAGTTTGGGAGAGTGAAGAGGTATGGCAAGTAAAAAATGCAGAAGTTGCAGTAAAAAGTACTCGTGATCGAAAAAGTAAAAACCGTCATGGTCTTTGTCATATTTGTTATAAACTAGAAAAAACATGGGTCAATGAAGGTTTTACCTACCTAAGAAAACAGGCTAAATAAATTAATTATAAATCACTTGTTGCCTACCGCCTGTATTAACAACAATTGGCTTGATTAAAAATCGCTCATTTTTATTGTAATGATGCTGGGCTTGTTCAATAAAGGTTGGACTATTAAGAGTGGTAAGCAGGATGGTATCCACCATTTCAGACTTTGTCATTCCGCAGCTTGTGGCTAACAGCTGTAATTTATGATCGGTATCATTTTGAATGGAGACGGAAAAACGGCAGCAACGTTTTTTTCCATGATTTCTGGTTTTTGCTGATTCGCTTTTAGTCGTACTTTTTATGAAATTAGTCATTAAAAACTCCCTCAAAATTCGGTATAGTGGTGCAGTGGTGTAACCGTCAAGTGGAAATGAACATTTTTTGCTCGTTACGTTTGAGCACTTTTCGCTTGAAACAAAGATTCACGATACTTAATTCGATGACTGCCGCCATTCAAGTGAACGACTTCCGAGCGATGGAGAAGGCGATCCAAGATGGCCGTGGTAATACCTTGATCTCCGATTAATTCTCCCCATTCGTCGGGCCCTTTGTTAGAAGTTAAGATGACTGAACTTCTTTCATATAGATGATTGATTAAGTGAAAAAATAAATTAGCTTCTTGTTGATCCATAGCCATATACATTAAGTCGTCGATGATAACCAAGTCAGCCTGCCGAATACGTTTCATAGATAACTGAGATTTCCGAACGTATTCTGCTCATTCCATGTTTCTATGTCATAAAATACTCGATGTTTCGCAAAGTTGTGTTTTACGAATTTTACTGTGTTTTCTACTTTCCCTTTTGATTCAGGATCTGCATTCTAGATCTGACTTTGTTTGAAGCTTTCTTGCTGGGAGCCTTGGTTGGTTCCACGGATGCCGCCGCCGTATTTGCCACATTAAAAGGAAAAAACATAAAAGCCCGCTTAGGTGCAGCCATGGAAGGGGAATCAGGTGCCAACGATCCTATGGCTGTGTTTTTAACCTTGGCAGCCATTGAACTCATTACCATAGAAAACAATGATTACTTGTTTATGCTAGGAGCATTTTTCTGGCAAATGCTCTTTGGGGTTGTGTTAGGCCTGATTTTGGGAAAAGGGGCATCTCTTCTCATTAACCGTATTAATATTGATATAAGCGGTATGTATCCCATTTTTGCCATTTCCTTTGCCTTTATTACTTATAGTGCAGCAGAATTTTCCCAGGCCAGTGGATTACTTGCTGTGTATGTGTCTGCATTAGTGATTGGAAACTCTGAACTCGCGTATCGATACACCATTTCACGTTTTCAGGAAGGCCTCGCTTGGATGGCACAAATTGTTATGTTTGTGATCTTAGGCCTCTTGGCTTCTCCACAGGATATTTTCTCCTGGTATGTCATTTGGACCGGCCTTCTTCTATCCATTTGTTTAATGTTTGTTGCCCGGCCTGTTGCAGTTTTTATTTCTACCATGGG
>NZ_BAXQ01000040.1:0-19951 GCF_001310615.1 Thalassobacillus sp. C254 | reverse complement strand
GAATGTATTAGTGAGATAGGTGAAACAGGATTTAATATCGCTATCGAAGATAAAAATAGTGATTATACTGCTATTAAAGTAACTAAAACAGAGGCTTTGGCACTTGTTGATTATCAAACTGAGCTCATGTTTTTGTATTCAAAAAAATATAAAGGTGAGTATAAAGGTTGGTCAGTGAAAAAGCTTTTTAATTAGAGTTTGAGTATCAGCTATGATAAACCAGCTGATAGAAGCTTCAGTAATCTTCAACAAAAGGGGCGCTTATCTGGAGTAAGGATTGAGCTTTTTTCACATCCAAGTGTTGTTCATTACAAAAACCAGCTAACTTCATGTCAAAACATTAGCTGGTTTCTGTTACTAATCAAAATAATGAAAATTAAGAGACTTTCAACTTAATAGGTATTCGCTGATCCATATTGAGTTCAAAAGTTCCGTATGGATTAACATGATGATAAAACAAAGGTGTTAATCCCCTAAAATCTTCTGAAGTCATTTTTTTCAACCAATATTGGTTGTTGTCATAAAGTACTTCTTGTACCATTAAGGTATTCATATAGACTAAGCAATTTTGCAGCAATTGAAGTGATAAGGCGGACACCTCTTGATCTTCTAAAGCATTGGAACGAATCTCACTGTTTTTTCCATAGAAAATATAGGTATTCACCGAGTTCCATTGTTCCACTGTATTTAATCCTTCATGGATCTCCCTACGAATCTCTTCATAGTGTAAATAATCACATAAAAAGATTGTTTTAATCGCTTTTCCTAATTCACATAAAGCTTGATAGGTTGGGTGTTTCGTATCCCTTGTAAATCGCTTTAATATGGATTCGGCAGAAGCTGTACCCAATCGTAGTGCAGTTGCAAACTTAATGATTTGTTCATACTGTTGCCGAATAAGATCCAGTTAATCGGTCTACTTAAAGCCTGTTGCAGGTGAGGATATTCCTCATTCATGCCGGCTTCTGGACGATATAGCTTTTGAGACCCAATATTTTTAAAACGTGGCATCAGTTTAAAACCAAGCAAATGACAAAAAGCAAAAGCAACGACACTTTGTCCATGTGTGTCGACATAATTTCTGTCTACTTCCATGTCCGTACAGTGACGAAGAACCCCTTCCATCATAGCTGCCACTTCCGAAGAAAGGCAGGACTTTAGCTGAGAATAAATACAAGCTGACTTTCGATCTGTATGCCAATAGATCATAACCCCATGTCTCTTATAACGAGGATGCCATTCGGAAAGGAGGTTCTGATCCCAAGACCCAAAATGTTTTGAATCGGAAGCACATGCAGTGGTAGCTTCCCCCCATACCTCTTTCATTCGATTGTAGATGATATAGTTGGTAACCTCTGCGTTGGCTTGTCGCAAATGGTCTTTATGAATAAATTTTTGACGTATATACCGAAGTTCCCGATAACTATCTAGGTGATTTCCAGCAGAAACAGTTTTCAAACCTGTATTCGTTCCTAATCCAAATAAACTCAGAAGAAGCCGTCGTTGGATGGTTCCTCGATCTAAAATCTCTCGATCGGCTGTAGTTTTAAAGTGCTTGGTAAACTCCGTATGAAAATCTGTTTCTTTTAGTAAATCCAATAGGTTAATGTCGGACCAACGGTTCTTAATCTCCTGTTTTATCCTCGTCACATGTGGGGGTTCGGGTTGCTTTTCAAGTGGAGTGACTCGAATCCATCCCTTGTTATTTCTGGTAGTGATCGCTACTTTTTCGTTACTTTGATCCCTTAACCCTTGATTCAATAAATGGAGTTTATCTTTCATCAACTGTATAATATCTTTGATAAAAGGCTCTACATCAAGAGGTACTTTCAGTGCTTGAAAATATTCTTCCTTGTGCTCTTCAAAATCTTTGAGGGAGATCTTCATCCGGGTTTCGATATCGATCAGCGCCCTCAATCCAAATTTCTTTACAACGAAGTCGAGTGCGAAGCGATTGTATGACAGCAATTTCATAATTGATTCGATTTACCCTTTCAATTCCTTTGCTATCTGTCTCGACAATGACGTCTCTCCATTTTGGCTGAATTACGCTTCAATGGGAACTTCATCTCCAGCAGCAAAATAACGTTGCCCACTTTCTCCATACTCTCGAATAAGTTGGATAGCCTCGATAATTGGCTGATGAAATTGATTATTTGATCGAAAAGTAAGGTTGTTTAAAATTTTAGAAATGGACTTCCGATAATGCCCTTGGTAAGAAGAATGCATTTTCGTATAGATTTTTTCTTTGTAATCCCGGTTATTTTTTGTCATGTCCTTAATAATATCTCTAATCGTATCAGAGCTAACAATGGGGAATAGAGTATTTTGAATGACCCCTTCTGGGTGATCTACTGTTGCTTTTAATAAATTGACAATATGTTTATTTTTCCCTTGGACTCTTTCTAATTCTTCTACTGCTTCTTTTCGGGTTGTGTTCTTGGCTTTATTTCCGAATTTAAGCGTAATTTCATCCAATAAATCAGCTAAATAATCAATAACTTCCTCATGACGATGCGAAAATAAAATGGCAAGAAGGGTATAGCGAATGGGTGCTGGGTGAGCACGCAATTCCGTTACGGTTTCTGTAGCTGCACGAAGTCGATATTTTTTTACTAGTTTAGGAGACATCTGTTTACATAAACCATCAGGGATTTGAAGATGTTGAATGGCTAATAGTTTTCTGATTTCCATTTCCATCGTACTTACACTTGGTTTGCCTGGAGAGGATAGTAACTGGCGAAAGGTTAAAATGTCGTTGTTTTCTTCATCAGGAATTTTAGCTTCGAAATAACCATCGGACCCTTCATCAGAATGGGATTCAAGAAAGGCATCTAATCGTGAACAGGTCTTTGGAGAAAGTTGCTGATAGGTCATTTTATATAAATTATTTTCAAAGTTATCGATAGCAGATTCAATCATTCGCTTCAAACTTCCTACGGAAGGTGGTTCAACTTTCCACGTACGAAAAAGACTGTATGATTGGGTTTTCAAGTAGTCGGTATCATGTGTAAACTGAACCTGTTCTTCTAACCACTCTGCAAAAAGATGATTGTCATTTGCAGTAAGTTCTCGGAATCCAAAAAGGTTACGTATTGCCTTTCGATGTTCTGTATAACTTCTTTCTTTTCCACCCCAACCATAGCTGTCAAAAAAATCTTCAACCGAGGCATCTACTTGATCAGCTAAATGTTGAACGACATCTTTGGGTACATCTTGCTTCTTGTTAGGAAATTGGGCTTCCTGTTGAAAACATTTAAGAAGGACAGCAAACCCTATACGGTTTGCACTTGTTTTCTTACTCAGTACTAAATGATTTTCATTTGGTAATAAACTAAAATGTTCGTCGAGTTCTTTTTGATTCCAATTTCTCTTCAATGGTTTCCCTCTTCTCGCTATGTCATTTTATAAACAGTATAAATTTCGACATAGCTAGCTATCAACAATACTTATCAAAATTACCAAAAAACATTTTTACTTTTATTGGAAGTAATCTAGCGGACGAGAGCAGCTACCCTGTCACTTAGCCTTTTAGGTGAGGGACGGCACGTGATCCCCTTCATCTTTGGAAAAATGTAGGAAGGTCATCATAAGAGACGATAAAGGAAATTTTGTGTCCGTTCCCTCTACCTGTTTGATATATGGTTCAATGTCCTCGTCTGGTAGATACGGAGAATGCTGCATTCGGAAAAGCAGTAGCGAAGAGTAGACCACCAGGGTTGCTTTGTTTCGTTGTCTCTGGCGCAAAAATACGTAAGACAGGACAGCCATTATCCCTGCACCATTTAGGAGCAGCAACTCATAAAAAACGCATTCAAGATAAATTGGCTAAGGAGAACAGTAGTGACAGAAGGTACGACAAGACTGACAATCAACAAATTGAGGTGCTTCTGGCTGGCCGCCCATTCTCTTTGAAGAGTCTCAAATAACTTCGTTCGTGGTTCGTCACTGTATAGGTCACTTTTTGGTTATGACGAGCAATATATTTATAGAGTGCTTTTGATAGTGGAACACACGTGAGATAGTTTTTAGAATGAACCGCCAATAAGACGATCAAAAAAGAATAGAAAATCGCATTTAGAACTAGTAAGCTCATTTGTTTTCCTCTCCTTTTTTTACTAGATTTTCAGATTTCTAAGGGCATCGTACATCATCACGTGAAGGGAATAAGTATCTTTCCCCTCCTATTTCCATGAAGCCCTTTTCTCGGTATAAGGAAATTAATGGTCTTTATCTTTACTGCTCTAACCGCTAAGACCCATGGACAGAACAAGCCGTAATAGCAACCAAGCTCACCCATTCCAACATCCCATCACCCTTCTTTGTAGTCACGAGCACTTAAGGCTATCATACAGGCTGTTTTTCTGAGGATGATCTTCTTGTATAATGGAAAGCACTTTATCTGTATGTTTGGTTACTATCATTTTTCGAAGTTCTTCATCAGTTAAATGAACCGTTTGAGCGTACACTTTATTTTTCGCGTCCTCGTCTAGGCCTGGGTCGGTACTACTGGCTAGAAGAGGACTATATAATTCTGCTAGCAAAGCTTCCCGGTCTTCAACAGAGAAAACGGCATATAATGCTTGATAAACCGTATGACGTACAGAAGATGCATTTTCTGTCACGGATCTCACTCCTTTTTGTTTTTAGATACTATCTTCTCTAAAATCAATACTTTTCATGGAGGAACACCGTATATTTTCTCTCTTTGCTGCTTGTTATCCTCCTTTATTTTACCACTTAATATGCAATCACGGAAATTCTCATAGTGCATCCTTATTTTTCCTGTTCCACTCATCCTCCTATCCCTACTCACTATTTCCCCTACCTTAACTACCCTTTCAAACGTATTTATTTAATTTTTACGTAATCATTTAATAAAAACGTACTTATTTAATTCTGTGAGATTGGGAGTGAGAAAGATTGCGCACGAAAACCGGGCATTTAAAGGTGACAAAAAGGAAGAAGTAGTGCAGAGATAGGTCATACGCAGGAAATATAGTGGAGGAAGCAGGACAAAAGGGGAAAGACAATTAGATATATGTACTGGCGGAATCTCCGGTGTTACGTTTTTTTAAAAGTGTCGTTTGCCCTTTTGAAGTCACAAACCTAGATGAATTACTATCAGTGTTGAACTGTTCACATATTTTAACGGAACAAATTGAAAAAATAAGTGAGAAAAATACATATTAGATTCCATGGTTTCCTCTTGAGCTAGGAAAAAATGATCTTCCCAGGAAAGGTTTGGGGTAAACCCATATAAGTTATAAACAATTTAAAAATTTTCAAACGGGTAACCCTTGAGGAACTACAGTGCTCGCTTCAACTTGCCAAATTCACCCGCCTAAAAGGTATCAAAAAAGAGGTCTCAAGGGCCTCAATATTTTTCCTTGACAGAGGTCTTTGCAACTTTTGAGGAAGGCTGTTACCCATTACCCATAGTAGGAAAACAGCTAAAACCATTTCATGAGACGCCCAAAACATACCTTCTATTCTACCGACAATGCTTACTGATCATAAACCTAAAAAGAATAGTATAGAAAAAAGGATAGCAATAGACAGTATTTAATTTCCCCCCATTGTCATCAGTCACCTCTTAATACAGGGGCCCCTACATCAAAGAATGCTAACAATCAAAGACCTAAATCCTACACGGAAACGTTTATTTCTTTATTCCAACGTTTCTTCTAACATATGTGTTATCCCCATTAACTTTCTAGCCTTTTATGGTGAAGTGTTCGAATATCCCTTTTATTGCTTAAACCAATGAAATGAAATTTCCAATTTGTAAAGATATCTTTTTATCTATAAATGAAGAAACATTGTGCCTTATGCTAAAGGAAGTAAGAAATGATGCAATGCTATTAAATTAAAATCACCAGTAGCCTAAGAAAGCTACTGGTGAAGTATATAAATATCCTTGTTAAAATTGTTAACTTTCAAAAGCAATATAACTACCAAGTTTTCTTATTCGTTTTCTTCTAGGTACCTCTCTACTGACTCCTCAATAATTTCATAAATATTTCTTTCCTCATTTATAGCCTGCATTTTCAACCTTTTATGCAAACGAGTACTTAAATCAAAGGATACCCTTTTTCTTTCTATCTTAGTTTCTTCTTTTGTTGTTTTCTTCGTATCTTCCTTTTTAGAAACGTTGTTTCCTTCTTCCCTTTGAATTGGTTCGTTTAACGCTTGTGAGGGTGACATTTTATTTTGAGTACGCTTTTTATTTTTAATCTCATCAATTTTGGACACGAGAAATCATCTCCTCATAAAAGGTTTTATATTGCTTTAACGCCTGATTTAATTCAAGGTTCTCTTTAAATCCATAAAGGGAAAGACGCCCCGTAGGAGCTTTTCGAGTGATGATTGTATCAAATACTAGCTGAGGATAATCTTCTTCCACTATTTCATTAAATGCCTTAGCATCATTTCTCCGAACATCGTTCATCGTTCGAAGGATCCCTAGAATTTCTAAGTTATGAGGACTGACCTCTTTAGCAACTTCGACCGAATCAAGAAAGTTTGGAATAGCTGAATAACACCAATTCGAACACTCGTACATAACAACAACATAGTTACTTGCACATAATGCATTCGTTGTCTGCTCACTCAAGGAAGGCGGGGTATCCATAACAATGTAATCATACTGTTGGTCAATAGAATCCAATAACGTATTTAATACCAAGCTTGGACTTCCGGAGAATGGCAAGTGGTCTCCTTGATACGTATAGCCTGTGTATAACCAGCGCGGAAAAGTAGCTAGAAAATTGTTTGCTGGAAGCAACTCAAGGTTCTCAGCCACCTTACAGACATATGGGATGGCCTCTTGGTGCTGCATTGCTTCAAGAACAGAGTGTTCAATAAAATCATTGGCCGGTTGCTGAGATAACATCTCGGTTAAATTTCCTTGTGAATCTAAGTCGATCGCCAGGACGCGATTCCCGTCTTGAGCCAACAAATGAGCTAATACTCCTGTAGTTGTACTCTTGCCACATCCACCTTTTTGGATCCCCATCGTAATTCTAACAGCCATAACAACCCTTCTTTCTATGTATCAACGTTTCTTTCTTTTACACATCTCAAATCTTCTTCGAAAAGAAGATGAAAACGTTTCTTCGTTTCTTCTACACTTTTTTATGAAACTCCTGCCAAATATCACTAAAACCAAAAGTGTTGGGAAAAGAAGCAGCTATATAGAAAAGATTGTTACAACTCATCCAATATTTCTTTCTACCAACGTTTCTTCGCTTATTTAAACCTTCTCATAAGAAGCACCTATTATTAATGTCTGGGTTCCTCATTATATTTCGTTGGTAATCAATTTTATTAGAAAAGGGTTATTTTTCTCTGCCCTCACATTCATCTTTCCATTTTGGATTAAAGAAAAAATCATAAACCTCCCCTCTCCCCCATAAGATTCAATGAATCAAAGATTCAGAGAATCACTTTCAGATATTGAAGGGGGCGAATAATATGAGTCAAAATGGGCGAGGGTTAGGGGGAAAGAGATGTTCTCGACGGAGCATTTCACTCAGCAATTCTTACGATGATAAAGCAAAAAAATTAGCTGTCGCTTGTTCAATGCCAACCGCAACATTATTGTCAGAAATTATTGAAGTAGCATTAGACAGCCCTCAATTGGTAAACATGTTCCAAGAACGGTATAACAAAGATCCAAAATATAAGGTTGTTGTTGTACGAGTGGGAGGAAAAATAGAGTATTCTTAGCAAAATAATTTTCTTTTGGCTACTCGTCCTAGGTCTCGAGACACTCGCCAACATTTTGGACAATATCCCAATCTATTAGCCTTTTGATCTTTCTTTTTTATTTTGGTCGTACATTTAATACATTTCATATTTATTTTCACCTCACCCCCTCATCATTGGCCAAGATGCTATATTTTATACCTAATCTCAAGGCATAAAAGGAGGAAGAGGAGATCTATTTAGCATTTTAGTTTCATTTAAATAAATATAAATCCATTAATTTAAGCTAAACAGAAATAAATTGTCCGTTAAATTATTTAATTAAATAATCGTGCTGCCCCAAAAATTGGGCCACATAATTGTGAGTAAAATATAAATAATAAAACGTAAGTATAGTTAAACGAAAGGAAGTACTCACTCCATGTTGAAATCAATTATCAATCATTTTTACTGGATAACAGCTGTGTTTAATTGGGGTAGACGAACACAGCAATTATTTGGGGCTAGACGCCACAATAACGGCGGAATAGTTTTATTAATATTAGGAATAGGAATTGGGGCAATGGCTTACAGTCTTATAAGAGATCCTAAAGGATTGCAACAAGTGACTCAACCTATTACTAATTTCCTTAAAGACACCCAATTAAGTACGGTAATAAGATCAAATCAAGCCCATTTAGCGGAGTTTTCAGAAGAAATAACAAATGCGCCAACGCAAAAGACGTACGATATTGATTACAAGAATCTTTGTTAACTTTAAGAAACCCTTTTGATCGCACTAGTCAGTCGTAGCGGGTAAAGGGAGCCTGACTGAATCATAGAAAACATCCTTTATCCCCCAATATCTTCCTTTCCCAACTGCCCTTTTACCGAAAGGATAACCTGTTCTCTCATAAGGGTGAAATTAATTGTAATTAGCGCTGTTGTAACGCTAGATAATTAAATTTTAACTAACTTTAATTAATTAAACAGACATAGCCTTTAAAAGGTGACTACCTTTATACTAAATGAAAATAAGTTGTTTTCATTTAAAATAAATATAATTGAATCAATAGTGTTTTTCTTTTTGGTGATTATTCATTTGTTTTCATTTGTTTTCATTTGTTTTAATTTAATTTATGCTAGTTCTTTCGCATTCGCATTAAAGGTCTAATTACTTATAACATTGGCGGAAGTATGTATCTTACAAAAAGGGGTGACTGACAAAGTTCCAGGGGAATAAAACTTTATGGAAGATTGAAAATGGAGTATTTTCAAGAGACAGACGGAGAAAGATTAGTCGACTATGGCCATAATGTACGGACAGTAGTCGCTCAGGAATTGGTTAATATTAGGTCCAAGTTAATAAATATTGCACATAAGTATTGTTATGAAAAAATTTTTACTAAAGCATTTTGGAGAACTTATGGTATCAATCCATCAAAGCTTAGAAATCGTACATCTCCTGTTGAGAAGAGAACAGCCAAAAGATTGGAGTGTAAAATTTTCGAAACCCTAAAAACTTATAAAATCTCATAATTATTTTTCCCCGAAACAAATGAGAATTCTCGTCTAGCTAACGTCTTGACGAAAGTGCATCCCCTTCACTAGTTATAATCTGTATTTTCTGAGTAAAGACTCTG
This sequence comes from Thalassobacillus sp. C254, assembly GCF_001310615.1. NCBI lineage: Bacteria > Bacillati > Bacillota > Bacilli > Caryophanales > Bacillaceae > Thalassobacillus > Thalassobacillus sp. C254. The sequence goes on along the minus strand of NZ_BAXQ01000040.1, from coordinate 10,619 downwards.
CCACGTTTATTTCCCGAAATTTCTTTTCCGAAATATCGCCCAGTGGGGTCGGCAAATATGCAGGAACAGCCGTAGCGACGCTTTCAATAAAATACATACCTGGTTCACTCAAACATCTGCAGTTGCTGAACTTTTTGAGTGAGGTAATAATGAACACGTGGCGTCCACTTCCCATAATTGGGGCGGTGGTGCGCTTTTCGTTCCATCTCAGTGTGAAAATGGACCGGATCCACTGTTTCTGTGAGTATGGAGCCAATTTGATCAGGCATTCTTTCAAGAAGATTCTAGTCAGCAGAACAACCCATTATCATTGCTTTTCCACCACTGTACCTTACCAACCTTTCTCGATTACATAAACTAAAAGAGATATTATCAGGAAGGGGAAAAACAATGGGTGTTAGAAAAGGTAGAAAAAGAAGTAAAGTTAGAAAGCTGACGTCAGGTCCTTTTATTGTACCAGTATCTGTGGACGGTACTCGAAAAGGAGCTGTAGAGTCTCTATTGATTGGTTTTAAAAATGTTTCTACTCGAAGATCCACAGTGAAAGTATCAGTACTGGTTTGCAGAGAAAGAGTATTATATCCAGAAACTCCTCCAGAGATTAAAATTTTTAAAAGAAAAGTCACGATTCCAGCAGGAGACTGTGCATTTTTAAGAGTAAACTCCGGGCCAAGGACCTTCCGAGGTGACAACATGCTCCGTGTCGTAATTGAAGGAGATACAGCTAAAGATGCGAAAGCTATTGTTGCAACCCTATCAGGCCGTACAGCTGACGGACGTCTTGCACCGTCAATGGTTGTTAAACATGGAGATTTTATCGAAGCAAAATAATAATATATGCAATATTTAATTAGGAGGGGATGACTAATCCCCGTCCTCTCACACTACCGAATGTACGGTTCCATATACGGCGCTTTCATGAAAATTCAACGTGGTTATAAAACTATAATCCCATACGTCGCCAGTATTGGTCATTTAGCGTGTGGTGATATAGAACGACAGTGTTGAAACCCAGAATATAAAAAAGCTATACATAGCTTCCTACTGTTTGAAGCCACTGTATAGCTTTTTTAAGTTTAAATATCAATGTTTGCTCTATTTGGAACTTCTTCTTCTACTTCATTTGCCTGCTCCCTTTCTGGTAAAGGGCTGCTTTGTTGGAAGGAAAATTCACTATTGGTCGGAGGATCAGGAATAAGACTTATTCTACGTATTGCTTCTTGAATATCTAATTGCAGACTTTTGGTGACGTTTAATAAGGCAATGAGGTCAGAAGCTGAAAAAGAAGAATTTCTCATTGTTTTCAAAAGATACTCAATATCCTGGACATCTTCTTCGTTTTCGTTGAGAGAAGAGAGGAAAGCGAGTTTTTTAAATGATTCTCCTGTTTCTATGCTTTGGTGGTTTGTCCACTTTGCAAACTGCTCAATTACTCTTCGGGTAGACTCATTAGGATTGTCCTGATTGTCAGCCCATGTTTTAATATCATCTGACGCTTTTTCACCCAATCGTACTTGTATCACTTTGACTGTAGACATAGAAACCTCCTTCTACGACATCCCAAGTTTACTTACTCGTAATGGTGTCCCCTTGATTCTTCTGGGCCTCTTTCACCAGCTGTTCAAGTTTAATGGTATTAAAAATATGCATCCCTTGCACATTCATCTCTACTGCATACTTTTCTGGCACCCAAAGAACTTCAAATTTTCTCTTCTTTCCTAAATTCACGAGTTTTTCATAAAGACTATCTTTTAAAAGGATAGAAGCACCTCCATAGACTACGAGAACTTCTAAATCAGCATTGATCTCGCGAACTTTATTTTCCACTTCGTCTAACAAGTCTTGCGCTACAACTTGCTTAGACTGATTTAAATAAAGAATAGCTTCCTCATGATAATCACTCAAAGGATTTTTCAGGTGATTCGAAAAGAGTTGTCTGCTAAAATTTAAATCTTCCCCTTCATTGAATAGATCAGTGGCTGTTTGTATAGCTTGTCCAATCCCCAGCGGAACTCCACTGCTTTTAGCAGCGTGTGCCGCATAACCCTGAGTGTAAGTTAACTCTGTTGTACCTTCCCCAATATCCAAATGAAGAATTTTTTTATCTGAAAAAATGTTTTCCAGTTACCTTTTCATAAGAATATTCTTCCTTAAATTCATCAAAGAGGTCATCATTCCGAAACTTTCCTTCACCATTTTCAATTATACTAAATAAAGCCGGAACCCCCTCTTGGGTTACCTTTACAAATCGGAAAGTAATCTGGACGTTAACAGATATATCTTTTATGTAAAATCTTAGTTCGTGAAGGCTATCTGTAAACATGCTCTCAAATTGATCAGCATTGCTTTTCTTATACACTGAAGCTGGAATCGCAGTTGTCATATCCACAACAACAGGGATTGTTGTTCCATCTGCTATTGTCTCATTTTCTGCAAACTTTCTTTTAATAGCCTGTGATCCTATCAAACCAAGAGTGTTAATAAGAGGAAGTTTTTCTTCATGTTTTTTGTTTTTTTCAATATTCATGTTCTTCACTCTACCTTTGGAAGTGCTTAAGGCAGAGTTTCCTACTAGGTAGCGAAACGCCTCTGTCCCTAGTGATTTGCTTTCAATTTTAACGAGGATATTATTATTAAGGTCTTCCACTAACTTTTGAATTGTCTCATCAGTCTGTGGCTGTTCTCCAGTAAACACCTTATAAACGTTTGGTTGTTTAATTACTTCCCCATCAATAATCATCTTGTGCTCAGAATTCCCGTTATCGTTTGCCACTTTAAAATTAAACATTTCGCACTCCCCTTTATTAATATTAAATACATTCAAATCACTTTTATTCCATTTTATATAAAATTATTAATACAACTCAACCAAAACACCATAATAAAATTCTCTTAATTAACTAAAAACAAATAGTACCTAATTGTTTTTAGTTAATTGTTGCTAATTTGATTTAATGCTAAATAAACCGAACTTACTTATGATTATCATACGCCTCTCTTAAACAGGCCAGCGACTACTTAATCCATTATAACTCAAAATAAATACAATCATTTTAAATTAACTGTGTTTATTTAAAGTTAAATATATTTTGTAATTTAAATCAATTAAAAATAATCATAGTTAGTTTTAGTTAGTTAAAATTATGTATTTAATCCTAAAAAATCAACTATTTGCCTCTAATATTTTAATTAAATGCTAGTAATTTTAGTTTAACGGATATAATTTAATTGAATTTATTAATTGGTTTTAATAAAATTAAAGTATTAGCGGAAATCATTACTACTGGTAGATTAAGGGAGGTGAACAAATTGTCCAACCACTACGAAAGAGTTAAAATCCATTTTAAAAACCCATATGGAGGATAATTTTGATCCTTATACGAATCTCTAAAAGCGAGAGTCGAAATTACTGAGGAAAAACTATTTCCTGAAGAATTACTCCTAAGGTTATCTTCTTCGATAGATGAAAGATATTCAACCACACAAGTTGCTAAGTGGCTGAAGGTAAATGATTCAACACTTAGAAACTATATAAATGGCCTGAAAGAGTACATACAAACCTATGAAGTGAAGAGGTTCATTAAGTTAGATCTCTTTGGTGTTTACCGCCTTCATATGATTTTTATTTTTGTACAAGATTATGGAGAAAAGCTCCAACACCTTCTCGTTAGAGTGGGGCTTGAAGCAGAATTATCATCTGGAAATACCGTAAGGCTAAACAATACTGGTAAGGATTACACAGAGCATACTGATAAAAAATAAAAGAAGTTTTAGAGTTTCAACAATTTCTGCTTTTAAAAACGGAATAACGAAAATAATTTAAAAGAAATCAAGTGAATACAAGAAAGCAAATAAGCAACTACAACGAGAAATTGAACACTTGGATCTTCTAAAAGGACTTCACTCTAGTAAAGAAGTAGAGAAAGAAAAAAGTGAAAAAACTCTCCGAAATCGTTGCTGAAAAAGTTACTGTGATCTCTCGGATGGAAAAAGAACAACATAAGAAGCAGGGTTTTTTGAGAGGTTATTTGGCAAGAAAGAAAACGCACCTACGGAACAAGACAATGAATCAAAAGACGAATTACTTTCAACCTTGATTCATGAAGAAGATGATGAGAATCGCGACCTTGTTCAATGTATTGATGAAAAAATAGAACTCTTGTTAGAAGAACAACAAACCAATAACGAGGCGCTAGAACAATTAAAGATAGTAGCGCAAAAAAAGGAAGAGCAAATTAACGATCAGTCCCAGAGAGAAAGATATATTTAGAGAATAAGAACCCTGTGTAAGAATCCTTTTTGTAGTTTCCAAGAAATTGCGGTAAGCATCTAACCCAGTTTCTTGGATTTTTTGTACAGCTTTAAGATGAAGAAACTCCATATACGAACCATCATAGTGAAGAACCTCTTACCTTTTTATTACATAACGAAAGATTCCTCTGATGTGTCCAGGAAAAAGAGGAGGAACAAGCTTATCCCTTATATTTATAACCCTAATTAGGTAAGGATTATAAATGAACATGACCCTAAATAAGTAAGAGTTAAATAGCAGTCAATACCACTTTATTTTTATCACCCTAAATACGTAAGGGTTACTTGTGATATTTTATAGGTTTTTTTTTATTTTCACCCTAATTACGTAAGGGCTAACTCAACAGGCTTCAAACGACAACCCTAATTACGTAAGGAATTGCTAAATTTCTCCATATTTCATCGTTGTTGTAACCCTAAATTGGTAAGGGTTTTGTACTTGTAAACATGTTTTATTACACCCTAATTACGTAAGGGTTATTTATTTTACCGTCCTAAACAAGTAAGGTTTACATCTAATGGTGTTTTTCACCCTAATTTCGTAAGGGAAAAACTTCACCCTAATCAAGTAAGGGGTAAAGCCTAAACAGGTAATGTCTTATCCTAATTAGGTAAGAGTTAGAGCCTAAACACGTAAGGATTAACCCTAATTTCGTAAGGTTTCACCCTTAAATAGTAACCTTTTACCCTAATTAGGTAAGGATTAGGGGCTTTTTTTCCTAGAGTACCAATTATCCTAGCTGCCCTAAAACTAGAAAACTATTAAAACAAATAAAACATTAGTAAAAATAGAAAACAGACAAACTGGTTTTGTACTATTCTTACTTATAAAAAAAGAAGTAAGATTTCTTTTAAAAATCATTGTCTTTTTTTATCATGAGTTTCATAATGGATGTAACAAGTAAATTTTTACTCTGCAGGTGATACTATGAAACCTTTTCATGATTCTAATGAAATAGTAGATCTCAATACAGAAACTAACATTTATAATCACCCTAATAATTTAATTGTTAAGTCCAATGCTTTGATAGAGGCTTCCTATAAGCTGGGAATTAATGAACATAAAATTATTCGATTTGTAGCAAGTAAAATCAAAAAAACAGACGATGATTTTAAAACGTATCGAATTAGTGTAAAAGAATTTGCCAAATCCATTGGTGTAAAAGGGAATGGGTATTATAAAGAAATCGAAAAGATGTCCTATGAACTCCTAAAGAAACCTTTAAAAATTAAAATAGATGATGATTACATAATGGCTCCCTGGTTTTCCTACATTAGATATCGGGATAAGGAAGGAATAATAGAACTTCGTTTTGATAAATTTTTCAAGCCTTACCTATTGAATTTAAAAGAAGAATTCACCAAGTATACTTTTGATCAAATCTCTGAGTTAAAAAGCTCTTATTCCATACGAATATACGAGTTGTTAAAGCAATTTGAAGGGATAGGAAAACGAGAATTTAGAGTGGAGGACCTAAAAGACAAACTAGGCTGCTCTGACATGTACAAGGAATACTCAAACTTTAAATTAAAGGTTTTAAAAGTAGCTAAGAAAGAGTTAAAAAGAAAAAAACGATATTCATTTTGATTTTGAAGAAATAAAAGAAGGCAGAAAAGTCGTCGCCATTCGATTTTTAATTAAACGAAAACCGCCTACGCAGATCACACTGTTTGATCCAGAAGAGCTATCTGACACGGAAAAATTTATGGCAAAAATTAAAGGATACCTTAGCAAATTTGATATTCCTGTTAAAGATGAGACCATAAAAAATGGGAAAAGTACGGTGAATTACAAGTGATAAATGTTATTAAGCAAGTAGCAAAAAGGAAAGATATCGAAAACTATGACCGTTACATAAGTAAAACCTTAAGAAACATTCAAGATAATACAGCTTCACAAACCAAAGAAAAGGATTCTACTTCTATAGAAAGCTTAATGAATGAGTTTATCACGGATTTTACTAAAAAAGCGTTGAAGTACCGGCAAATTTTCTACTAAAAGATGCCTTCACTGAATTCCTTACCAAAAAAGGGTACAAGCCGAAAGAGACTGAACAATTGTGCGATAAACACTTTGAATCCCTTTCTTATAAAACAATGATAAGAATTAGAGAGAATCGCAAAAATAAATCTTTTTAACCTTACCTGTTTAGGTACGGGCCTCCACCCATAGCCAATTCAAGCTTTCTAACTCCTCTTATCCTTACCTTCTTAGGGTAGACTCAAAGTTTTCTTCACCTACACCCTAATTAGGTAAGGTAAAAGGTCTAAATACAAGCAGAACAGTGACCTTGTTGATTACAATATAATTATTAAATTATGGACCTCCTCATCCCACTTTTATTAGTTTTTCTACACAGCACCCCCACTTTATCTACACTTTCCGTTTTCCCACATTAAAAAAGAAGGACTTTAATCCGTTAATAGTAAGATAAAGGTAAGCCAAAAGTACATCAATTTATAAAAATGAAAGGTCCCAATTTCCTAATTTAAGACAAAATTCCATTTTTTTCTTTAGGTTGTATGGGTAACTGTGGTAAGCTAACAACCAAATTGAAGAGGCAGTTTTTTCTGAAAACTTTTGCTCTAAGGGGGTTTTTTTATAAAATAATATGCTTAAAGTTATATAATGTCTCGTTGTTTGTTTTGAATCTACTGCAACTCTATCAGGAAGGAGGGATTAAAACCTTCTTAACCACTATGTCTTAGCTGGTTCACTTGGATTCAGTAAATATGAGGTGATAAGAGTGGGCAAACGTAGAAGAAAGCTTTCACATATTGATTTGTTAGCCAAAGCCAGAAGTGTTCGAACTTTTGACAAGCAAGACTACGACCTGATGGGCACTCTTGCTGTAAATAAACATAATGGAGCCATCTTTGACATTGCTGATATTTATTACCATGTGCGTACTGCTCGCAACGACTACCATGACATAATCGCTAAGCGAAAACATCCTAGCGATGAATTGTGCAGATACAAAAATAATGATTGATCAGAGGGTATATCTCTTTTCAATATAGAACTGCTGCTAAGTCATTTCAGTGTGTGGGAGAGTAGCAAAAGCTCATCGGTTCGGACATACCAAAAACCTTCTCACCATGTTGGTGACACACTGCTTTTTACTTGGGTTCTTCGTGCAAGGCCAAAAACGATGTGTATTCCAATAAAGGAGAGAGACACCGATTGAAAAGGGCTAATTCCCCTTTCAATATATATCTCTGACAAATACATAAGGTGCTGCTATTCATTCCAGTGTGTGGGTAGTGGTCTACGCTTGACTGGGTTAGGAAGGTTCGAAACCACAAATCTTCTCACCAATGAGGGTGTAACACTGTTTGACTGGGGTTCTTCGTATAAAGCCAAAAACGTTGTACATTGGGAAGCTACCACTCAAGACGGTACGCATGTTTCCATAGGGTCTACCTCCAGCCAAAAGGTAAATGAAACCACTCTCTGGTTTTGTGTCTATAAATCAAAGGAGGGTGAACTATGAAGAAAGTTACATTCCTTTTTGCTATGCTAATCATTTTCCTTCTTGCAGGTTGTGGAAATGACGCAGGGGTCGAGGAAGAAATAGATTATGAAACTTATCGTGATACGATAAATTCAGAAGAATTTACAGGGTTCACCTATTTACTGAGAACTTTCAGAGCTGAAGATGGTAATTATATCAGTGATATGGAATCAGTTTTTAATAATAGTAATGAACAACTTTATTACATCAATATGCAAACAATAGATGATGAAGTTAGGGACAATTACAATGAAGACTCTCGTAATATGGACCTTTATTTTCCTGCGGATCGAGTGGCATATATTGAAGATGGTCATGTAATTGATGAATTTGAAGTATCCGATGACATTCATTCAAGCGGACATAATAATGATTTAGCCAATTTCATTCAAATGTATCAATAAAGGAGAGTGACGCATGGCTACACAACGAGAAATGAAAAAGAAAAAAGTCCATCGCTAAAAAGATGATCGGGCAAATGGAAGAAGGCGGCTATGATGCCTGGCTTCATAAACAACACGTTGCCTACATTGAAAACAACTTGGAAGACTATTTGGATAGCACGAGCCAAACAATCAAGAAGACAAAACGTCTTCCAACCCAAAAGATAATCAAGAGGAAAAAAACTATATAACCAGTCAAGTGAACAGCTAAGAGGGGGGAAAACTCCCTCTTTATTTTTGACTTTATTGTAAAAAAATTGATTAATTTCAATATTTTAATAGAAAGCAGGATGATAAGATGATGAACCTCTACATTATGAGTGGGATGCAAAACTTGGTGTCTACAGGGGAATCCATTTTGGATTGGGCGCAAACCTTTGGCCTGATTGCGGCTGCCATTGCCTTTTGTATTGGAGGGTATTACCTCATTTTAGGCGGGGATCGTGGACGAGCGAAGTCAATTGGTTGGTTTATTGGTTCGGCAGTGGGACTTGTGGTGGTCATGGGAGCTTATGGTCTTGCGACAAGCATTGACGACAACATTACCTTTTTCATCAACTTGTGGTAAACAAAGAGCTGCTTTTTGGCAGCTCTCTTTTTTATCTCGTGAGAATGGAGGAAAATAGATGCTGTACGTAAACTTTGTGAAAGGACAACACGACAAGCTCCCCACACATGAACGGATTCCTTTTGAGAAAGCTGTGGCTCTTTCACACGACTTGGAAATGGAAATGAGGGAAAAGAAACAAACCCTGGCCAGTTACTTTTACGTCATTGATGACGAATTGCCGGACAGTCTGTATGAAGGAGAATTTATATTTGGTTCCTATGCCGCACCGAACTTGTTTATCCATATCACCAACAACCTTCCAAGCATCAAGACCAGTAAGGAACATGAAAAGCTTAGACTTTCCTTTATTGCCGATATGGAAGAAGTGGTGGGTGACATCTATAAAGTGAAAGAAGACCCCCAACTCGACACGTACAAGGATCTTGACCAATCAAAGATTTCTCGTTTGAACCGGTGGCAGCGCCGTACGATTTACGGGGTAGCTGGATTCTTTACGCTTGCCACATTTGGGGTGTTCACCTTCTTTTTTTTCCAAATTGCTTCAGCGAATCAAGAGTATCAAACGATGGCTTCAGAAACAGAAGAACGTTCGCAAGTGATTGAATACTACGAACAAGCACTACTAGGAGAAACAGAGGAGTTAGAAGCTTATTATGCTGGAAGAGAAAGGGACGATCTTTCCTCAGGGGAAACGAGCATTTATGCCGGATTTGCAGCTAGTAACGATGATTTTGATACGTTAAACGAGCTGTTTGATCAAGACACAAGCCTTGTGGCAACGTTCTTATCCCAAAAACAAGACACCGAAACCCTTCGGGCCTATGATGACCAGTATCCAACCAATGAAGCCCGGTTTGATCTAGCTTACGTTGATGAAGAATATGAACGTCTGTTACAAATTGAAAATGTGGAAATGAACAATGATCGAAGCGAAAAACGAATCGAAGCCTTTCTTGAAACGGGTGATATAGAAGGGGCAAGAGAAGAACTAGAACAACATCCTTCTGAGGAAGTAGAAGAGAAAGTGAACAGATATGAAGAACTTCATGACCAATTGGATGATCTCAATGAACAACTAGAGAGCGTAGATGAGGACGAGGAAGAAGAACGAGAATCCTTGGAAGAAGAACGGGAGAACATCCAAGCTGAAATAGAAGAATTGTAAGCGACACCTCTTTGGGGTGTCGTTTTTGAATAGGAAGGATGGAAGCAAATGCGACGCGTATTAAAAACAAGAAAAGTACATTTTCTTCTGGCTTTGTTGGGAGCTGGCTTTGTGTTTGGTTTTTTCAACATGATGATGAATTTCATTGTGGTGAATATGCAACTGTTGATTCAAAATCTAGGCACGGAAGGGGGAGGGGTTGATCTGAACATGGTCGGCTTTCTTCTTACCTTCACCCTTCTTCCCGACTTAGCTTACTTTTTCCTAGGAATCATCAGTCTCTCAGTTGCGGCCATTCTCTATTACAAACTGCGGACGAACTTTCGAGAGCTGGAAGAAAAACATGCGAAAGGGTCTAGCCGGTTTACAACCTTAGACGAAATGAAACAACAATATAAAGCTGTCCCTGAAAAGAAAGAAACGTATAAAGGCAGTGGTGGTGTCCCGATTTCTCGGTACAAAAACAAAATTTTTGTGGATGATTCCCCTGTAAACAATCTGTGGGTCGGAACGACTCGCTCAGGAAAAGGGGAAGTGGGGATGTTTCCAATGATTGATGTCTATTCCAGAGCCGAAAAACAAGCTTCGATGGTTTTAAATGACCCGAAAGGGGG
>NZ_BAXQ01000039.1:0-21473 GCF_001310615.1 Thalassobacillus sp. C254 | reverse complement strand
TTTCGACACAGATGCCATTGAGCAGTTTAACCAATTTGCTTGCTACCGAGAAGAAGTAAAGGATAAGGTAGAACGAATCTATGGCCCACTGCAGCAGTATGGAAACAGTTTAAGTAGCCCTCACTACTGGAATTGGAATGACACTCCCTGGCCATGGCAAGTCTAAAGGAGGATCATCATGTGGATTTATGAGAAGAAATTACAGTACCCTGTGAAAGTCAGTCAATGTAATCCTACTCTCGCTAAGTTTTTAATCGAACAATACGGCGGTGCAGATGGAGAATTGGCCGCTGCTCTCCGATACTTAAACCAAAGATACACCATACCAGATAAAGTAGTTGGTCTTTTAACGGACATAGGAACCGAACTCACCTTGAAATGATTGCCACCATGATCTATAAATTGACCAAAGATGCTACCCCAGAACAATTAAAAGAGGCAGGGATTGGAGACCATTACGCGAACCATGATAAAGCGCTGTTTTACCATAATGCTGCCGGCGTCCCATGGACAGCTTCTTATATCCAAGCCAAGGGAGATCCCATTGCAGATCTGTATGAAGACATTGCTGCTGAAGAAAAGGCTAGAGCTACGTATCAGTGGATTATAGATATGTCGGATGATCCCGATTTAAATGATAGCTTAAAATTCTTAAGAGAGCGGGAAATTGTACATTCTCAGAGGTTTAAGGAAGCAGTGGAAATTTTAAAAGAAGACCGGGACAAGAAAAAAATCTTTTAAGTGTTTTATTTGCAAAAAAGGGGACCCAAACGTCATCGTTCTAGACAGGGATACGGCCCCTAGAACATGGCGTTTGGGTCCTTTTTTGAGTGACTACCACTTTCTTTTCCGAGCCTTTCGCATCTTCTTTCGTGTCTTAATAAAAAACTCTGATTGGGGTAGGAAGGGTTTTTTCGTCCGTTCATTGATGAAAGGAGGTCAAGATTCAGGGTGTACATTATCATATTTTCAAAACATGCAGATTGATTGGATATTACACCTTAACTCACCACTTTCTTTTCTGAGCTTTTCGCATCTTCTTTCGTACCTTCTCATACTCTTCGTAGATTGGATCCTTCTCTGTTGCTCTCCGTGAGATCTCCTTCAAGTCATGTTCTCTGCGCTCTTTAAACGTGGGATCAATGGCATGCATTTTCTCGACGGAATCAAACTGTTCCTTAGGAAAGACGGTCACTGTTTCATCTTTAAGCCTGCCTTCTTTTACCCATTTTTCAACGGTATCGATTGAGACATCAAACAGCTCAGCGACATCTTTTGCGCTGTAATACTCTTTCAATAAATGTACACCTCCAGTAAATAAATACCCTATAATCCAATGGTTACGTAACATGTAGAGGTGTCATGCCTTTTTTTCCATACTCCTTTACCCTTACCCTCTGTAACAGATTGGATCTGTCTAACGACAGAGCCTTGCCTGGTGTCACACCAGCAAGGCGTTAGATGTAAGGTGTTACACCTTACATCATGCTATTGTAGTTTTTCTCTTTTTAATAAAATAAGAGAAAACCTACATATAGAATAAGATGAGAGCACTTTTTGATATCGTTAAAACCCTTGTGCCGCAAGGAGTTTGCGATTTCTCGTGCTTGACAAAATTATCATCTGAGTTATCAAATCTAATTACAAACAACACACTGAGTAAAACGACCATGATAAAAAGTTTTTTCACAACCTTGCTCCTCTGTAACATTATGTTAAATTTTTAATTCTGAAATGGAAGCCCACGGCTCAAGTATGTACGTACTGGAATACATATATGTTTTGTTAATGAAAGCAAAAGATACTTTCCTGTAGGATTGGTAAAAACCTAGGAAAAAAAGAAAACCTAGGTGATAAATTATGAACGTTCATGAGGAGAGAAGAAATGCTTACTCAAAGGATCTATGACGTAGTTTCCGGTATTTTTATTATATAAACACGTTTAACTTCCTGGTATTAAAGCGGAGGAGGGGTCATTACGATGAAAAGATACTGGTTGTCAATTGTTACTTTAAGTGTTGTTGGACTATTCGTTGCATGCGGGGAGAAATCGGCAGAGACGGGAACGGAAGAAATAAAAGCCAAAGAAACAGAGAACATGGAAGTTGAGGAGAACGAAATCCATCCAACAGAAGATACAGAAGGGGTGGTTGCCGTTGAAGAGGCTGAGGAAGTAGAGCCAGGGTCGAAGAGCAGACGGAAGAAACTCCACAATACGAGCAATTCGTTTCCGATTATAATTCGTTCATTTCTATGTATTTTGACAGTGAGGCACTTCTTAACGTAGAAGACACTGTGCCTCATTCAGATTATGATCTACAGATGAATGGGTACGTGACTCATTCGATTAAGGTATCTGAAAAGGGGAACGTTATCGAAGTGACACTTCTTGGCAAGACGAACGATAGCCAAGAAGGGAGTCGAGAACTGCCTGTGGCTTTGGCTGGTACCATGTACGCAATGGATCAGGATCATTCGAGAGTGTCGAAGAGATAGACGCGTTTTTAACAAATGAAACCGAGTTTGATAAATATACTTCTGAAGGGGAGAAGAGAATCAAGGCTGAAACAGACTCGGTTGAATACTCATTTATTAACATGGGCGACGGTATGATAATAACGTTGAAACCAAAATAAAGTTCCTCTTTAAGGGAGGATTCTAATGGGGATGATAGGTAGGTATAAACCTGGGTAAAAATAACCTTGATAAAAACATTCATAACAAAATTATTGACCTATAGTTAGAGAAAAAAGGCCATTAGTAAATTTCTAGGATTCAATCAGATGTGGAAAAAGAAAAGGCTGACCAATTAAAGAATTGAGGTGGAAAATCGAGAACTTAGAAAAAATACAGAATCTTTGAAGGAGACTATAAAAGGTTGCTTTAAAGATAAAGTTTTTGGGAAACCAAAAAATAAAGAAGCATCCTTGACCGGCATATGGTCCAGGTTGCTTCTTTATTTATAATAACACTCAGGAGGTGATTCTTAGAAGTGCCTATATTATTAGGCTATAATCACCTTATTATACGTGAACACATTGAAGAAAAAGAGCACAATAAACCCTTCTTGGATTCAAGGAGGTTTATTGTCTTAGAGGGTGTAGACAAAACAATGAAAAAGTTACCTTAGCAGGACATCGATAAAGAGAGAATATAAAGTATTCTCTCCTCATAGTATAATACACTTCATTTATAAATAGGAATGATTCTTATTTATCATTTTACTTTGTAGGTATTTCCATTATGGTCAACTTATTACCCATTCATTACTACCTAATTTTTATTGGAATACTGCTCTAACTTGAACATTCTCCACTTGTTTACGTGGGATACCTCCGCCATCTGCTAAGGATCAAGTTGGTAACTCCAAAAATAAGTCACATGCCATCCTTGAATATTCATCCTTTGAGCGTGTAAATACCATTTCATGACTATCCCAATACCCTATATCGTAAAATGAAATCTTTTTCAATTGGTCAAAATACGAAAGAACACTCTACTTCTTATTAGTATTGCTAGTCCATAAAAAGCAGCCTGGTTTTTAAGGCTGCTTTTGCTAAAGAATTAATGTCCTTTTGGATATTAGAGGAGAACGCGAGAATTAAATAGACAAAATATTAGGTAAAATCACCAAGTGTTTCCATCATCTGAACAATCACCTTGATCAAGGACATCAATACCACCTATTTACCCATTTAATAATAAATACAGATTTTATTATTTAAAACAATTTTATATCGACATTATCTTCTTTCCCATCTTTAATATAAAACCAGATCACCCTATGGAATATATTATTATGGTTATCTACAAAATAAAAGTTAATAGCTACAACAGCGGAAAAAGAAGGCGGGCCCCTTGCTGTATTAACCGCTGTGAAGGCGAGCGTTGCAATAAATCATCCATTCGCAATGGGACAGAATCACAAAGGTCTTGCTCAAACTGTTCTGTAAGATCCCTTGCTACATCTTTACTGTATATGAATTCACATACTTCGTAATTCAAACGAAAACTTCTCATATCATAGTTTGCGGCCCCTATTTCAGTTACTTCCTCATCGATGACCATCGACTTAGCGTGTAGCATTCCTTTGTTATATAAATAAATTTGAACCCCTGCTTCCAGTAGCTCTCCATAAAAAGTAAAGCTTGCGTATTCTACGGGTTTTTGATTCACTTTACGAGGAACCAGCAATCTAACACGTACACCACGGGCTACTGCTGTTTTTAATCCCATTAAAATATCTTGGTCTGGTACAAAATAGGGTGTCGTAATATCAATGGTTTTTGTCGCTTGAATCAAGGCAGTAAAGTATGCTTCCCTAATGACCGGTGTAGGAATCTCAGGATTGCCTTCGAATGTCTGAACAAACGCGTGGTGTGTTTTCTCACCAATCGGGACTGAATTCGCATCTTTCCTATCTATAGTTCCTAACTCAGTGCTCAATTCTGTCATTGAAGATAGGTTCGTACTAGTTGAAGGGATAATACGAGAACGATCTTTTTCTGTTTTTGTTTTCATCCTAGATCTTTCCCTCATTCGTTCCGGCGAAGCGATATTCCAATGGGCTTCGAAGATTCTTTGCAAATCTGCTGAGGCTTCACCCGTAATTCTGACATGAGTGTCACGCCAATATCCTACGCCTGGCTTTAATCCGGTATATTCAAACCCAATATTAATGCCACCAGTAAAAGCTTCTTTTTTATCGATCACAACAATCTTACAATGATCCCGGTTATTCAACGTTGAGAATATCCTAGGGAAGCGTAATGGGAAAATAGTGCGACATTCAATTCCTGCATCCATCATCCGAATAATCTGAGTTTTGGATAACTTCTTGCTCCCCCACCCATCTCTTACAAAGCGGATATATACACCATCCAATGCCCGTTCAATCAGTAGGTCCGTAATGCGTTTTCCAATTTGGTCATCTCTATATATATAATATTCTAGGTCAATCGTTTTTTTGAGTTTTGTATAGATTCCATCAGTTTTTCATAAGTTTTCAACCCATTTATAAGCACTTGTACTTGACCATCCCTCATTCCATCCACGGTCAAATGTTTCAATGTTTGTGCAATGCCCCGGGCCGAACTACCAAAGGAATCCGGCAGTGTGTCCGATTCATTGTGTGGAGAAGTCAGCTTTTTGCGACGATTAATCCGTGGTGGAGTCGATGTAATAAGATAGAAGACAAAACCAATAACAGGAAAGATGAAATTGATTGTTAACCAATTTAAAGCTACTGCCGGCCGACGTACCTCGCGAATTGCAATAATGAGCATAAATACTGAATTAAATAAAAAAAGACCTAAAATCCATTCCATAAAACCCCTCCTCTAATATTTTTTAAGGTGTGCAAACTACACCTCGTTTATACTTATAGAGGAGTAACTTTTGATGAAGTTGACCAGTTGTCGCTCCTTTGTCTTTGCATACCATTTCAAGCGTTCTTCTCAGGGTAATAACACAACTTGGCTTCATCTATGTTCTTTAATCCTCAGAGCTGACTCATAAGCTCCTCTAACACTTTTAGGTAAAGTATGTAAGCTTAATCTCTCTGAATGACGATAAAGAGAGGTGATCACATTTTGACAGAAGACTTTCGGTGTCCTTACATAACGCATAACTTCTGTAAGCACTACTTCTATCATCTCCCTCCTTTTTAGAACAAATTCTATAAGTAGTCTAACCTTCATCCTTCACCTACTAGGAGACAAATTAACGCGTTGTTCGCATTATCAAAAACGTTCGTTTTTGATAATGAACTAGCTGCAATAAAAACTCACTCTATTTTTTGTGAATTTTAGTGAGAAATGGCGTATTATTTTCAGGATTATTTGTCGTAAGAAGTTGTCTCTAGATAATTACAGCTAAACTATTACTGTGGGAAGAGTGATAGAGGGGATAAACAAATGATTCTTTTGCTCCAAATGGTAGAGCCAAATTTAAGAGTCACAAAATACAATAAAAGCCTAACTGCTCCTTCAAACAGGGAAATATTAGGCTTTTATACTTAGTAATTGCGCGCGATTGTTGAATACCTTTTATTACGTAGTATCGTTGTACTACGTAATAAGAGTTACTCCACACGGCGCGCTCGTCGTTATTCATTTCCACATTATTCATCTCGTTGTTATTGTTGGAGCTATCATTTGTTGTTGTGTTGTTTGCATCATTATTACAAGCTGCAAGGAAAATACTTGAAGCCGCAAGAACTGATAAAATACTGGATTTCTGCCGCACACTTGCTGCTTAATACTAAAAGACGGCCAATCTCTTGAGTAGGAGGTTTGGCCGTTCTTTTTAACCTAAAAAATGAAAGGGTGATCTTAAGCAAAAACGCTAATGTTGACAGTCAAAAAGAAGCATAGTCTCCCCATTCTTTACTCCTAGTGCACTAATAAATCTTTTACAAGATAATACCCGTCTTCATCTTCTGAAAGTACAGGAGAGATTACGATATTTTCAAAGAGTTCCTCGTACAATTAGTTCAATTCTGAATTATTTGGGCCTGTATTATCTTTACTATTTATAATACATCTCACCTTTTGTACCTAGCAAGACCTATCTGTTCCGATAAAATTCTCGGAACAGACAGAACAGGCCCACTTCCAAAAAGTGAGTACTTCAAACAATAGTCCAAAGCACGATATAAAATTGAAGGAAAAATAGCAAAAGAAAAACGATAAGATAAGAAAAAGCCGATTATCTTCCAAATTGTTGGTAAGATGACCAGCTTTTTTCTTCTTATAAAACAGTAAAATTGAGAATCGTTAGTTTAAGTAGGCTCAATTATATTGCACTACTATTTTGTTTAATAATTCCTTATGCTTTTTTAATCCAGAACTTAAATACACCGTCTTCTTCTGTGTCCTGCAGAAGTTGGTGCCCGCCGGATTTCGCCCATGCTGTCAGGTCGCTCTTCGCTCCTTTATCCGTAGCATGAATTTCAATGACTTGTCCTGATTCCATTTTATCTATTTCCTTTTTAGTTTTTACGATTGGCATTGGGCATGCCAGTCCTTTAGCGTCTAATACTTTATCTGCGTTCATTATAAATCACTCCTGTAATAATTTAATCTCATCTCAAAGATTTCATTGAATTTTTTTATTAATTAGTTAACTTATCTCACTGCGCAGCGGTTTGGACCAATCTCCATTTCGCGCTTTTTTTCTTCATCGGGGTTGATTTTACCCATGTTTGTTTCACGGATCTCCTGATACGCATTTGGCTGCGGCGGCATGTTTTCAGTAACCATTTTTCTGAACTCTTCTTCATTCTCAATATTCAGCCCATGGTTTTCAGCGAATAGTTCTCCAAGTTTAGCTGCAACCGTTCCATCGTCATTAAGTTCATCCATGATCATAAAGTGTGCCGGAAGAACAACCAGTTCATCGGAAAGCTCTCTGTAACGATTGTATAGAGTTTTTCTCAAGTCCCCCACCCAGTCTTCAGCAAGTCCTGCAAGGTCAGGCCGTCCGATGGAATCAATGAACAGAATGTCTCCGGATAGAAGATACTTTTCATCGATTACAAAGGACGTAGATCCGATTGTGTGGCCTGGTGAGTACAGCGGATGAATATTAATTGAAGTGTTCCCGATTTTAACATCATTGCCGTCCTCAAGCGCATTATATTTAAATGTCACTTCTGCGGCATCTTTCGTTGGCAGCCAGTACTTAGCACCTGTTTCCTCAGCGATTATTCTTCCTCCTGAGATATGGTCAGCATGCAGGTGAGTATCGAATACATGACTGATTTTAACCCCCAGTTCACCTGCAAACCCAGTATACACATCTGTCATTCTTGTCGCATCAACAATAGCTGCTTCACCGTTGGAAACTACCATATAAGACAGGCAGCCTTTACCGATACGGACAAACTGGTACATTTCCCCGCCGTCTTTCAGGTCTCCTACTTTTACTGGCTCCAGGTGTTCACTCCATGATTTCATACCGCCCTTCAGGTATGCAGCATCCACGCCTGCTTCATCCAGCATCTCAGCTACAAAAACAGAAGAACCTTCTTTTGCACAGACAACAAGAATTTCCTTATCCTCAGGAAGCTTATCAAGTATCCCTTCCACTCCATCGATCAGGTCAAAGTACGGAACGTTCAGGTGATGTACTTTATCACCTTCGATTTTCCAGTCGTTAAAATCCCCTTCGTTACGAACATCAAGTATAAACAGATTTTCTTTGTTAATGACCTTTTTAGTTACTTCTTTCGCAGTTAGTTCTGTAATCGCCATACTTCTTATACCCCCCATAGTATATTTTGTGTTATAATTTTTTCCTGTCTGGTCGGACATAAAAAGGAGTCCGACCCCTGTCCAAAACCTGCAAGTTACTTCACAGTCTTTTCAGTTGCCCCAGTCCACTCACTCATGCCAGGCACAACATTCGTGATATGGCAAAACCTTTTTCAGTAAGCTTCTGTGAAGCAAAATCACTTCTGCTTCCAGTACGGCAGACAACATATATTTCCGCATTCTTATCCAGTTCACCCATACGGTTTGCCAGATCCCCAAGCGGTATGGAAACAGCTCCCGGAATGTGGTTAAATGAATACTCAGCTTCTTCCCTTACATCAAGTAGAACAATATCTTCATTAGCATCCAGTTTGCTCTGCAGCTCTTCATTATTAATTACTTGAGAGTAACTTGTTTCTGTTTTTTCTTCATCACTTGTTGCTTTTCTGAGGTAATGTTTTAGAACACCCTCTTCTTCTATAGTACCGAGGTACTGGTGGCCGCCTCTGTCTGCCCATGCTTTCAGGTCAGCAGTAGAGCCTTTATCCGTTGCCTTGATCTCTAGAACCTGCCCTGCCTCCAATTCATTAACAGCCTTTTTTGTTTTAACAATCGGCATTGGACATGCAAGTCCTTTAGCATCAAGTACTTTGTCTGTTTTAATCATCTTGTACCCTCCTGAGTATTTTAATTAATCGCGTTTTCCCAATTAAGCATTCCGCCAGCCATATTCACAGCGTGAAAACTGAAGCTTCCATAAATTCAGTTGACCTGCCGTTGCGGGCTCCAGAGCGGCATACCATGATATACTGCTTCTCTTTATTAAGGTCGCCTGCTGCTTCTGGAAGTTCTCCCAGGGGAACATGCACTGCTTCAGGAATTTTCCCTGTTGCAACTTCCTCATTTTCTCGCACATCAATTACAACAATATTTTCATCATTACTTTTAATAAGTTCGTTTACTTCCTTTGGTGAGTATTCTTTCATCAGAGTTTATCCCCTTCGATTTATCCCCGCCAGGAGGACATGCCTCCCTGGACATTTGTCACATCAGTGAAGCCCTTTTTGACAAGAATTTTACTTACCTTATTACTGCGCATGCCGCTTTGGCAGATAACTACAACTTCCTTGTCTTTTGATAGTTCATCCATCCTTCCCCGCAGCTCATGTACAGTAATATTTTTAAAACCTTTAATGTGGTTTCCTGAATACTCGCCGGGAGTTCTTACATCAATGAACTGGCGATTCTTGTCACCTGCAATATTTCTTAATTCTCCGGTGGTCATCTGTTTAACACCTTTTGTAGGGAGAATCCTTCCTGCAAGAAACCAGACGAGTAAAATTACAATCAGTCCGTTTATGATCCAATCCATACTGTTCTCCACCTCTTTTATTTAGATAAACAGGTTAACATTACCATCTGATGCGTCTCCAAGGTATGCAGCGACACCTGCTAGTTCAATATCATCGAGTAGTTCTTCTTTTTGAAGGCCAAGCAGGTCCATCGTCATCGTGCAAGCCACTAGTTTTACATCCTGTTCCTGTGCCATTTGAATGAGATCAGGCAAAGGCATGGCATTATGCTTTTTCATAACTTGTTTGATCATCTTAGGCCCCATGCCAAGGTAGTTCATCTTTGAAAGACCCAGTTTGTCTGCTCCGCGAGGCATCATTTTCCCAAACATTTTTTCCATAAAATTCTTTTTAACAGACACCTGGTTTTCTTTCCGAAGTGCATTCAATCCCCAGAATGTGTGGAAGATCGTTACTTCATGATCGTAGGCAGCTGCTCCGTTCGCTATGATATATGCTGCCATTGCTTTATCGTAATCACCGCTGAATAGTACAATCGTTGTTTTTTTCTTTTCTGACATGCTGTATTCACTCCTTATTATTTTATAAATACCACTAGGGGTATGTTTCTGTTAAAAAAATATTATATACCTTTACCTCTAGGGGTATACTATCAAGCAAAAAAATAAATGTCAATCGTGTCTTCTAAAAATTTATAGTGGATTATTCAATACTTGTTATACCCCTGTCCGTATATTAAAGTATATAGAAGCATGTGTCATGACCAGGTAGCTGCTGGTTAAATTATCTGGTTTTAACCAGCAGGTTCACTGCTTGCTCAATCAATTCTTCTGTATCCTCGCCTTTTTCAATTTGATCCCGGACACATTGCTCCAGGTTTGTGCTTACAACCAGCCCAATTGCACGGTCCATTGCATTCCTGGCAGCTGACATCTGGCCGACGAGATCTTTACAATCTTTCTCCTCTTCCATCATTCTTAAAATAGCCTTTACCTGGCCTTCGATTCTTTTCATTCTGTTCTTCATCTGATCATTGTATTCCATTGAGATTCCCTCCAGTTTATGAGAAACCTTCCTCTGTTTTTTCGCTATTAGTAAACAAGCTTCTATGTTGAACAGCTTTATGAGCTGACTCCTCTGACGGGGCAATATCTTTGTACATTGTACTAGTAAGCATGGGCATTATCAAAATAAAGCCGTATTTTTTCACCGCGAGCGCTGCATTATTATCTGACAACTTCCCCGGACCACTGCTGCATTCCGCCGGTAACATTAGTAATAGTAATGTACCCGGCTTCCTTAAGGATATTAGCTGCCTGGAGGCTTCTGCTTCCGCTGCGGCAGATAATAACTACCTCTTTATCCTCCGGAATAGCTGTCTCCTGTCATTGATGCTTTGTAAGCGCCCGATCCTGCTAAAAATAAAGTAATTATTAATACAGGCCAGTACTTTTTCAGGAAATTACTCCCCCCTCAGCTATCTCTGTATTTATTATATACCCCATGCCGTATATTTGCAACTTTAAGGTAAACACAGCAGGGGGTATTTAAAAACTGCTTTATCCGGCTCCCTTTAAACGCTTTTATCAATAGCAGCGATTAGTCTTTTCTCAATATCTTTAGCGATTTCAGTTAGCTGGCTGTCGTCTACCGCTTTCATTAATTCCGTTGGTCTCGGCATGCCAATTTTAACCTGCTCTTCTTCTTTGTATACGACAATCTTACAAGGAAGTATCCCACAAGTTTATTAACGTCCAATACCCGTTTCGTCTCATGAGTATTGCATAGCTCCAGCACGACAAAAGGATCTTCGAAGTCAGCCCTTTTTCATTCAGCTTTCCTTTCACATCAAACTCTCACAGAACCCCAAATTTCTCCTTTTCTGGAGCTTATCAATTGTTCCCTGCATTCCCATGGAAGATTTTTTTTGTAATGGAACATAATTTTGTCCCCTTTCTCTATTTAATAGTTTCAAGCCCTGCTACTATTTTGCACAGCTTCCAGCTTAATTAAGCCTCTTTACAATTCACCTGGTGTACCCTCTCTCCTGATTCCACATGGAAAAGGCAGCCAATTACATACACACCTTCCCCGTGCTGTTCAAAAACCGGATGAGCCTTCAGGTTTTCCACCTGGCTGAGTACATTTATCCTGGCCAATTCCTCCTCGGATACGCTGTTATACCCTTCACATGGAAGGCTTTCCCTGATATGGTTGAGCCAAGGCTGTAAATGTTCTTCCTCATTACCATGCCATGCGGCTTGTACTCCGCCGCAGAATGTATGGCCTTCAATAAGAATCTTTTTTACTTTAAGATGTTTTAAGCTGTAATAAAGACCTGCAGCAAAACTATCGTCTTCCCTTCTTACCTGGTTAGCGATATTCCGGTGGACAAACATTCTCACTAAAGGCATATCTGTAATAGCCGTGGGACTCCCCCTGGAATCGCTGCAGGACAGGACAAAATAATCGGGATGCTTCCCTTTCCTCAGTTCATCAAAGTAAGTTGGGTCCTTTTCTTTTATTCTCCGCATGAAGTTTTTATTGCTGAAATCCAGTGACTCTTCACGCAACTACACTCTCTCCTCTCGTATTGCCTGAAGCGCATGGTTTATTGACATAAACTTATACACGTCGCCGTACTTCTTTTCCCATCCTGCTTTTTCAAACAAGTCTTTCACCGGCCCTTTGACTCCTGAAAAAATAAATTTCACTCCATGGTCGTTCGCCTGTGTTTCCATAATTTCTTCGAGGTGATGGATGGCTACCGCATCTATCATATTAACTCCTGAAAAATCGAGCACCACCCATTTCGTGTCCGGTTTATCAATCAGTCTTTCGTTAAGCCTGTCCTCGAAAATCCCCATGTTTGCGAAAAACAATGAAGAATCAAACCGGTAAATGAGATTCTCTGGTTCTGTTTCAACATTCGGGTACCTCTGTATATTTTTGTATACCCTCTCCTCTTCCAGATATCCAAGTTCCGCAACATGAGGATATGCCCTTTTACCTACAAAGACAAGAAGCGAGTACACAACACCGATTATAATTCCTTCGACGATACCGAAAAATAAAGTCGCCAGAAAAGTGATCGCCCATACAGAGCCATCTGCCTTCCTGATCCTGAAAAGATACTTTGCTTCCTTTACATCGATGAGACTATATACTGCCACCATAATAATAGCTGCCAGAACAGCATTAGGCAGGTAATAGAATAAGCCGGTAAAAAATATTAACGTTAAGATGATAAGAACCGCGGTGATAATCGTTGCAAGCGGTGTTCTTGCTCCTGCCTGATAGTTCACAGCAGAACGGGAAAAACCACCTGTGACAGGATAACCTGAGAAAAATGAACCTCCTATATTAGCAAGGCCAAGTCCTGTAAGTTCTTTATTCGGTACTACCTTGTATTTTTCTTTTGCAGCAATAGCCTTTGCCATTGCGATGGACTCCATAAACCCCACAAACGATATAGTAAGGGCTATAGGAAGCAAAGCGATGAGTGCTTCTCCAGTCACAGCCGGCAGGCTCAATGAAGGCAGTCCCTGCGGCACTTCTCCTATTATCGTTACTCCCGTATCTTGCAGCTGGAGAAAATATACCGTTAATATACTTGCCACCACTACAATTAAAGGGGCAGGTATTTTAGGAATTATATTTTTAAGAAAAATTAATAAAATGATACTGATTACACCAACAGAAAGCGTAAGAGGATTGATCTCAGAAACTCTGTTGACTGTCTCCCATAGAATTAAAAAAACATCTTTGTCCGCCTCCAGACTGACACCGATGAGGTGTTTCAGCTGACTCAGCCCGATAATTATTGCAGCAGCAGAAGTAAAACCGCTGATTACCGCATGGGACATAAAGTTAACTAAAAATCCAAGTTTCAGGACACCCATCAGGAGCTGGATTACCCCGATCATGAGCATAAGCAAGAGAACGAGGGAAATATATTCGTCCGTTCCCGGCTCTGCTATCGTGGAAACCCCAGTGAGTACCAGCAGCGAAACCATGGCAACCGGCCCCACCGCAAGCTGTCTTGAAGTGCCGAACAGTGCGTATACCAGTAGCGGAACAGTGGATGCGTACAGACCGATTACCGGCGGCAGGCCAGCAAGCATCGCATAAGCCATCCCCTGTGGAATAAGCATGATTGCAACAATCAACCCAGCGGACATATCCCCGCTTAAATCTGATTTTTTATATTTGGGCAGCCATTCAAAAATTGGCATAAACTTCTTTAACAATTTGAGAGCCCCCCTTTTCAACACCTAATATACATATACCCGTACACCTATATTAGTAATTATTAATAATTATGTCAACCAGTATGTAGTGTCGCCATTTTTCCCCGTGAAAAACAGGGTGCGGGGCACCCTGTTTTTTACCGTATGGCACAGCGATTTGGGCCGATTTCCATTTCCCTTTGTTTCCCAGGATCCGGCTCCATTTTCCCCATATTTGTCTGCCGGATATCATGATGGGAATTAGGCTGTGGGGCAGATTTTCGCTCACTGTTTTTCTGAATTCCTCTTCATCATCAATATTCAGCCCGTGATTCTTCTCATATAGAATACCTAGCTTTTCAGAAACGCTGCCATCGGCATTCATTTCATTAATACCCATATAGTGCGCCGGCAGTACGACCAGCTCATCAGTAAGCTCTTTGTAGCGGCTGTACAATGTTTGCCTCAAGTCAGCAACCCAGTCCTCCGCTTTACCGGCAAGGTCGGGACGCCCGATGGAATCAATGAACAGTATGTCTCCAGTTAACAAATACTTCTCATCAATAATCAGAGAAGTACTCCCTGTTGTATGGCCAGGCGAATATATTGCTTTAATAATTGACTGCCCCACCTTTATTTCAGCACCATCTTCCAAAGGGGTATATTTAAACGATACTTCCTCGGCATCCTTTGGAGGAAGATGGTATTCCCCTCCGGTTTTATTCGAAAGTTCCCTCGCTCCGGAAATATGGTCGGCATGCAGATGTGTATCAATTAAATGCTTCAATTTTATATTTCTATCATTTAGAAATTCTTTGTACTGGCCAATCATACGATTTGTATCAATAACTGCTCCTTCCCCGTCTGACTCAACGATATATGACAAGCAGCCTTTGCCTATTCTCACAAATTGATAAAGAGCTCCTCCGCGATCCAGGTCTCCCACTTTTATTGGCTCGAGGTGCTCACTCCAAGCCTCCATACCACCTTCGACATAGTAAGTATTGTAATACCCCTGTTCTCTAATCTGTTCTGCTGCTTTCTTGGCAGACACTCCTTTAGCACATATGACATACACTGGCTCCCCTTTTGGAAGCTTGCCCATTATTTCTTCAACACCATCGCTAAGGTCAGGGTAAGGCTTATTTATAATTTTCACGCTTTTTCCTTCTATTCGCCAGTCATCAAATTTATCAGTGTTCCGTACATCCAGAATAAATATATCATCGCCACTGATGATTTTGCGCGTAAGTTCTTTTACTGTAATCCCTTTTGTATCGCCCACTCATTCCACCTCCTGATTAATAGTAAAAGTCACTGCCTACCCTGCTCTTCCTCATTCCATTTCAGCAAACCGCCAGTCATATTCTTCTCTTAATAACTTCTGTCTGTAAGCCATTCACGGGCAAGTTCACTTCGGTTGCCTGAACGACAGACAATTATATGTTACTTATCCTTGTCAATATCATTCAGACGGTAAGCAGTTCTCCTAATGGTATGTGTCTTGCGTCCGGAATCTACTTCTGTAACCTCATGGGCTCTCTCACATCTCTGATGCTCAGTTTCTCTCATTTATGGCTGCGTTTTTTTTCACCCGGAGAAATTTCTTCAGATCCATTATTCATCACGATCACCTCACTTTTTTTAAGTTATCCATATGTAAGAAAACAAACCGTGTTTAAGGGAAAAACAAAGTATCCGGAGAAGCGGCCACCGGATACCCTACTTAAGAAGATTTGGCTAAATTAGTGAAAATCTCCCCGAACTTCCTTAAGCGCAGTCTTTTCTTCGTTAATTTCACTTGCTGTTCTTATTCCGAGACGTCTTAAAACTGGCAAAGGAGGACACCATCCCTGCAATGAGTGCTGCAGAAGAAAGCTGCTTACGACGAGAGGAAGTGCAAGCCATTTCCAGCTTACTGTCGCTCCGAGAGTTGTCCCAATCAGAATTAGCGTTGAAGCGTTAGCTTCAAGGACCCTTATTGAAGCATTCTCCCCGTTAACTTAGTTTTCGGACGATAAAAAGTAAATTCCGTTATCATTTTGCAATTAGCTATGTGTTTTGCATATCCAGGATCATTTACATCAAACGCTTCTATGTAAACTAAACCTTTAGTTCAATTTCATTATCCTTAAAAAAATTAAGCACATTTGCAAGAATAATCAGAGTGTAATTATATCTACACCTACTGTATTAAATCCTTTGCTTGCAAAATAGAGTGCATTTCTACCTTCTCCCATCCCTAGATCCAATACTTTCGCTTCTTTAGATACTAATGAAGCATAATAACTAATGTGGTTATTGGGTTTATTCCCCATAAATTATCTTCTACTTCAGAATATTGCTTTTCCAATATCGCTTTGTTACCATTCATTAAGTTAAACTCCTATTTAAATTAATTAAAAACCAACCACGCTTGCATTAGGATTATTATTTTATCGTTCTTGATCTCACCATTTAATCCGTAAATGAATATTGAATGATTATGATTATCTTCTTAGGCAATCCTCCCCGTTCGTATTATAAGGTTAGCCAGATATTTCTGGTTGACCTTATTTTATTTGGTCTTATGATTACGGTAGCTGGGGCAGAACGTCCCTCCCCGTGGGGCTTAGGTCCCGTTAGCTAAACCGTTCGCCCCCTACTTGTAAATGTAAAAAATTACTTGTTCAACAATCTGGTCTGATTCTTGAAATTGATCACCTATAAATAAAATCTTTACTCAAAAATTTCTTTTACAAATGAAGTTATTTGCTGCGTAGTATTAGGTCTACTACGTAATATCATAGTTACTCACAATCTGGCCCTTTTCTTCATAGGATTCTTGATTCGTTTGAAAAAGTATACCTTTACGAACACTCCATTTTTTCGTCTGCTAGATTGCTAGCAACGTTCATAAATAACACAAAAAAGTTTATGGACGTTCGCTTTATTTCATACACTTTTACGAACGGAAATGAGGTATAATAAAGGTAGTTATTGGTTTGTAGAAAGGAATGCCAGTCAATGGAAAATAGACGAATGAGTTATATAAGAGTAAGCAGTAAAGATCAAAATGAAAAAAGACAAATTGCTGCTATGAAAGAACATGGGATTAATGAAAGAGATATTTTTCTGGATAAAGTCAGTGGGAAAGACTTTCAACGAGAAAATTATCAACTGCTCAAACGAATCCTTCGCAAAGGCGATGTTTTGTATATTCATTCTCTCGACCGTTTCGGAAGAAATAAAAACGAAATTGTTGAAGAGTGGAACGATATTACCAAAAACATTCAAGCTGATATTGTTGTGTTAGACATGCCGTTATTGGATACGACCCAATATAAAGACAGCATGGGTACTTTTATTGCGGATCTTGTCTTGCAAGTTCTATCGTGGGTAGCTCAAGAAGAAAGAGATCGTATACGAAAACGACAACGAGAAGGTATTGATGCACCAGGAAAAACGCTAGGAAGGCCAAAAGTGCAAGTGACAGATGCTTTTCGGGAGGCCTATGATGAATGGAAAGAGGGGAATATCACGGCGACAACAGCAATGCAACAAGCTGGAGTCAAAAAGACAACATTTTATAAGCTAGTAAAACAAGTAGAAAAGAATAACTAATGAAAAGTTTCATGTTGTCATTCTCTTCATCAATCTCCGGGGAAGTTTATCGTTCGTTTATGATAATGCAGTGACCATCATTAATACTCACTTGATTATTTGGTTTTTGAGCCGAATTTTTAGTTTTAAAAGACGTATCAAAAACAAAGTTACAATATGTACTATAATTAACCTTTTTGATAACATGAAAATAAGGAAAATCAAAAAGGAGATAAAAAAATGTTATTTGGATATGCTCGAGTCAGTACCAAAGATCAGAATTTACATATGCAGTTTGATGCCTTAAATAAATATGGAGTGGAACAAAAAAATATCTACTCAGAAAAAATCACTGGGACAAAAAAAGATCGTCCAGCCTTTAATGAGATGCTTAAATATCTCCGTGAGGGAGATACCGTCGTCGTTTACAAACTTGATCGGATCGGACGCAGTACCAAACACTTAGTGGACTTAATCAATGACTTTCAAGAAAAAGGGATTAACTTTGTCTCCATCAATGAAAATATAGATACAACAACGGCAATGGGAAAACTCGTCTTTACGATTTTTAGTGGGCTCGCCCAATTTGAGCGTGACATTATCTCAGAGCGAACGAAGTCCGGGTTGGATGCAGCTAGAGCCAGGGGAAGAAAAGGTGGCAGACCAAAAAAAGACCAATCCAAATTGGAATTGGCCTTTAAAATGTATGATAGCAAGGAATACAGTATTAAAGAGATACTGGATGCAACCGGGATAAGTCGTGCCACTTTTTACCGATACCTAAATCAATATAAAGCCTAACATGTATTTTGTGCAAAAGGGGTAATGGTTCCTCTAAACTCACTATTTTCGAAGCGTACATAAGTTCTTTTACTATTTAATTGCCTCATCTAATTGGGATATATCATCCCACTCCATGCACTTTACAGGTAATGGACGAGAATGATCTACTAGCGAACACAATAATGTCCTAATTTTTTCATAAGCTTCACTATCACTAGATAATTCTAACAAAGCATTGTACGGCTTATCAGTTTTCACTTCTTTACTTAGAAAAGCAGATTCGAAATTAATTAGTGAAGAGACTAGTTTTATTTTCTGTGGACTTGGGTGGCTTTGCACGGCTTCTAATATTTTTTTATTTGTTCCCCATGCTGAGTTCTTTCCACCAGCTTTATTTAGTGGAGTATCACTGTCATGTAATACTGAATATCTGGTGTTAAAATGATTTAAAATCTTCACTAAGGACACTATAGTTGCCTTGCCACGCGCCCTTATAATTTGTATATCTTTAAATTCTTCTGGCTCATTATTAATAATATACTTAAATGCTGTGTATTCTGTATCACCTTCAACAATAATCGAATACCCTCCAAAAAAGAATTCTGCTACATAAGGGTCAAACTGATTTAAAAGTTTTAAGAGGCGTTTATCATTATTATCGAGCCTTGTCTTTTCTGGTCTAAACAAGGTGGTCCCATGAATTTCGTCTTGCGCCGTTCTTTCTACTCTAACAATAGTGGTATTATCCTTGATAAGTCAATAAATGCGGGCGAATGAGTGGTAACCATAACCTGCCATTTACGTGTTTTTGGTAAGTCATACAGCACCTTACATGCTTCTCTTATCGCATTTGGATGTAAACAGAGTTCGGGTTCATCAATTAATAACACGTTGGGTCTTTCCAATGAGCTTTCCTGCTCTGTCTTCTTTCTCTTATGAAACCCATTTTCCGAAATGTATCTTAGGGCAGACCACAGTAGAGCCTTCGGGCTCCACTACCTTGTCGCTCTATATTACTTTTAAATCCATTTTCTGGACCCATAAGTAATTGTGGCGAACTCTTAAAAAAGCTAATTGCCTTTTCTAAATCTTCTTCTGGTTTAGCATCAAAATTAACTTCGTAACCTGGGAAAACTTTTTTTATAGCTTCGGTCAGCTCTGTTTCCACTAAATTAATTTGAGATTCTGACTCTTTTACAATTTTTTGTTGAATACCCTTTATTTGTTCTAATAAAGAGCCATACTCCGTTTTGTTACCATTCGCTTCTAAATTTTTAGTCACTTCTTGGACTTTTTCTTTTAATATTGATTCTAGGATCTTAACTATAGCTGCAGCTTGATCTTCAGGATTCTCAAATGCGTCTACCCTGTGAGGTTCAGGTCGACGTGAATTAGCAACGTTAGGAGCACCCCAAGGAACTCCTTCATATGCCCAATCGTTTAGTTCATTATCAAACCCTTGGCGATTGGGGGATCCTGGTTTATCCCATTTCCATCTTTCTCTTACTACCTTAATGCCCGAGGAACTATCAATCCATCTTTGTCCTGGTGAATTTTTATCGTTTACTATGGAATGTAATTCAATTTCTGGTAAGTACTCTGACCTTATTTCCCCATTGGGAAAGTCATCGATAGTTAAGTGTGAATTTTTTGAACCATCGGACATTACTACCTCGTAGGCCCTTAGAATAGAGCTTTTGCCTGCATTATTTGGGCCAACTAAAACCACTATTTCATCCAAATCGATTATTACCGGTTCTGCCCCAATAGCTCTAAAATTTTTAATAATTAACTTATGTAGTCTAGGTCTCGATGTGATAATGTCTTCATTAACAATTGATTGAGTCTTATTACTCATAAAAAC
Organism: Thalassobacillus sp. C254; assembly: GCF_001310615.1. Lineage (NCBI taxonomy): Bacteria > Bacillati > Bacillota > Bacilli > Caryophanales > Bacillaceae > Thalassobacillus > Thalassobacillus sp. C254. The sequence continues at coordinate 1,447 of NZ_BAXQ01000039.1, read as the reverse complement.
CCTCCCCTCTCCCTCCCATAATATAACATTTAACCTTTTGGAAATACCTCTGATGTAAAATTTTTACCACATACATATATCTATTGGGTTAGGATCCAAGAAGGGGGTATAAGTGATTCACTCCACGCAGATACTTTCTCTAACGACCTCATTTATCAGAGGATATTGTTTACAAAGAAGACTTAAAAAATTAGAAGAATTTTTAATAAGAATGGATCAAATGTAGATGGCAAAATTAGTTTGAGTGTAAAGTTATATTTTAAAGGTGGTTTATAGATTACTCATAAAAACTAGTTGTATCAACGTTTATACCAGAAGCATTCAGCGCGAATTCAAAGGGATCATCGATGTCAGATATCAATTGAAGACTAAAGGGATAAGAAGTTCCTACTCTAAATCCATTGCCCTTCTTGTTATCTATATCAGAACCATATTGAAGTTCTACATTCACCGAACCTTTTACATCATAGTGTATATCACAACAATTAATACAGTCGATGCTAATACTCTCAATCATGATGCTTTCGATAAAGTAATGCGTTGCAAGGATATCAATTTTTTGTATCACGTCAGCTACTAACGCTTCTGTAACTCTAGTATCAATTTCTTCTTCTATTCTAGAAATAATTTCACCTCTAATTTCCTCAATTGTTTTAAGGAATATGTCAAAAGCAATAAGCGTACTTTTAGCCATTTCTAATCCATCTTTCTCACTATTAATATAAATTTCTTCATTAATATGAGTGTATTTACTTAGTGTACCAATAACTTCCTTTAGCTGTTGGGTTACGTCTTTAAAATCATATGATAGTTCCTCTTGGATAAATTCATCAGACAACCCACCTTTAATTGCATATTGCATGCGTTGTACTCTAGTTATAGCAACCTTTCCTTCATTATTAAAAATTCTTCATACCATGAACAATTTTTCACTTCCTCATCTGCAGCTTTCCATTGAAGAATCTCCCTTGTTAATTCTCTGATATTAGTAGCAAAGTTACTAAACCTAGTATATATATCACTATTGAGTAGTTTTATAGATGACTCAAATATATCTTTATGAAACTGTTTTTTTAATCGCTTACCTATAGACTGTTCCAATTCCTCAAACATGGTTCTCCCTCCTCCATTATATTATAATAGGTTAACCACACTATCTTTCTATTGCTCTGGCTAACACCTTTAATACAGGTGAAATATAACATTTTTATGGAAGGGATTATATAAGACAGTAAAGATGACAGTAAAGGCTACTAACAAAAAAAGAGCTGTTACGAAGGTAGAATATGTTTTTTAGTATGAACATGAAAATTAAGTTCTAACATTCAGGAAAGTGTTTATTAAGCTATAATCATGTGATAGTTACAAGTGAATTTTATATGAGAAAAGAATGGCATCGAAATTAAAGTTTCATAATCTTAAATAACCCTTCACCATATTTGAAGGA
>NZ_BAXQ01000038.1:0-22348 GCF_001310615.1 Thalassobacillus sp. C254 | reverse complement strand
CTGATGTATCAGTTGAAGTAGAACGAATTAAATAGAGAAACGTATCATGGCTAGTGGGGGTGCCGAGGGTATGCTTATACGTTCAGCTGCTTTAGCACTCATAGAAAAAGCAAGTTCACGAAGTAATTCCTGTAATCGGTCAGTTTTCCGTTGGTAAGGGGAAACACCTTCCACTCTTTCAGTAAAGACTTTCACCTCGCAGGCGGCTGAGTGACAAAACCATTTTCTTGTCATAAGAAGCAAACTCACTGTTTTTCCATTTATGGAAAGGTCTCTCACCAGACGCGGATAGCGACTGTGCCTTTTATCAGTTACCTCGTGGCAGGTTGGACACCTTGCCGTTTTTTCTTTCATTTCTGCAATGACCTCAATGTCTTCTTCTGTTTCTGTAAGAGACAGAATGTTCATCCCTTCGATTGGCTTATAATTCAGGGAATGAGAAAACATCGCCAAAACTTCCTTTTTCATTCACTATTCCCCTATAAGATTGTATTTTAACCTCACCAAAAGTTCGTAAGAACCATTTCCACTTGACGGTTACAGCTGCCCGATAGTTTACTAAAGTCGATTATGTTTCTTGTGTACATCAGTAAACTTTTTTTCATAATATATCGTTAAAACTATAATGAGCGGAACAAAAACAAGGGTCGGAAGAAACCACATGAGCAGGTTAACTGATTCGACTTGCAGCAATCTTGGAGCACCAAACACTGTAAATGCCGTGATTGCCGCTATACAGGAGGAAAGCATCCCGATGATATGTTCAACAACCCAGTGAGAACTTGTTTTTGGTATAGAAATCCAGTATTTCAGTTGTGTACCGCCTAAAAACAGACCAACAATCGGAAAGTATTGAAGTAATGGAAAACCAATCACCCAACCGTATATCATGATTCCTATACTTGAAGTGATCAGCAAAATTGGAAATATCAAATCAACGGTATTACGGTGGGAGATTCTTCTCCCTTTAAACCGAAGGACACGGACACCATACCACGTGGTCGCCCCACTAAGAATTGAGATAAAAATTAGAAACCATGAGAACGGTGTGTCACCTGAAGCAGTGCCAGCATCCAAATAAATCAGGTAAATTCCCATATAAAATGCTGTTATCGAAACAGTTGCCATTGAACTAACAAAAACCCACCCGCTTCGCCTATGTAATTTTCCACCTTTTCTTGTTACTATTGGGAGCCAGAAAATCAGTAGTGCTACAAACCCGGAAAAAATGTGCAGCCAACGAGCAAGGCTAAATATGTACTCCAATTAAAATCCCCTTTCTTACATTATTAAACTCTGATATTTACTTTACTATAACTTCTCTGTCTCTTATAAGTATGATTATTTCTTTTATTTATAATAAACAATCCCATTACCTTTACAAACTACATGTCTACATCCGGCGTCCCATTCAACTTTTCTCTCCATTCATTTAAGTGAAAAAACACAATATATTTGTAAACTGATAGTCAGTTTGGTGTCACCCATTTTTTGCGTTATTTATTTTTATCCTTATAGAAGTATGTGCAACATGGCTTTCGTTCTTATCTGAAAACCAAAAGCACACGAATCTACCAACATCTGTCATGCATGATACAATAATGACTGACAGTCAGTCATTATTAGCTGCTTTCCTATGGAGGATTGAGAATGAACCGTGATAGTAAATATGAATTATTAGTAAATGCAGCACTTACTGTGATGAAAGAAAAAGGGTTTGAGAAAGCGTCAGTATCTCAAATCGTTAAAGAAGCAGGTGTTGCTCAAGGGACATTTTTATTTATACTTTGACTCTAAAAGCGCAGTTGTTCCGGCTATTGCCGAGACGATTTTACAAACTCTTTTCTCGAAAATAAAACAAAATTATAAAGCAGAAGAAACCATTTTTCGTACGCTTGAAATGATCGTTGAAGTTACATTTGATATAACGAAGGAGTATCGTGAACTCATTTTATTTTGTTACTCGGGACTTGCTTATTACCATTCGTTTGAACGTTGGGAAGAGATATACCAGCCTTATTATAGCTGGCTTGAGGAAAGACTTTATCAAGCAAACAAAAGTGGCTTCATTCACACGAATTTGGACTCAAATGCGTTAGCTAAAATGATTATTAATTTAATAGAAAATTCAGCGGAGACATTTTATTTAACAAATCAAAGTGAAACGAGCAAGGAAAAAAGTAAAAACCAAGTATTACTGTTTATCAGAAGTGCATTGACTGATTGTCCATCATCAAACAAAGCCTAGATGAGGTGTTAAGATGCATAACTATTATGCATTGGAAAAGAAGTTGTTAAAAGTTTCAGTTTATGGTGCGGTCATGTTTGCTGTGATTGGCATCGTTTTAGGGTACCTGATTTCTTCACAAATGATCATGTTCGACGGACTATATTCTCTAATTAGTGTGATGCTTAGTCTCATGTCATTATTTGCAGCACACTTTATTCAGAAGCGAGATACGAAAAAGTTTCCATTCGGGAAAGAGATGCTTGAACCTCTGGTCATTATTATTAAATATGCAGTCATGTTGTTCCTTTGTTTAGCTGCATTAATAACAGCAGTGGATGCCCTGCTTTCAGGTGGTCGAGAAACCAACGTGGGGTTTGCTCTTCTTTATTCTGTTTTATCCACGATAGCATGTTGTGGTATTTTTGTGTATCTCAAAAAACAAAAGCAAGGATCAGGGTTTATTCAAGCGGAAGCTAATCAATGGAGAATGGACACGATACTCAGTGCAGCTGTCCTAATTGGTTTTTTCATTGCAGCACTTCTGTCTTACACTCAATTTACGTTGTTAACTCCTTATATTGACCCACTTATGGTACTCATTTCTGCTGGTTACTTCTTGAAGGTGCCAGTGGTAGAAATCACAAAAGCTTTAAAAGAAGTACTAGAAATGGCACCGGACCAATTGATTGAAAAGAAATGTAAAGCTGTGATCCATTCCATCCAGGCTCACTATCAAATAGAAGATTCCGTGCTTCGAATGTCAAAGGTAGGAAGTAAACTCTTCATCGAAGTTGATTTTATTCTAAATGAGCAATCCAAAGTAAAAACCGTTGCAGAACAAGATTTAATTCGAGAGGAAATTAATAAGCGTACTAATGATTTACATTATAAAAAATGGTTGACAGTATCTTTTACTAACGATCGAAAATGGATCAATGGCTGATTGAAGCCTGAACGTGATAACAATAAAAGGAAGGAGTGCACATACATCAATGTACTCTCCTTCCGTAGTATTAATGAGCGATCATTTCATGAACAATATCCTCACTATCTAACTCAGAAGGATAGTAAGTAGGCCAGTTTGTTACATTGTCTAGTAGCTCTTCTCGATCATCTCCCCAATATAAATGGAAATGGTCAGAGTCCGTAGGAAGATGTTATGGTCGCTAAACTGAATGAACTGAGGCATGTCTTCATTTTCCTCTGTTAGTTCAAATATGAACCTTACTCCCCGGTTACCAGCTTCATAAGTAAGAATCTCATATCCATCATAGGTATATTCACCGGAATACTCTTCTTCGTCCTCAGAGAAAGTAACAGTACTACCTTCAATCACGATATGATCAACATCAGTCTCGTAACCTTCCTCATAGTATTTCTTATATTCCTCCTCTGTCATCTCCTCATTCTCTTCAGCCTTATGTTCAAACACTTCATCTAAATCTCCATCTTGCAAGTATGGGTAAACAGACTGCCATTCACCTTCCCAATCGGATAAATCTCGATCTTCAACCTCCTCGTCCTCAAAATATCCATCATATATTCTCTGACTGTCTTCATCATGGGCATGGTCATGGACATGGTCGTGATCGTGACCTTCTTCATCGTGGTCGTGGTCATGATTGCTTTCTTCTTGGTTATGTTCTTCGTCTTCATTATTATGTATTTCTTCCTCTTCGTTTTCTTCCAATTCACTTTCTACTGCCTGTTCTTCCTCTTCTTCAGCAGCCTCCTGACTGGTTTCAGCCTCTTGGCAAGCCACTAATAAAGCACTCATTGCTGCAATACTTGACCATTTGATTAATGATTTTTTCATAATTGACTCCTTTTCAAAGTGTAATAATTACGATTTAAATCCCAGACTATTATTTTCAAGGCGATAAGTAAACAAGCATTTTTCCAATATACCCCCTTATTCCTAACTTGTATTCATTCTTTTGGCATGTCACAGTTACGATTTTTTGTATAACACATATAAAAGCGTAATCATTACGATTTGAACTTTATTATATATACTTATTCCTGGATTGTAAACAGATAATAAAACATTTTTTCAGTTGGTAAGGTATTGGGTTTCACCAACAATAACTACGCTTTCCTTATGAGAATATCCGATACAAGCCTTTTTTCTGATGCCTTGATAAATACTCACATCCCTCTAATGAGGGAAACTTATTGGTTTTATGAAATGAAAAACTTACGTGTTAAAAACTAAAATTGTTATCCCTAACAAGCTGGAAAACGTTGCAATTTTGGATTCTTCATAAAGTGTGAATCCAGGTAGTATTTTCCATTAGACCATTTTCACGCCTGAATAGTAATCTTATAGCTACGTCATTGTAAAGAAAACAGTCCACATGCCTTCTGAAATAGTGGTGATACTCGTTTTGAAATCAGAGCGGCGATAAAGTCTTCAATTCTTCAATTCCTATAGCCAATACAGTAATCAAGCTATATAATAAAGCAAATGAATTACCTTCTAATAATTTCAAAAAATGAAAAAAGCCAGGGGATACTTTTACAGTAATCTCCCGGGCTTTTATCCTCCGTGGCGTTGCATAGCTATGAGTTTTCTCTTGTTCAGACTGATTTATATATATACGGAACCCTTGAGAACCTAAATTTTTTTGGGTCTAGGCTCCCATTACCTAACACCGCTTGTCATTAATTTACTCGATATTGGAAAATTCTACCGTAACACTTTATTAGACAATAACATCATTAATTAAACTAGGCGGCTTGTTCCCTTGTAATCCTTGAATTAGATTTTCCACCGCAAGTTCAGCCATTTTGTACCTGGTTTCTGCTGTCGCTGACCCAATATGCGGCAATGTAACACAGTGATCCATTCGTAACAAAGGACTCTCCGGGTCAATTGGCTCTTCCCTGTATACATCTAACCCAGCGGCCAATATATCCTTATCCTCCAGGGCTTTTATTAGGTCCTCTTCCTTAACTACTTTCCTCGAGAGCCATTAATAAAAATTGCACTTTTTTCATGAGTTTAAATTCTCTTTCCCCGATTAGATTAGCAGTTTCAGGAGTCAGTGGAACCATTACACAAACGAAATCAGAGTTCTGTAACAGATGATCAAGGGAAACATAGGAGGCATCCAGCCTATTTTCCATGCTTGGCTTTCTTGTACGATTATGATAAAGAATGTTCATTTTAAAGCCAAAATGAGCTCGCTCTGCTACTGCAGCGCCAATCCTGCCCATTCCTATCATTCCTAATGTTTTATGATGAACATCATTACCAAATAATTCTTCTGTGATAGAAGCCTCCCACTTTCCAGCTTTTACGTAACGATCAAGCTCAGGCATTCTTCTAGCGGTAGCAAGAAGTAAACCAAAAATTGTGTCAGCAGTGGTCTCAGTTAATACATCTGGTGTATTTGTTGCCATGATGCCTCTTTTTGTTAATTCCTCGATATTCAAGTTATTGTATCCAACAGATACATTGGAGACAATTTTTAATTCAGGTGCCTTATCTAGTAAATTTTCATCAATAGTGTACCCTGAACCAATCATACCCTTTGCTGTAGGCAGGTGGTGAAAAAACTCTTCGCTCTCTGGAGAACATTGATAAGCGTCGCAGAAAGAGCTTAGCTTTTCCATCAAATCTTCGGGAATACGGTTATAGACAATGACTTTTGGTTTCATGACTTCACTTCCTTTACGTTAATGTAGGGGTGTATCCTATCAAATTACTGTTTCTTTATTTTACTTGCAACAGGGAACAGGTCATATGTATTGAAAATGCTACAGAAGTCTGGATTTAGGAGTTTTATCCTGTTTTGTTATCATTTGGTTTTAACTCTTTATAAAGAAGGAAAAGGTTCTTTAAGCAAATGATATGTCCTTAATGAGTCATTTGCTGATGCTGAGTATCACTTCTTATTTATTGTTCGGAGAACCTCCTTTTGCAACCATCGGATGATTCTGGTGGTTGTTTTTTTGTTCCTTCATACAGTAGGGACTGAAATACCAAGATTCATATAAAATTACTTTGAGATCAATTTTTCCTTTTTCAGATATAAATTTTTAATTAAAAGAGTGAGAAAGAAGTATGAGTCTTCTCTCATACTTCTTTCTTCTTTTATTTATTGTTACACTCCTACATGTGTTTGTTTTTGCTTCCTCATTTTACTACTATGAAGATATAAAGAGAGTTCATTCTTCATCGTGTCTTTTTTTGATTTTGGCCGAAGACCAACAAAACTGTTATCTTGCCTGTAAACATAGGAATTTCATTTTTCTCTAGGCAATCTTATTGTTACAGTTGTTCCTTCTCCTTCTTCACTAGCAATGTAAATCTCCCCATGATGCTCTTCAATGATTTTGTAACATACCATTAAACCCAATCCCGTTCCTTTTTCCTTATTAGAGTAAAATGGTTCACCGAGTTTCCTCATACGTTCCGGTGAGATTCCAATCCCATCATCTTCTATTTCAATTTCAACATACGAAGAGAACTCTCTAGCCTGAATTCTCAACATTCCGCCGTGCGGCATTGCTTCAATAGCGTTTTTTAGTATATTCAGAAATACTTGTTTAATTTGGTTTGAATCACAATAAATCGGTAATACTGCCGGTTGATAACAGGTTTGAATTTCTATGCTGTGCATAGCTGCTTGCGTTTTGACCAAAGCAAGAATGTTATGAATAACATCAGCCACGTCTTCTTCTTTAAAATGAACAGCTTGTGGTTTAGCTAATGTTAGAAATTCATTTATAATGATTTCTACCCTGTCTAGTTCTGAAAGCATGAGATCCGTATATTCAGACTCTACTTTACCCTGAAAAAACTGTGTAAACCCTTTCACTGTTGTTATAGGATTTCTCACTTCATGGGCCACGGCTGCAGCTAGCTGACCAAGCGCAGACAGTTTTTCCGATCTTCTTAGTAATTGTTCTGTTTTCTTTCTTTCATGTATATCTCGAGAAATCGCTGATATCCCTGTTACCTGTCCATCTTTATTCTGGATGGGAGAAAATGTGATACTTACATCAAATACTTCTCCGTCTTTTCTTCTTCTAAGAGTTTGGTAGTCTATGACTTCTTCTCCATTTTTCACCTTCTGTAATGCCTGTTTTGTCTCCTGATGTAATTCTAGTGGTGCCAAGTCATCAAAAACATTAATATCATCCTTGTCACAGAATCCGTACAGGTAGTAAAACGCCGGGTTCGCTTTTAACAAGTCGCCCTCAAGCGTAAGAATGGATATCGCATCGGCACTATGAGTAAATAATGCCCACAGCTGCTCTTTTGTTTCTTGGAGCTCCACTTCCATTTCTTGACGTTTTGTAATATCCCGTCCAATTGTCACCAAGTACTTTCGTTCTCCTAGACTACTAAATTGAGGGGCTTTTACTATTTCAAAAGTTCTCACGTCTCCGTTAGGAAGAGTGACATTTTGTTCATATTGGAGAATTCCTTTTTGCTTCCAGGCAATCTCATCTTTAGGGGATGAAATGAGAGATAAATTGTACATAGGTTTTCTGCTTAATAAATTTGACTCCCTTTTCATTCCAACCAGCACTCTTGCCGAGTCATTCATCTCGATCAGTTTGTCTCTTTTGTTTTTAAAAAGCACAAATTCAGGCATAGCATTCAGTAACGAAGAAAGCTTCTCCTCCCTGTCTTCGATCTTCTTTTGAGCTTTCTTCTTTTCTGTGATGTCTTCCATCATCCATACACTGACACTACTCTCTTCTCTACTTTTACAGGAATATTCGTTACCTTGAAATACACTTCCTCTCCCTTTGAGTTTATACACACTGTCTCATAGGCCTGTGGGGTACCATTAGCTGCCAGTGTAAAATGCTTGTTGGTGTGGGCTAGATAATCGGGATGAATCCAAGGAGAATAAGGCCGATCAACTCCTCTTTTAGATAACCAAGGAAGGTGCCCGATGGTGTGTTCATTGAAACAACCCTTCCTTTTAAATCAAGAGAAAAGACATGATAAGGGCTATGTTCAAAAAGAGACTTATACCGTTGCTCAATTTCCTCCAGCCTTCTTCTCGCCTGCTTTTTTTCTGTAATGTCTCGTCCTGTCACTACCATTCTCTTGACCTGGTTCCGATCCTCAACTACAGGTTTTATGGTTAAGGCAAGATCAATGTAACGGTTATCCTTTCGACGATACCTAAGTTCTACCTTCCGTTCTTTTTTTGTGAGAACCGCCTCTTCAAACACCTGCTTGGCAAACGATACATCATCTCGATGCAGCAAATCAAATGTACTCGTTCCTTCTACTTCCTCGACTTCATAACCTAATATGGAAGTATTGGAAGGTGTAGCATACTGAATTGTTCCTTTTGCATCCAGGACGCATCCAGCATCTCCTGCATGTTCAGGAAGAAATCTGGCTTCTACTTGTTTTTCTCGGCTCTTTTTGTCCAGAGCCAAACTAAGCAAGTCAGCGCAAGTTGTTAGAAAGTCTTTTTTATCGTTTGAAAGAGAAATATATGAAGGAAGAACGTATATTAATTCACCAGCCAAATCCCCGTTTATATGCAGGGGGACAACAAAAGAAGACTCACGATCCGGCTCATTTTGTTCAATAGTAGAAAATATATCGTTGCTGACTGAAAGAAGAGCCCTCCTCCCATGTTCAATCATATATACAGAAAAACCTTCCAAACCTATATAATTACCAACAGAGCTTCGCACTGACGTTAGAATGTCTGAAAATGGTGCATTCTTTGCTATCATATGAATAATTGCTTTATAAGTTTCCTGGGGGAAAGTGACTGGATCGTTAAACCTTGGAAACTGAAACAACAAATGAGTCGAATCTAACAGGCTTACTTCTCCATTTAGACTTCGATCTGCGAATAAAGCCTCTACCTCAAGAGATATTTGTTTCCCAAAACTCTCCCTCTTATGTAGGGTATCAAGGAACATTTTTATCCTTTTGACTTGTTCGTTAGGTATATAAGAAAAGATATTTCTTCCAAAGTCCTCGGTACGAAAAGCGTTTTTCCCTTTTTCGTTAACAAACTTTATGGCTCCCTCTAAAGTAGTGATAAAAAGAGGGATACTCACTTTATCATATAGTTCCTTCGCGCCCACCACTTATCTCCTTCTGAGGCAAAGTGCCCCACTTAATCTAGACTATTGGAATTATACCAAACTTTATATGTATAAAATTTGTAATCTGAAATTAATGTAAGGAGTATTCAAGGCGAAGAATAATGAACCCCGTACTTAATGATCTTCTTCCACGTACAATAAACCCAATTGTCATTCCAGACAATTGGGTTTTAAAATTCATTATGAAAATAATTGTGGGAATGTTTGCAGGAGAGTGCGCACCCCTAAATAAGCAGTTAATACAACAATAATACCTCCAAAAACGGTCATCCAGACTGGATGCTTATAGCTCCCAACAATGGTTGAACGGTGGGCTGCCAAAAGGATACACCCTAAGGTAAGGGGAAGGATTAATCCATTGAACGCCCCTGCCAGAACAAGAAGCATTACAGGCTGACCGATCATGGCAAATACTCCTGTTGAAAATACAATAAAGCCCACAGTCCAATAGTTTTTATATTTTTCAATGCTCTCATGAAAAGTAGTTAAGAAGGAAACAGATGTATAAGCCGCTCCTATGACCGAGGTAATTCCGGCTGCAAACAGCACTAACCCAAATATACGGAAGCCGATTTCACCCGCTGCAATTTGGAAAACAGAAGCTGTTGGATTATCCTGATTTAATGCAAATCCAGCAGACACAACTCCAAGAACAGCCAAAAATAGAATAGTTCTCATGATAGAAGCAACAATAATGCCGGAGATCGCCGTGTTTGTCACGTACTTTAAATTTTCTTTACCAGTGATCCCGGCATCTAATAATCTATGTCCTCCGGCAAAGGTTATATATCCTCCTACTGTTCCACCCACGATGGTAACAATAGCAAGAAAGTCTACCTCCAGTGGGGCCACCGAACGTAAGGCCGCCTCCCCATATGGCGGGTTGCTCCCAAACATAATATAAGCAGTAAAAAGTATCATCAGTGCACCTAAATAACGTACAATTTGATCCATTGCCGCGTTTGCTTCTTTTAAGAGGAAAATAGCAATACATATCACACCAGTCATTATAGCTCCAACTCTTGTATCCAAACCAAGAAGAGCGTTCACTCCCAGCCCTCCCCCTGCTACATTTCCAATGTTAAAGGCAAGACCTCCCAAAACAATAAAAAATGCAACGACATAACCTAATCCAGGTAAGACAGCATTCGCAATTTCCTGCCCTCTCATTTTTGTGACAGCAATAATTCTCCATATATTCATTTGAGCCCCGATATCGAGGATAATAGACACTAAGATTACAAAAGCAAAACTTGCTAAAAGCTGTTCTGTAAACACAGCTGTTTGAGTTAAGAAGCCGGGTCCAATAGCAGAAGTAGCCATCAAAAATGCTGCCCCCGTTAAAGCCCTAATTCTTTCTTTTGAAGTTAATCCTTTCTCCGTAAGCGGAGTATTCGCCATTTTATTTCTCCTTCCTTACTACTATGATCGATTAAACGTGTCCACCCAAAACGTTATTAAGTGGTTTAGACGAAAATAGAGTTGTTTTGTATACTAAAGGTAACAGCTTGCTTTTTCTTAGATTTAAGAAACGCCCTCAAGCTAAAGAACTGACCTAAATACATACTCAAGCTTGGAGGAGTTATCATGAAAAATCAAAACAAAACTGTCACAAAGTCAATGGCACTGCTTACTCTCTTTCGGCAACATGAAGAATTAACATTGCAGGAGTTGGTAAAGCTTTCCGGTATTCCTAAAACCTCTGCCCACCGCATGGTCGGAGCCCTGCTAGAAATGGGCTTTCTACAAAAGGAAAAGGACGGAAGGTACTCTCTCGGCATGCTTTTTCTTGAGTTTGGCCAGCTTGTGTCCGAACGTCTGGATATACGTAAAGCGGCCTTACCTGTTATGCAAAAAGTCAATCGTGAAACCGGAGAAGCATCAACCTCGTCGTTAAAGACCAGTTGGAAGCCATCTATGTAGAAAAGCTTGAAGCCAGTCACCCTGTTCGCCTTTACACTAAGATTGGAAGAAGATCTCCTCTGTATGCCGGAGCTTGCCCTAGAATCATCCTGGCCTATACAGAAGAAACTGAGCAACAAGCTTATATTGAGAAAGCAAATTTGATTCCTTTTGCCTCAGGAACGATCACGAGCAAAGAAAAATTGCTCCAATCATTGCACCGCTCTCGTATCGATGGCTATACTATCAGCTTCTCTGAGTTAGAAAACGATACCGTTTCAGTTGCGGCACCCATTTTTGACTACAAGAATTCAATAGTAGCTGGGATAAGTATAGCTGGGCCTGAAACCCGTTTTCAAAAAGATCAATTCCCTTTTTATATAAACAAAGCAAAGGAAGCAGGGAAAACTATTTCTAAAAACCTTGGTTGTCAGTCTTTTCCTTTTTAACAGAGCTCCCTTGATGATCTAAGAAATGTTCCATGAAGCTTGTGTCAAAGGCACCGGTTTGAAACTGATAATTTTCCAACATCTGTAAGTGTAAAGGAATGGTCGTTTGGATATTACCTATTTTCAAGTCCGTAAGCCCTCGCTTCATCCGGCTGATCGCTTCTTCTCTCGTTTTCCCCCACACAATCAGCTTAGCAACCATTGAATCATAAAAAGGCGTGATCTCGTATCCCTTGTAGACAGCCGTTTCTATCCTCATTCCAAATCCTTGCGGAGGAGCAAATTCAGTGATCTCTCCAGGGGAAGGTCTGAAATTCTTTGCCGGATCTTCAGCATTGATTCTACATTCAATCGAATGGCCGTCTAGAATAACTTCTTCCTGGGTAAAAGAAAGGGGTTCACCAGCGGCTACAGAAATCTGCTCCTTCACAATATCTACCCTTGTAACCATCTCTGTTACAGGATGTTCAACCTGAATTCTTGTATTCATTTCCATAAAATAGAATCGATTATGCTTGTCTAAAAGAAATTCCACAGTGCCTGCCCCGCAATAACTCACTGCTTTAGCAGCCTTAATAGAAGCTTCTCCCATCTTTTCCCTTAGTTCAAGGTTTAAAGCCGGAGAAGGTGCCTCCTCAATAAGTTTTTGGTGGCGTCTTTGTATGGAGCAGTCTCTCTCACCCAAGTGAACGACATTTCCGTGCCGGTCAGCTAATAGTTGTACCTCAATGTGCCTTGGTTCTTCAATAAATTTTTCTACGTAGACCCCTCCATCACCAAATATAGATTTTGCTTCATTTTGTGCTTGCCGTACAGCTTTTTCGAGGCTTTCTTTATTATCTGCTTTTCGCATCCCTTTTCCCCCGCCGCCTGCACTTGCCTTTGCTATAACAGGGTAGCCGATTTTTTCAGCTATGGTTCGGACCTCTTCAAGCTCATCTATCACCCTTCTGTTCCTGGTACCGTAGGCACGCCTGCACTTTTCATTGTCTTTCTGGCTTCGGCCTTTTCGCCCATTTTGCGTATCGCTTCTGAGGAAGGTCCGATAAAGGTAAGGTTCACAGCTTCACACAGCTCTACGAACTTGGGCTGTTCTGACAGAAATCCATATCCCGGGTGAATAGCATCGGCATTGGATAATAATGCGGCGCTTATGATATTTTCCATATGCAAATAACTTTCAGAAGCTTGTACGGGTCCAATGCAATAGGCTTCATCTGCTGTTTTCACATGGAGTGCATCTTTATCTGTTTCAGAATAAACAGCTACACTCTGGATGTTCATTTCCTTACAGGCCCTGATGATGCGAATTGCAATTTCTCCTCGATTAGCAACTAGTATTTTCTTAAACATATAATCCCCCTTTTTCTGCTTCTTAGTTACAGTGCTTGGACCTACTTCACCTTAAATAAAGGCTGGCCGTACTCTACAATATCCCCATCACTTACAAGCACCTCTTCAATCTCGCCCTCTATTCCCGCTTCTACTTCATTAAATAGCTTCATCGCTTCTACAACGCAAACAACGGATTCTGGAGTAACTTGATCTCCACTGTTCACATAGGAAGCCGTATCAGGGTCCGGTGAAGAATAAAACTTTCCTACCATAGGGGACACGATGGTTTTCTCTTTTACTGTTTCTTCAGTATTATCATTTTTTATATTTTCCGGATCTTTAGAAGCTGACTGCCATGTTCTAATTCATTTTTTACACTATCATTGTTTGACTCTTTTACACTGACAGAAGCCCGTTCCTTATTCCCTTTGTTTATGATAAGTTTCACTTCACTATTTTCAAATTGAAAATTCTCTATTGGTGACTCTTCCAATTCTTTAATCATGGTTTTTAAATCTTCAATAGTAAACATTTCACATCTCTCCATATCAATTTAGTTATGAATGATCAAACTTAATGGTTATTCCAGTCTGTACTTCTTTCATATCCTGTTCTTTTTTGAAAAGAAGTTCTTCTGCTTCCTGGATAGTCACTTCTTCAAAATGAAGAGAATCCCCCGGTTTCAACTGTGCTAATCTTGGAATATCAGTCTGTATTACTTGTGCGATCCTTGGATACCCGCCTGTCGTCTGGCGATCAGCCATCAGGATCACTGGGTTGCCATCTGATGCCACCTGAACAGTCCCAAGAGCTACAGCTTCTGAAAGAATGTCTTTATTTTCATCTTTTTGTAAGAGCGGCCCCCTAAGCCTGTAACCCATTCGATCAGATTGAGGGTTGATTTTAAATTCTTTTTGAAAGAACTTTCTTTTAGCATTATTGGTAAAAAGGTGAAAATGCGTACCCTTTATGACTCGAATAGGACCTTTTTCTTTTAAAGGTAGAAAAGACTTTCTATTAATACTCCAGGTAGTGGTATTAAAGCGATCACTCTGCCCTGATGACAGGTAAGAAAAGACGCGGCCGTTCTTTTCATTTGTTTTCCCCGCCTTCAAAATGTCCTCTGCTTGCAAGGGCCGTCCATGAAAACCACCTATTTCAGCCCGTAAATATGTACTTTTACTATTCATAACTTCCGGAACGTTGATTCCTCCCGCAAATGCTACGTATGCACGGCAACCCTCACTGCAGCTTCCCATCTTTACAACATTATTTTTCTTTACTAAAACAGGTTTTCCAAGGGGAAGAGGTATTCCCTCAATAGAAGGAGTGAAATCCCCACCAACTATGGCTATCACCGCGTCATTTTGAAACTCTAACACCGGTCCCTTCAACGTCATTTCTAATACTGCTTCATCTTCTCGATTACCCACAAGCATATTAGCGAGCCTAAGAGAATATGGATCCATTCCACCGCTCACTATAATACCTTTTCTTTGATACCCATGTCTCCCAAGGTCCTGAACGGTTGTCAGGAGGCCCGGCTGAAGAATGTTAATACTCATTTTCCCACCTCCTCATAAGCCTGATATTCTGCCTTTGATATAGGCTTAAAACGGACAATATCACCAGACTCTAATAAAGTACGAGAATCACCTGTTGTATCAAACAACGATAAGGGTGTTCGGCCTATAATCTGCCACCCCCCTGGTTGATAAGGAATAGACGCCGGTTTGTGCTCCTGCAATTCCTACCGATCCACTCGGCACACACGTCCGCGGATTGTCCAACCGGGGTGTGGAAATTTTCTCCGACATCCCACCTAAATATGGAAAGCCCGGGGCAAACCCAATCATATAAACTAAATAATTTTCACTGGAATGAATCTCTATGACTTCCTGAGGAGTAAGCCCATTATGAGTGGCCACATTTCCTAAATCCGGCCCAGTCTCTCCTCCATAATAAACAGGTATTTCAATTGTGCGTGGTTTATACTCTGTCTCTTGATCAATAGCAGAGAGGAGCTTTTCTACCTTTTCTTTGACTACTTCAAATACAGGTTTATTAACTCGTGTTGTTTCAACCTGAATAGGGTTATAAAAAATAGTTACTCCTGTATAAGAAGGTATGTACTCTACCATTTCTGGCAGGGGCTGTTTTTCAAGTGAAAGGGATAATAGTCTTACCTTCTTGTGAATGGCTGGACAAAAAGAATCCCCAAAGGAGACAGTGACTGCCGTTTCATTTAGTGGATACACCTTTACTTCTGGACTTGATGAAGCTTGCATATATTTCCCCTCCTTTTCAGTTTTCTTAAATTCCGTTTTACGGAACAAAAGATCCACAATACGGAATATATAAAAGTAATTATAATTGTGTGAAAATAAAATAACAAGTGCTGCCTTTAACAAACACATATCTTAGCAATCTATCCCCCTTACAAAAATAGTGATTTGAAGGAACTGCATTAATAACTGGTAAAAGAACCAGTAATCTTTATTCCTTAGCTCCCCTTCTGTGTTGCTCCATATGGAAAATTCTGCGAAGACACTCGAAAAAATGTAATAAGAAATCAAAATAATGAAGTGAAAAAAAGCATAAAAAAAAACCGCATGTAGAGATTCCACTGCGGTTTTTTAAACCCTCGTCCTATTTTTCCTAAAATTCCTACATTCAAGTAAATAAAAAGAAATCTATAGGACAAATAATTTTTAAGATTACACGTGTTGTAAACCACTCAATCCATAAAAAGCTCGGCAACTATAGACCGAGCTTACTATTATTGATTATTCAATACCGCATGATTCAGCTAAAATATCTACTAAATGAACTCCTTGAACTTTCCCTTCTAAACCTGCCCTTTTGATTCCCAGCCTCATTTGCAGCAAACAACCTGGGTTACTAGAGGCAATAGTAGTGGCTGTTGTTTCCTTCGCATATCCCATTTTTTATCCAGTATTTTCATGGACTCTTCGTAATGTATAAGATTGTAAATTCCCCCAGACGCACAACACTCGTTACTTTTTTCCATCTCAATATATTCTGCTCCAGGAATTGAAGCTAATAATTCCTCAGGAGCACTCGCCACTTTTTGGACATTCGTTAAGTGACAGGATGGTTGATAGGTGATTCTCCCTTTCCACTCCTTCTTAAAAGGGAGTGGGCCAAGCTCTACAAAAATCGCTGACACATCTTTTGATGCAGCGGAAAACCGTGAAGCCCTTTTCTTCCAATCAGGATCATCCTTTAATAAATGGTCATATTCCCGGAGGATAGCCCCACAGCCTCCCGCGTTATTAATAATATAATCAGCTTCTGTTTCTTCAAACGCCTTAATATTTTCTTTTGCAAGATCTTTAGAAATCGAACTGTAGCCCTGGTGAGCGTGAAGCGCTCCACAGCAATTTTGCTTATTTGAAATATGAACCTCACAGCCAATGTGCCTTAATAATTCAATTGTTAAGCGGTTCGTTCTGTTTAAAACTGCCTCCGAAACGCAGCCTGTAAAAAATGCGACTGTTGCTTTCTTTTTCTTATAGGGTTCCAAAACCTTTCCTCTTTTTACTCTTTTTCCTGGCCCTTCCACTGATGGCAATATTTTTTCAATTTCACCGATTGGTTCTGATATTTTTGAAAGTAGATTTGTCTTCCCTACAAGATTGCTTAGACCAGACCTTTGGTAAAGCCATGTCGCATTCCCCCCGGCCCGCATAAGTCCTGGCCGTGTAAATACTTGTCGCAGTAGAATACCTTTTAAGCCTTCTGCCTTTGTTGATTGCTTTGTATCTTCTTCATACTCCTTAATCGTATCTTTGGCTGACTCAAGTATATGACCATAAGGTACGTTTACAGGGCAAGCTGTTTCACAGGCCCTGCACCCAAGACATAAATCAATCGGTTCAGATAAATCTTGTGATAGATCAATCTTCCCCTCAGCCGCCATTTTTACCAGGTTAATTCTTCCTCGGGGAGATGCTGATTCTTTCCCCATGGACATGTAGGTAGGACAAGAAGGAAGGCAATAACCGCATTGAATGCACTGGTTTGTCGCACGGTACGCTAAATCATAGAGCTTGTGTGAGTGTACCTTTTGTTCTTTTTCCCATTTCTTTGTTTCTTCCTGTGTTGCAGCCATTTACGTAAGCACCACCTTGGTTTGTCCTTCTTTTGCAAACATTTTACCAGGATTTAAAATATTATTTGGATCCCATGCATGTTTAATAGATTTTAAGAGTGCAACCCCTTCTTTTCCGTATTCCCGTTCCAAATAAGGAGCTTTTAATGTTCCGATTCCATGTTCCCCTGACAAGGTTCCCCCCAGTTCAAGTGCCGCCTGAAAAATATCACCAACAGCATCCTCTACCCGCTTCATCTCTTCTATGTTGGTTTTGTCTGTAATAATATTTGGGTGAAGGTTGCCATCTCCTGCATGTCCAAATACTACTAGATTTAATTGGTAGCGATCGCGAATGTCGTTAAGCTTCTCCATCATTTCAGGAATTTTGCTTCGAGGGACTGTTGCATCTTCTGATATTTTAGTGGGACCGAGTTGCGTGATGGCAGGAGATACTTTTTTTCTCGCTGTCCATATATCGTTTCTTTCCTTTTCACTCTCCGCTACTTTAATTGTTAATGCTCCAATTTCTTCACAGATTTCACGACTCTGCTCTATTTCCTCCTGAAGGGCCAGAGGATGTCCGTCAACTTCAAGTATCAACAAAGCTCCGGCGTCAATAGGAAGTCCGCTCGGTTCAAAATGTTCCACAGCGCGGATACAAGCATTGTCCATCAATTCCATTGCTGCCGGCAGAATTCCCTGAGAAAGAATATTCGTAATAGCTCTCCCACAATCAACTGGATTGTAGAAGGTGGCCATCATTGTTTTTCTGTCTTTTGGTTTTGGAATCAGTCGGAGGGTTGCTTCCGTAACAATTCCAAGGAGGCCTTCGGAACCGGTAATTAAGCGCGTTAGATCAAACCCTGTAACGTTCTTTACTGTTTTTCCTCCCACTCTGACAATTTCACCCGTAGGCGTGACTACTTCCATTCCAATAACATATTCCTTTGTTGTTCCGTACTTTAGTCCTTTCGGACCGCTCGAATTTTCAAGTATATTTCCCGCTATGGTAGAAACATGAGCACTGCTTGGGTCTGGCGGATAAAAAAGCCCGACTTTCTCAGCTTCATTATGAATGTCAGAAGTAAGTACACCTGGAGATGTAATCGCAATCATATTTTCCTTATCAATAATCAGTTTGTCACGCATCTGAGACATATCAAGAACTAAACCGCCTTCTACTGGCAGCGGCCCTCCACTCAAAGAGGTAGCAGATCCTCTTGGATAAAGAGGGAATCCGTATTGATTGGCAAGCTTTACTATTTCGCTGATTTCCTGTGCGCTTGACGGCTGGGCTACTCCTTCAGGAAGATATTCACCAAAAGAAGCATCAAAGCTATAAGAGTAACGATCAGATAATTCAAAATGCAGTTTATTTATTGGTAAGATCTTTTTTAACTTATTTTTCACTTCTTCGTTCATCGAAAATACTCCTCTCTCACTACATATACTTCATAGTAATGAAATTTTCTCACAAATGAAAAAATAAATCCCTTTGAAGAAAAAAATCCCTCTTGAAAACTTTCAAGAGGGGTTCTATTCTTATTAGGAATACAGATACATATTAATGGTTGCATCATTCAGAGAAGGAGCCTCTTCTGGCCAAATTATTTCCCTTACCATCTTACTGGTGAATCGAAGCGTACTAAGTTACAACACTTGCTCATCCTCTTTACCTAAGCCTATTACTTTTTATTTCGGTATAAATACATAGTAAGGGGAGCAAAGACCACAAGAAAAATAGCCGAGGCCAATAACACCCATGCGATTGCTTCTCCAGTCACATTTCCGTGCATAAACCCTCGTACTGCATCTACAAGTAATGAAATGGGGTTCACATCCACAAAGCTTTCAAGCCAGGAAGGTAACGTTTCCGGATCAACAAAGACATTACTTACAAACGTCAGTGGAAAAAGAAACATAAAACTAACCATCATAAGGGATTTTTCTGAACGCATGATGATACCCAGTGTCGTCCACACCCACGATAAACAGAAGCAGAAAATAAGGATCATGCCAACCGCTCCTAAAACTCCGATGAATCCACCTTCCGGCCGGAAGCCAAGAATAAAGCCAAGGGCTAACATAATGGCAGAAGCCCCAGAATACCGGATCATATCTACCAATAGCGCGCCGACCAGTGCAGATGGCAACCAAATGGCAGTGTCCTGAAACGGTCAAAAATCCCTTTACGAATATCATTATTTAAATCGATACCTGTGTACATTGTAATTTGAGCTACCGTCATAACGAGAATACCTGGCAAGAGAAATTGGAGGTATTCACTGGTAGATCCAGCAATGGCTCCCCCAAAAAGGTATGTAAACATAAGAAGAAAAATCACAGGAAATACAGTAACATCAAACAATTGCTCGGGCACATGCTTTATTCTTAGCAGGGCCCTTGATGAAAAGGTTAAAGAGGAAGAGAGTGCTGTAGGGCGTTCAGGCCGATTTCGCGAAGTAATGGCCTTTTGTAATTCTGCTTCCCTAATCTCATTTGGCTGGTTCATCTTCTTCCTCCTCTTTCACTTCCGCATTTTCCCCTGTTAACGTAAGAAATACCTCATCGAGACTTGGTTTCCCTAATGAAAAGTCACTTACCTGTATGTTTTCATTTACTAACTCGCCCAGGGATACGGCCACAAGAGATGCATCGCTCACCTGAGCAGACAAATTGCCCCCTTCAGGAGAAGAATGTATCGTAGTTTGAAGCTTATCTTGAAGAATTTCGATGGCTTTCTGCTTATCTTCCGATTGTTCAAGCTGAACATGAAGCGTTCCGGCTCCAACGGATGCTTTTAATTCACTGCTTGTGCCTTCTGCAATTATTTTCCCTTGATTGATCACGGCAATACGATCTGCCAGTTGGTCTGCTTCTTCTAAATACTGAGTGGTTAATAAAACAGTAGTACCTGCATTTACCAGGGTGCGGACGATTTCCCAAACCTGGTTACGACTTCTCGGATCAAGACCCGTAGTCGGCTCATCTAAAAATAAAAGATCCGGGGTAACAATGAGACTTGCTGCAATATCAATTCGACGCCGCATTCCACCAGAATAATTTTTCACCTGCTTTTTCCCAGCGTCTTCAAGTCCAAAAGCAATTAGAAGTTCCTTTGCTCGGGATTTTGCTTCCTTCCTGGAGTAACCCGCAAGCTTAGAAAGGATAACGAGGTTTTCCACCCCGGTCAAGTCCTCGTCTATGGAGGCATATTGTCCAGTTAAACTAATTCGCTCGCGTACCTTTGCTGCATCGGACACAACGTTTTGCCCAAAAATGTGAGCTTCTCCTCCGTCAGGCTGCATTAACGTGGCAAGCATACGAATGGTTGTTGTCTTCCCTGCTCCGTTTGGTCCCAAAAATCCATAAACCATTCCTTTTGGAATAGCCAGATCCACTCCGTCCACGGCCCTTTGCTTGCCAAATACTTTTACAAGTCCTTTTGCCTCAACCGCAAAATCATTATTCACTATTCTCACCCATTTGTTAGTAGCTCCTTAAAAACTACACTGCACTGCTTATGACTATTTATCAATCCTCTGTTTAGTGGTTTATGATTATATTTCTCTTTTATTACTTTGATCCATCAACGAAGAGTAATTTTTTCGAAAAGCAGTTTCTTTCCTTTTTTTAACCGTTTTTGTTTAAAGAACTAATATGAAGCCATCGCTTTTATTCTAGCTTAGTTTCTCTATTTTTCCGAGGGATCTTTTTTCAAGCTCCCTTCTCGGTTTATTGAAAGAAACAAATACCACCCTGGTGAACAGTATGCTTGTTAATCGTTGTACAATGAGTCTCCCCAAAACTCAAAACTATTATTTGTCAGCATATCTCTTCCTGCTATCTCATAGTTATAAGCAGAACTCTATCATTCACAGAAACAATCTCAAGTAGAGGAACAAATGATTTGGACCTTTTTCTTCGTCTGTTTATTCAAGCCAAACTTATTAGGGAGAGTGATCACATGATGTTATTGCATGCTATGGACTGGTCTATCTTTAAAGCGACTGGAACTGATTTATTAACCATGGGGGTCATTTTATTAACGATGGTAGCTTTAATTGCATACCAGATCTTTTTTAAGGATCCAAAAGAGGAATGAAAGTATTACATAAAAGCATATGTTCCTACGAAAAACTTTTTTCTATTCCAAGAAGGCAGAATGAAGTTTTTTCCCATTGTATTATCTGCACACATAAAACAAGACATTCTCTATCTCTTGTCTGATGGCGTCATTTTCTATGTACGCCTTTATGAATATAATTATTTATTACGTATGAGCCGCTTGACTGTTATTCCTGCTTCTCTTATAGGTTTTGTATAACGCCAGATCCGGCTTTCTTGTATATTCATATACTTATCCTTAAACATTTTTTTTTGTTTCACTAACTCTTTCACTTCATCTTTTAAATTTTCATTTTCTTTATATAGCACACTGATTTCATTTTTCAAGTTTTTCATTTCATTTTCCAGTCTTTGTGTGGGTTTCAGCTCATTTTCTTTCTTGCTTACTTTCGTCGGTGTACTTGGGTAGGTAGAGAGAGTTTCTGACGAAGTAAACAACCCTGCGTGTAGTGGAAACACTTCTTCTATGTCTTCAGTTTTCGACACTGGCAGGGACTTAATTTTTTTTACTTGATTAGCATTGTTACTATCGCTGGCAGAATGAACGGTCCTTAGAAAAGTTGGATATTTGGAATCCATGATCGTCGGGCTGACAAAATCAACTTTGGAGTGAACCCCGTTGTGATAAATTGTTGGTATCTCATTGCCTGTGTTCTTTGTAACAGAATCGTATGTATTGATATAAGAGAGACCTAAAGCAATTTTAGGGGCATAATGCTTATGGATGGATATGTATTTTTGTAGTCGATCATCATACAACGCTGAAAAACCATTAGGAAATGTAACACAATATCCTTCAAACTGTGGATCAACGTATTGATTTAAACGCTCTATGAAATGAACAGATAAGCCATCATCATCATCTAAACGGGTTGTACTATATGTCAGGTCATGATTAAACCTTTTAAGTTCTTCTGTAAAACAATCAAGGATAATATTATCAACAGTGTCATACGGAGGAAGGGAAATAACCTTAGCCCAGGGATATGGACGTAGTAAATCTTCTAATTTCTTAAGGCTTTTTTCTGGTAAAAGCTCAGAAGTCAAAACTAAGAGAGTAAAATTATCTGCTGTCGGTTCTATTGT
>NZ_BAXQ01000037.1:0-26112 GCF_001310615.1 Thalassobacillus sp. C254 | reverse complement strand
AAGCCACTGAATGCTTCATCCGGTATGGTTTCCACGAGATCATTGACCGCAAAAGCAACATCATTTTCCTGGAGTTTATAAGAAAGGTACTGATGGAATGGTTGAGAAGAAGACTCCGAATGATTCGATGGAAGGAATGGAAGCTGCCCAAGACAAAGGTGAAGAATCTGATGGCACTGGGAGTGACAAAGGCGAAAGCCTTGGAATGGGGAAACACAAGAAAAGGCTACTGGCGTATAGCCAGCAGCCCTATTCTCCATCGCACACTCAATGACCATTATTGGCAGCGTATGGGTTTGAAATCATTGAATTAACGTTAGAATTTTATGAAACCGCCGTATACGGAACCGTACGTACGGTGGTGTGAGAGGACGGAGGTTAGTCACCTCCTCCTACTCGATTAATGGCTCTACACTATTTGTTGGGCTTTAGAAAAATTAGCTATTAAAAACACGCAATCTCCGATATCCTTTACACTTGAATTGTCGAAAAACAAGATAAGGATAGGAGTTGCGTGTACATGTTTTATCATGGAATATTCCGGGGTTTGTATTGAATTAAATATAAACCAGCCAAGTTATGGACGATTTCTACGTGATTTCTTGCTCTATTTCAAAAAATGGGGCGGTAGACAGCGGTTGCAAAATGAAAGTTTGACGTTATGATTTTCTAGAACCTTTTGCTCCTCAACAGTAAGAACCGTTTTACACCGGGTACATGTAGCATGAGACAGTCTCGTTGATGACTCCTCACTTTTGTTTTTGCGACTTGCCTCACGTTGCTTAAGCTGTTTCCATCCCATGCCAAAAAGGTCACATGCATCCCGTAAGGCATCCATAGAAGCCGCTCTTGTACCGTATTTTAAATTGGTCACTTTTCCTTTTTCTGATCTTCTCAGAGGCGCTGTACCAATTCCCTCTCTCTTTGCCCCCATAATGGTAAGGATTCCTCTGACTAACAACTCTTCTTCCTCATAATACAAGGTTGGTCCTTCTGTTAGCTCCCAGTTCCACAGGTGTCCAGCCACTTCATTCAACCGTTCGATGTACGTATCAACTTCTATGTAAGGGCGTCCGCTCTTATTTTGTTTAATCGCTCCATCGGGAAATGGCTTAAGCAATTCTTCCATGAGCTTGTTGTACTCTTGATTCAGATTCTCCACGGTGCACTCCCCTTTTTTACCACTTCTTTATCTTTCTCATAACCGCTCTTCGTGCCTTTCTTTTTATGATTCGCTTGCCGATTGCTCCTGGCCCTCAACTAGCGGCTCTAGCATCTTCGCTCACTCTTTTGACAGAGAATAAAAACCGTATGAGTTTGTTAAGCATTTTTCCCCCTCCTCTGGTTTTCTACAATCCTCATTGTATCGGACAAACGAAAGCAGCCGTAAATGTTTATTGAGCTTCAAAGTATTTTTACTACTTTATGAAAGGTAACAAAAAGTTCCAGGTATATCCTCTTTTATATAAGAAGAAATTAATCTCAAACTAGGACAAAGGAGGGAAGTTAGTCATGATGAATCAACAGCAACAAAGCAATAACTCAAATCAACTTCTAGTACCAGGCGTCCAACAAGCATTAGATCAAATGAAAATGGAAATTGCTCAAGAGTTTGGTGTTCAGCTTGGCGCTGATTCCACAGCTAGAGCTAATGGATCGGTTGGTGGAGAGATTACCAAGCGTTTAGTACAAATGGCGGAACAGCGGTTAGGCGGCAGCCAAGTTCAATAAGGATTAGAAAGGGCAGCCTACACAATGGACCGCCCTTTTATAGTGACTTTTCAACTTTGTTTGTAGGCTCGTAATCATATTTCACTTTTTCAGCGTGGATCTCGTGCACTGTCGTATGCTGTTTCTTATGTTTTCGGCTTTGGACCCTTCCCGTTATCGTTACAACCATACCTTTTACTAAGTCATTAGCTAACCTTTCTCCGTAACTGCGCCAGCCAATAATATGCAGATAATCTACCTTGGCATTTCCTTCTTTATCGGTATAGCTTCTTTCTGAAGCAATGATGAAGCGGGTAACAGCTACATGGCTATCACCAACATAATGGAGTTCTGGATTAGCTGTTAAGCGTCCCGTAACAGTAATATGGTTTACATCAAGAGAAAGGCCCCTTGTAGTCTGGCCAAAAATGACTTCCTGTGTTTCTACCTCGTAAATGTTAATATGTAGGTCGTCCCTTATTCTTGATTGTAGGCGCCCCATGACGACACACTCTTGGCCTTTTTGAAGGTTGTTTGCTACCCTCTCTGCGTATTCCCTCCATACAATGATCGGGATAAAATCAACGATCTTTTGCCCGTTGCTATCCGCATATGGACGTTCACAGGCAATAGGAAAACGAGTCACGGCTCTTCCACTGTTGGTATAATGAAGTTGGGGATCCATGGTTAAACGACCTTGAATGATGCAATGGTTAATGTCCAATTCAATTCGTCCTTTATTGAGGGATACTTTTCTTCATATTTTCCCACCAGAGTCTCATCAGTCTGGTATAGCCAGGAATTTTTTGAAAGATCTCATCAGCTAGCTGCTCGTTATAGGTGTGTGTTGTTAGGTTTCGGTCATTGACCATGTGAAGAGCCAGAATGGTTTCTTCCTCATCTAACAGTCCTACTTCTCGACTCGAACGAATAACCCTTTTAGGGGAACCTAAGTCTACTCCTTCAATATCTCGTAAATATTGTTTTCCTAATTTCCATATGCTTTCATACGTATATTCAAACCGTTGGATAAAGGCATCTCTCTCGAGTGGGGTGGGATGATCAAACGCATAGATTTCTTCTAAGGTTTTTAACGCTTTGTCTGAGGTTTCGAATCGTTGAAGCAGTCGTTCCATAGGATCCCCTCCTTAATTACTTTTGTGCGAAATGAAGAATCTGCCTTTGTAAGGTCCACCACGTCTACGTTATAAGGAATGGTTGACTCCTCAAGATTATCTTGTAGGCTTGCTAAGCATCCTGCCTTCAGCGCACCTTTATAGTCAACCGCTATATCAATATCTGAACTTGGTTGTATCGCTCCTTTGGCCCAAGAACCAAACAAATAGATACAAACATCTTCCCTATTCATATGGTTTGTCACAAGAGTCTTTACTTCTTCTAGGACTTCTTTTTGAAGAGTCGTCCACGTCATGAGGGATCTTCTCCTTTTGTGGTTTTTTACTACCTATAAGCAGGGCATCTTTTTTTACCGTTCTCTTATATAAGATTCCCATCTAACCAACATATAAAGCATGCGAGTGATGAATCGAACAAGGGGAGCTTTCGGAAAATATTAACCTACAGATTAGACTCATAAAACTGATCCTTCCCTATATGGTGAGCATTGCTACCCTGTATGGCGTCTTTCTTACAAACAACTTTTTATAAGGTAATTTTACCATAATTTTTAAATCTACCACCCTCCCATACAACACACTATACAGCACTGTTATCCTAGGATGGACTTTGCTTATGATCCCTACAGCAGTCTCCTTTTATTCTTAAAGTTGAAATGACACTTTCCTATAAGGGGTAGCGTCAGGAAAATGCGGATTTACAACGCTAAGCCGACTTTCCTGACAATTACTTTCTTTTTAACAACGTAAGATAGTTTTAAGGGTCTTAAAGATTCTACTGAGACAATTTTATCTGAATTAAAATGATATTCTCCCAGTAAGTTTATATGCTCCCAACCCAAAGGAGACATATGGTGTAACAAGTCCTCATTAAAACCCGCTAAACCTTTTTGATGTTCGATTGCTTTTGTCAGATGTAGCGTATTCCAAACAGTAATGGCATTGATAATTATGTTTAGTGCACTAGCTCTTTGTAGTTGATGCTGTATAGTTCGTTCCCTAAGTTCTCCTTGTTTACCAAAGAAAATAGCTCTTGCGAGTCCATTCATGCTTCTCCTTTGTTTAAGCCTTTTTGAATCTTCCTTCTTAAAGATTCACTAGTAAGATAATTAAGGATAAAAATAGTCTTTTCTATTCTTCCCATCTCACGTAAAGCTGTAGATAAACTGTTTTGCCTCGAGTAAGAGCCTAACTTTCCCATAATAAGTGATGCTGAGACTGTTCCTTCTTTATGGAGTGAGCTAAACGTAAAACATCATCATAGTTTTCTTTAATAATCTTTATATTTATTTGGCCACGTAAAATGGACTTTAATTTTGGATAATTGCCTGCCTTCTCTAATATAAAAAGCTTTGAATCTGATAAATCTCTTATTCTTGGCGCGAACTTAAAACCTAATAAGTGAGTTAATCCAAAAATTTGATCTGTATAACCAGCTGTGTCAGTAAAATGCTCTTCTATATTTAAGTCGGTCTCATGATGCAATAAACCGTCTAGAACATGAATAGCATCTCTTGAATTGGTATGTATGATCTTTGTGTAATACGATGAGAACTGGTCACTGGTAAATCGGTAGATGGTTGTTCCTTTTCCAGTTCCGTAATGAGGATTTGCGTCTGCGTGTAAAGATGAAACGCCAACCTGCATTCTCATTCCATCTGACGAAGACGTTGTACCATCACCCCAATAAGAAGATAAATCTAGCTTGTTATGAAAATTCACTAATACCGCTTGCGCCTTATTCATGGCATCCTCATGCATTCTCCATTGAGATACATTAGCTAGTTGTTTATATGTAAGATCAGGCGTTGCTTCGGCCATCTTACTTAACCCAATATTCATTCCCATTCCTAATAACGCAGCCATGATGATTACCATTTCTTCTTTATCGGGCTTTCGATTAGTGGAGGCATGCGTGAATTGTTCGTGAAATCCTGTTATATGAGCAACATCCATGAGCAAGTCAGTTAATTTAATTCTTGGAAGCATTTGATAAAGGCTTGCATTAAATTTTTTTGCTTCCTCTGGAACATCTTTCTCCAACCGTGCAATTGAGAGTTTTCCTTTCTCAAGGGAAACGCCCTCTATTTTGTTCCAATTGGTCGACAGCCATTTTATCCTTTCATTAAGACTTATGGTCCTCTCTTGGATATAATCTTCGAATGATAAGCTAACTGATAGCCTTGTATTGTCTTTTGACTGGTTCCACATATCTTCTGAAAATAAGTATTCCTCAAAATCTTTATATTGTCTACTGCCTGCAATAGACACATCACCCGCTCGCACATGCTCTCTTAATTCTGTTAAAACAGCCATTTCGTAATAGTGCCGATTGATTGTACCATTTTCTTCATATAAGTGCTTTTTCCAACGATTTGATACAAAATCTACTGGTGCATCAACAGGGACTTTTCGTTTTCCAGAATCGTTCATTCCACGTATAATCTCCACCGCCTGCAAAAGAGTTTCATTTGACTTTGTTGAATGAAACTCTAGAACCTTCAATAGTGTCGGTGTATACTTTCGAAGCGAATAAAAGCGTTTTTGGAGTAAATCCAGATAATCATAATCAACTGGTCGGGCTAGTTCTTGAGCTTCTTCTACTGAGGAGACGAAGGAATTCCATTCAATAACTGAATCTAAAACCTCAAAGACATCTAATCCTTCTATTTTCGCTTTTATTAATGCTTGTCCTATGTTTGAGAAGTGTATTATCTTTTCGTTTACCTTTTTACCATTTCTCTTCTGCATTTCTTCTTGAGCTTTTCGTCCTTTTGATAGCAGACTAAGGATTTGTCTATCGTGAATTTCAAAAGCCTTATCTGTTAACTCTTGAGTAAGTTGCAATAAATAAACGGTTAGAATTGTATAACGTTTATTTTCTTGAAAATCACGAAATGCATAAGGCTCATATCTTGAACCTAATCGAGAAAGTTGCAACAAGCGATTACGGTGTAAATGGTTAACTTTAACACTCCCTAGTTTCATTCCTCGGATATATTCAAGTCTTTCTATTACTTTTAAAAATGTCTCAGGAGATGGATGACCCGGTGGATCCTTTAACCAACCCAATATCGTCTTATTAGAAGCAGAATCATACTGAGAAGTAATGATCTCTTCAAGCTTTTCCTTTTGATTATCTAATAGAGATTTACTGACAGTATTAAATATTTTCTTTTCCGCCATTGCCCTAGCTTCCCATACCATTCTTTCAAGTGTAGTAATAGCCGGCAGTATAACTCTATTACTTCTCAAAAAATCTATGCTTTCGTGTAGTAAATGAATAGCATCTCCATTCTCTAGTGCTAATTGATAAAGGTGTTTAAATGTCATTCGATATTCTTTTAGAGTGAATGTTACAAAACCATATTCATTCCGAATCTCTTTTAGGTGATCCCAGAGTGTATTTTCTCTTTGAGGATAAAGACTAAGCGAATGAGGATCTGCATTTATTTGTTTTGCTATGTATCCTTTCACCGAATCAGGAAAATTTTTTACGTGTGTGTATGACCAACCTGGAAATCGAAGCATAGCCAATTGTACGGCAAACCCTAGTCGATTCTCTTCTCTCCTGCGCTTATTAATAATTTCCAAATCTTGATTAGAGAATGTGTAGTAAGTACCCGCAATCAAATCATCTTCTGGGATCTCCATAAGAAGTTGCCTTTGTTCCGTTGTAAGTAATTCTCTTCCTCTCGCAATTTTCATGTTGTATCCACTCATTTCTATATAATATTCTGTTAATTAACACAATTATATATCAATAGAGTGTACTCTATTGATACAAGTGTAGCAGACTGATAAAATCATAGCTAAGAGCGTCTCATAAGACTTGTATCAAAAACGGGGAGATATTTTGCGGAAAATAGGTTATATACGTGTCAGTTCCACTAGCCAAAATCCTTCAAGGCAATTTCAGCAATTGAATGAAATTGGAATGGATATTATTTTTGAAGAAAAAGTTTCTGGGGCAACAAAGGATCGTGAGCAACTTCAAAAAATGTTAGAGGATTTACGGGAAGGCGACTTTATTTATGTTACAGACCTAACTCGTATTACTCGTAGTACGCAGGATTTATTTGAATTGATTAATTTAATACGGAGTAAAAAGGCAAGCTTAAAATCACTCAAGGATACATGGCTAGATTTGTCAGAAGCTAACCCATACAGCCAATTCTTAATCACAGTAATGGCTGGTGTTAACCAATTAGAACGAGATTTAATCCGTATGCGTCAACGTGAAGGGATTGAGCTGGCTAAGAAAGAAGCAAGTTTAAAGGCCGGTTAAAGAAGTATCATAAAATCATGCGGGAATGAATTATGCAGTAAAGCTTTATAGAGAAGGAAATATGACTGTAAATCAAATTTGTGAAATTACAAATGTGTCTAGAGCTTCATTATATAGAAAGCTGTCAGAAGGGAGACAATAATCGTTCCTTATTCCATTAAAGGGGCCACGATTGTGGGTATTTTTGCACAACCCCTCGAAAATGGCTGATTCAGAATTATCCAAATACGACTCCTGTGTTTAATCACCCAATGCAGCAGTAAGGGCGCTTGTTATTAAACAATCGCGCCCTATAATGGAATATTACATTAGTTTTTATTAGCTGGTTTCGTTTAACAAGAACCATGCATAATTCTGTTTAAGGCTTGTCTATATTTATAAAAAAGACTGCTCCAATTTAGTAGCAGTCTTTCATATTGGTATCCTCTTAATGTTTATAGAAATCGCTTATTTATTGAAAAAATGAGTGATACTTTTGCGAATTGAAGTTGGTTTTCTACCAATCAAATCTTCTAAATCACTGGAAGCGTTCCCCTCATTTCCATCGGCTATTGAATTGTAAAGAGCAATTTGAAAATGAGCAAAACCTTCAGGAACGCCAGAATTAACCATTCTCTCTAGAGCTTCAGAGTCTGACATAGACTGATGAGTTACGTTTTTTCCTGAAACATCCGAAAGAATGTTAGCAAGTTCATCATAATTCCAAGTTTCAGATGATGCTAATTCATAAACTTTATCTTCATGTCCTTCTCCAGCCAGAACGGTTGCTGCTGCTAAAGCAAGGTCATTTCGTTCTACTGTATTAACTTTACCTTTTCCAGCAGAAGTCACGATTACTCCACTATCAACAAACGATTGAAGGCTCTCATTAACAAACACTTCTTGATAAAAAGCATTTCTTAAAATCGTAGTTGAAAGACCTGAAGCACGAAGGGTATATTCAGTTGCTGAATGAACATCTCCAAGTGGAGGAAATGCCCCCTTATCAACAGCAGCAAAACTTGTATAAAGAAGGTGTTTTACTCCTGCCTTTTTAGCTGCCTCAATAGCATCAACGTGTTTGCGAATACGTACTACCGAGTCGTCTTGTGGTGTTGATATTAGAAGCAACTTAGAAGCTCCAGCAAATGCTTTTTCCAGAGATGAAGGGTCATCATAATCCCCATAGCGAACTTCTATTCCTTGGTCAGCAAATTTAGATGCTTTTTCAACGTTTCGAACACTAACAGCGATTTGATTTGCAGGTACTTTTTCAAGTAAATGTTGGACAACCAATTGTCCTAATTCTCCTGTTGCCCCAGTAATTACGATTTTTGACATAAACAAGTCATCTCCTATTTATATAATTTTTTGTATGTTGGATTTTTAAGCATAGTCATATATTATATCAGTAGGCATTTTTTTTAAAGTAGGCACATTTTTATAACATAGTCACAAAAATAGTACTATTAGGAAGGAGAGGTATTTATCATGGCACGAACATTGTTTCAAGGTGAACCTCCAGAGGAACAAATAGAGGTTTGTCCGGTTACAGAAACTCAAAACATAATTGCAGGGAGATGGAAACTCATTATTCTATGGCATTTAAGTAAACAGACAAGAAGATTTGGTGAACTTCAAAAATTGGCACCCGGTATTTCAAAAGGAATACTAACACGTCAGTTACGAGAACTGGAAGATGATCAAATGGTTCACAGAGAAGTATATAAAGAGGTTCCTCCCAAAGTAGAATACTCACTAACACCAAAAGGGAAAAGCTTTATCCCTGTACTGGATATTATGGGTGAGTGGGGGAAAAAACATAGGAAGAGTAACAAAAAAGAACTCAAGCCCGTCACCAAAGATTAAGAAAAACGTGCTAGAGCATATCTGCTCTAGCACGTTTTTCTTAATTGTATTTTCAACTGATTTCCCATTATTCAAGAATTTGGCCCTATAGCGGAAGGTACTTACCTGTCACCGCTCCACTTTTTCAGGGCTTCCAATCCTACCTCAAAGTCACTTTTCGATAACATTTTTTCAATGGTTCCCTCTTTCAGTTCATTGGCCAAGTCTAAAATATCGGTAACGGCCTGTTTCCATTCACTCACCTGATTTTGAAGCCGTTGCAGTTCCTGCTGTTGCGCCGACGATAAATCCGTTTCCTGTTGCCACTTGACGGGTTGCCTTTCGTAGATCGGCGCAAATTCAAGCTGTTCCGTGTAGGATCGGATGACACGGTTGACTGTGGCATCGTCTAATATATGCGGTTTAGAACGGGCTGCCAACAAATTATCGTATTGTTCTTGTGCGGTTTCCATTTGCCCATCAATCATGCTGGCAATTAGGGGTAAGTTACTTATGGGCTGCCAATTAGGTTCCGGTTTCATTGATTCTCACCTTTCCTTCGAATGGATATGAATTATTCATTCGGAATAACCTCCAATTGAGCCAACTCTTGGATAATGGCATCCATGTTAACGGATTCCGGATATTTGTTAAATTCGTAATGCCCGTAAAAATTAATATGCTGCCATGCAACGGGGGAAATGCGTTTCAATACATCTGAATTGAGGGCTTCCCTGTCTCTGTATTCTAGCATATTGGATAATAGACTGGCATTGTAAAAAATGATGCAATTGGCGATGAGACGACTGCATTCGTCCCAAATTTGTTGGTCTTGTTCTGTTTTGAAACGGAGTTTACCAAAGTTCGCATAGGATACGGCTCGCTTTAATTTATGATAACTTTCACCCCGATTCAGGGTACGTTGCACATTTTGACGTAGGGGTGGGGAGTCTATATAATTCAGAAGGTACAAACTCTTGATGATGTTATCGTACTCCCACAAGGCCCGCTTGGTTTTGTTTTTGCGGGCGTAAGCACTTAGTTTACCAATGATAATACTCTGTGTTGTAGATTTCAATGCAAGTGACAATAGAATACGCTGGATATTGTCCCATTCCTCAATAATCAGCTTCGTATTGATTTTTCGAACAGGTTTGATGAGGACATCCCCGTATTGGCTCGGGTGTTTGAATCCGTATAACGACTTGCTCACGGTACGATAGATATCCTTGTAGCGGGGCGCAAAATCATAATCAAAAGAGTGAAGAATGGCGAAATTCACTTCATTGGTTCCATGGGTGTCGGTGGAATGCACATCCGGTCGGATATCGGTTGTATTGTTGTATAAAATATCGAACACGTAATGACTTTCATGCTCATTTGCGCCAATGACTCGGGCATTGATGGGAATATGATTGGCCACCGCTGTATAGGAAACGATCCCCTTATTTAAGCCGAAATATTTGGGGGAATGACGGGAGCGCATCGTATGGATCCTCGTCTCAAATTTCTGTCCGTCACTGCTCGAATGAATGACCTCATTAATGTCAAAGTGGTGAAAAATCGGCAGCCTTCGAACAGCATTACTGATGCGATCATTGGCTTCTTTTAAGGTCTCCAATCGTATAAAGTTCTCAGATGTAGCCGCAAGCAGGGGATAACCGATGTCGGAGATTTCACCCATTCTCCCCAACCCCATATTGGTGCCCCAAGCAATCAGACAAGCAATTAAAACCTGATCATCCCTGGCTCGTTTCGCATAACGCCCCAAGATATGATCAAATGCCTCTATAAATTGACAATGTTGATTTGCATAGTGCAGAACACTGCCAATGTCAATAGAGTTCAACGCATCAAAAAAGAAGTGGTTGATGGTTTCTGTTTCCCGTGTATTTGAAAGTATCCAGCGATTATTTGCGCGATGTTTTTTGATATGTTCATTTTCCCCCGACGCAATCCGTTGGTTCACTTCCGTCATTCTGGCTTCAAGTCTCTGTTCCAGTTTCGTTAAATGATCGTGAATGGGTTGGTTGGTATTTGTCAGACCGGCATTGGCCAATAATGTTTCTTTTTGTTGCCACTGCCTGTCATCAATTAGATCGTCCTCAAAACTTCGGAATCGGATACTGTCACGGCAAAAAATATCCCCTGCTTCCAAGCGATTTCGTAAAAGACGGTAAATCAAAAACTCATAACGATCCACCGATAACGTTTTCTGTCCTTCGGCATCCTTTTGATAGATATAACGTTTGACACCTTCCGATAGGAATCGACGGGGTAAACGATCGGAAGAGTACTGCCCCAATGATTTATTTTGACGAAAAACCCATTTCATGAAATCAATGGCTTCTATTAGTGGATCATTCCTTGAAGGGGCTGCAAAATCCACTGTGAGTAACAAAGGCCGCAATTGTCGCTTGAATTGGCCGGACAGCTGATCAATATGTTCCCATTGGAGAGCCGTTGCATCCCATTTTGTATTCTTTATAATTTGATTTGCAAGACTTGAAAGCTTTTGGCGTTCAAGAATGGAAAAAGCCTTCTTTTGAATGTCATGAAAGGGGGTGTCCGCTGCAATGCTGTCATCGGTCAATAATTTTAAAACTTCGCCGGCCTTTTTCATGTTTTGATGATTTTGGGTATAGTGTTCATACACTTGGTCTTTGGCAGACGACTTCGCTTCATCCATATAGTGTCTGATGTTGTATATCAAGGTATTGATGAGATTGTCATTCATCCGTTGATAACGATAGGAGACATAACATAAGAGATAAGTGTAAACCATCCATTCGTCAAGCCTTTTCAGTCTGAAAACCGAGTAATAGTCAACCAGTGAGGCATAGTATTTAATGCCTTCATTCGAAATTCCTAACTTGGGTAACAAGGTTTGGGCAAGTAGGTAAAGGGGCTGAATCTGCAAACCCCGTTCAATCTCATATTTGATTTCCTTCAGTTTAAAATCTTTGGGCTCACGCTTGAGTCGTGTTATTTCATACAAGCCTTCCGTGTCTGAAAGTAATTCCTTTAGGGATTGAATATCAGCCTTTTTTAAACGATTCTGCATTATGGTGATTAATCGATGCTGTTCAAAGGTGATGGCCTGTCCGACCGTATCCTGTATAAAGCTATATCCCGGTACTACGATACGATGTTCAAACAAATGATTCATGATTTCACGGAAGATAAAAATCGGTTTACTTGAAACGGTTGCGGCTTGCCGGGCTTTTTTTCGATTTGGCTTCGTTCTTCTTCTCCACAATGACGATAGCCGAACAGTGCAAGAATCAATTGCTGCTGCTTTAAACGGGCGTCCTTGCCAATTGAACTCAGATCAACGATCTTCCGACCGCTGAAATGTTCCTCCAGCACGTGTTGAAGGTCATCGGACACTTCATGTAGATCAAAGGTAAAAAACAGATGCTTGACCTTAAAGTAACCCAGTTGCAACACAAAATAAGCCTTGGACTTTACTGAATGTAATCTTTGCAGCAACTCTTTTTCGGGCTGGGAGAGTGAAAAGAAATGACAACGATCTTCATATGTAAAATTCGGTCTACCAAAATCGCTTTGAATTCATCATCACCCAGAATGTTCAATCTTCTTTGTTGGGTTTCCGTTTCTGCAGACATATTGTACTCTTTTCTGTGCGCGATTATATTTGTCCTGAACCTTTCAAAAAGTGTACTTTTTGAAAGGGGGTGATTCCCACTATTTTCATATTTCATAATTATAACATAATTGGTTTTGAAATATTCCAATTATATTGTAGATATTTTGAAATTAAAATATAATAAATTTATTCTATAAAAGTGGATTTGTAAAATAATGTAATTCATTTTAATGTAAGTTCGAAAATGAATAGGAGACAGAATACATGAGGAAATTTTTTTATGTAAGGGTTAGCAGTAAAGATCAATCTGTGGAAAGACAGGTTGCAGTTGCAAAAGAAATGGGAATTCCCGAAGAGTATGTCTTCATAGAAAAGGCAAGTGGAAAAGACTTCAAACGGCCAGAATATCAACTAATGAAACGTATGCTCAGGAGTGGAGATATTTTTATATATTCAATCTTTGGATAGGCTGGGACGAAATAAACAAATGATCCTGGAGGAATGGCAAGAGCTGATACAAATAAAGGAAATTGAAATTATTGTGTTGGATATGCCCCTTCTTGATACAACAAGATATAAAGATTTGAACGGCATTGAAACATTAATTTCGGACTTAATCCTGCAATTATTGAGTTACATGGCAAAAGATGAACGAAATAGAATAAGGGCACGGCAAAAAGAAGGGGTAGAAGTTGCAATTCGCAAAGGAGTAAAATTTGGTAGAAGGAAAATTGAGATGACTGACACATTTCCATCAGTCTATCAAGAATGGAAACAACAGAAGATAACAGCTGTAGAAGCTATGAATCGTGTTGGAATGAAACGGAATACATTTTATCGAAGAGTAAAAGAATACGAATCGAATCTTTGACTTATACTGCGTAAATACTTGAAGCAACTTTAATTAAAAATAAGGGTTGCTTTTTTCTTAATAAACCTTTTCGGGGGGATATGCAAAAATACCCTAAAATGATTTTAGACTTAAACGAAAGTTAAAATAGCTGTTTTTGCATAAAAAGCCCCGTTCGTAAAATTACACTTTTACCAACGGGGCTTTTAATGTTCTTCATTGTTAAAAACATGGTTATAACTTTTTGGGAAGGTCAGGGTTTGAGAACAACTTTGACACACCCATCTTCGTGATCATTAAAGATTTGATAGCTTCACTCGCCTGGTCTAGACGCATTTTATGAGAGACGATTTCTGTTGGATCCAGTTCTCCTTCCGTAATCATTTTAAAGAGCATTGGCATGTAATGGATGACTGGTGCCTGACCCATTTTTATTTTTACATTTCTTTCAAATATGTTTCCTAAAGGGAACTGGTTATATTTAGAGCCGTAGACCCCGTCAGCTGCAGCGTTCCAAATTTTCTCACAGCACTCATACCGATTTCGATCGGGCTGATGGTTCCGCCAATAAGCTTCATCTTTTGTTCGACAGCTTCGATTGGTGTTTTTTCCCATCCATCCCTACGCAATCAATGACGGCATCTACACCGCCACTTGTAATTTCTTTAATATGGGAACCCATAGAAATCATATCATCAAATTCATCAAAATTAAAAATCTCAACATTGTTCATTTTTTTGGCACGTTCAAGCTATAGGGAAGATTATCGACGGCAATGACTCTTTTTGCGCCTTTCATCCAGGCAAACTTTTGCGCCATCAAACCAACGGGTCCACAGCCGAGCACGGCAACTGTATCCCCTTTTTTCACTCCTGCACTTTCAATGCTCCAATAAGCAGTTGGCAGTACATCAGACATAAACAGTAATGCTTCATCTTCAAGTTCAACAGATTCAGGAATCACGAAAGGCATAAAATTTCCATAGGGAACACGCAAATATTCAGCCTGTCCACCCGGATGATTCCCGTAACGCTCCGTAAATCCAAAATATCCGCCTGTATCAACTTCTGGATTTGGGTTAGAATTATCACATTGGCTCTCCAAATCATGCTGGCAATAGTAACAGCTTCCACATGAAATGTTAAATGGGATGACCACTCTATCCCCTTTTTTCACTTTTGTTACCTCTGGTCCGACCTCTTCTACAATACCCATGGGCTCGTGGCCAACTACATAATCTTTTTCAGCTGGCAAGGCACCTTGATAAATATGTAAATCAGACCCACATATCGCTGTTGATGTAATGCGCACAACAATATCGTCTTTTTGTTGAAGCTTCGCATCTGGAACTTCTTTCACCTGCATATCCTTGGAACCTTGAAAAGTAACTGCTTTCACAAGTAAAACCTCCTATTATAAATTCATATAACTCTTATAATACCCATTGAAGAAATTAATTATACTAACGTATCACCAGTAAACTGAGAGTAGCACAAATCATTACTCATGCAAGTTCTGAAAAAAGAACAAAGTACTACTCAAGTCATCGCCATGTCTCTTTTTATGCGGTACCGGTCTTTAGATAGGGATACCTTTACCGGTAAAGTCATAGCTATCCTTCGGAACGAGTTTGGTGGACATGCAGTGTAAAAAAGCAACTAGGCTAATTTGTGTGAATTCGGTAAAGGTATCCGATATCATAACAATAGAGATAGACCCTTATTACGAAATAATTTTAGGGATAGAGTATTTTTTGCTAAGGGAAGAAAAATACTATGACAGTCAAAAGAATTATTTTCGCATTCGTATGAATTCTGAATTTAGTTCAATAACACTGAGAGAAACAAAAACGAAAAGCTTATTTGCTGTCAAAAACGAATACGAGAGAGACGCAACTATGGAACTAGTTGGAGAATGGCTTATAAAAACAAATGCTTTCAAAGAAGTTATAAATGAACTGATTCAAAAAAAGAAAATGGAAAACGTTCAAACAGAGGAAGACATTCAAATAGTTTTAGGAACGACAAGGTTCTTGGAAAAATTACTTAAGATTAAAACAGAAGAGATATTAAGTGCCGTTGTAGAGAGGGATAACTGAGGTTTCTTAATAATAACTACCTTTTTAATAAAATACTATTGATAACGTTACATGGTTCCACTAATGTTTTAAAAAAATTGATAAGGGAAATTTACACTGAATGTTTTTTGAACGCTTGCCTACTTTAATGCAGAAAAGGAGAATTTACACACATGAACCGTTTTACTATTCCGAGGGATGTTTATTATGGAGAAGGATCTTTAGAAGTTTTGAAAACCTTGAAGGGAAAAAGGCAACTATTGTTATCGGAGGCCAGTCCATTAAAAAATCAGGCTATCTTGATAAAATAGATGCTTATTTACGTGAATATGGATTTGAAACACAGCTCATTGATGGTGTTGAAAATGACCCATCTGCAAAAACCGCTTTAGAGGGTGCAAAAAAGATG
This sequence comes from Thalassobacillus sp. C254, assembly GCF_001310615.1. Lineage (NCBI taxonomy): Bacteria > Bacillati > Bacillota > Bacilli > Caryophanales > Bacillaceae > Thalassobacillus > Thalassobacillus sp. C254. The sequence goes on along the minus strand of NZ_BAXQ01000037.1, from coordinate 10,205 downwards.
GAGGAATTCCAGCCGGATTGGATCATTTCCGCAGGCGGCGGTTCACCGATCGACGCAGCTAAATTAATGTGGATTTTTTATGAGAATCCGGAGCTCGCATTTGATAGAGTTAAAGCACCAAACCCACTACCGGCTTTACGGAAAAAAGCACGCTTTGCGGCGATTTCTACAACGAGTGGCACAGGTGAACTGCCCCCCGTCAAGTAGACAATGGAAATAAGTAAAATACTTTTATGCGGCTTCAGTCCTGTATTCAAGGGGCTGAGGCCGTTTAGTCGTTCTTGGAGACGATCTTGATTATAAAAGGCAATATAATCGTCTATAGCTTGTTTTAGTTCTCCAAATGATTGATATGTATTTAAGTAGAATTCTTCGCATTTCAATGCTCCCCAAAAAGACTCCATAGGGGAGTTATCGATACATCGTCCGACTCTTGACATACTTTGTGTGATATCTGCTTTATCTAACATGGCTTTGAAAGAAGGGCTTGTATACTGAAAACCACGATCGCTATGAAAGACAGGTTTTGCGCCCGGTTCAGCCCGCAGGGCTCTTTCAAGCGTTTCAAAGACCAAGGAATTGTTGTTGGAATGCCCTATTACATAAGAAACAATGGAACCGTCGAACAGATCCCGAATCGCGCTAAGATATGCTTTTGACGTTTTCCCGTACTTGAACTCCGTGACATCCGTGACCCACTTTTTATTCGGCTTAGATGCTTTAAATTCACGATTAAGTACATTCTCTGCTATATGTTGTGGGGTGGAATTCGGATATCGTTTCCTCTTCTTGCGAATAACCGACTTGATTCCTGCTAATTTCATCAGCCGATAGATCCGCTTATGATTAAAACTTTTTCCAAACATGCGATTGATATATAATAATATCCTTCTATAGCCAAGAATTCCCTTGCGTTTCTTATGTAGGTTTTTGATCTCCTCAAGGAGATCATGGTTTAACCATTCTTCTTCGGTTGGTTGGCGTTTTAACCATTTGTAATAGGACGAGCGTGCCACACCCACTTCATTGCACAAAAGCTCTATAGGGAGCCCTTCCTCTATCTGAACTTCCTTGATAGCGATATACAATTTCTCTTGTCTTACCCGGCTCAGGATCGCCTCCTTTCGATTTCTTCCAACTTTTTTAGAAGAGCGTTTTGGGCACGAAGTTGTTCATTTTCCTTTTGAAGACGTTTCATCTCCAGTTTCATCCGTTCTTCCGATGTCAGCTCTTCGTCAGATTTATTTCGGCCTCTTCGATCTTTCAAGCTTCCTCATTGCCTGACTCAAACTTCCTAACCCACTGATACACTTGATTGTAAGAAACCCCATACTCAGCTGCTGTACCTGCGAAATCCCTTCCGGTGGCTAAACAATGTTGAACGATTTCAATTCGTTCCTTCCAGGTTGTTTTTCTTCCCTTGGTCATGGAAAATTTCCGTCCTTTCCGTCCCTCTGTGACTACTCCATGACCATTATACTTTTTCAGCCACTTATCAAAAACGCTTCTGGACGAAATATTATATTTCCTTACAATTTCCGACTGTGAGTATTCTCCTGACAAGTAATCCTGAATCGCTAATAATCTAAGCTCTTTAGGATAGTCCTTCCAGCCCGCTGAGGCTGTAATCCTAAAAATCCATGTTTTCTATACAATTGCCGCCATTTATTGAATGTTACTGAAGAGATTCCATACTCGGCACATACTTCTTTAATTGTACAGCCACTACTTTCATAGAACGATATTACTTCCAGCTTCTTAGCTGCACTTATCTGTATATAAGACATAAAAAACTCCCCTCAAGAGACAGATTTTTATTTTTCCTCTGTCTACTTTGAGGGGAGCATATCAAATTTGGAGCAGTCTTTTTTATAAATATAGACAAGCCTTAAACAGAATTATGCATGGTTCTTGTTAAACGAAACCAGCTAATAAAAACTAATGTAACATTCCATTATAGGCGCGATTGTTTAATAACAAGCGCCCTTACTGCTGCATTGGGTGATTAAACACAGGAGTCGTATTTGGATAATTCTGAATCAGCCATTTTCGAGGGGTTGTGCAAAAATACCCATTGTGGAATAAGGCTGTGTTGAAACAATGAGGTATTATTTAGGCTCACAATATTTTTGAACAGTATCTTTGTTTAATCAAAGATGCTTTTTTATGTCAATAATTAATAACAATACATTAAAAGTAAATATATTTTTATTGATTTACGATAAATATGTGTATTATCATTACAATGATGATAATTAAGTGAGGTGCTTTTAATGCAAAGAGGAACAACACTCTTTTTAAGAATAGCCGTTTATTTTATTGGGATTATGGTACTTTCCTTGTTTATATTTTGGTTGCCTAGATTAGCAAACAATACAGCAGAATTGTTTCCGGAGTTTTCCTATATACGATTTCCCATTTTAATCGGTTTGTATGTAACAGGAATCCCGTTTTACTTTGCTTTGTATAAAGCTTTGAAACTTTTAACCTACATTGATAAAAACAATGCCTTCTCGGAGCTGTCTGTAAAGGCATTAAGATATATAAAATACTGTGCAATAACAATTAGTGGCTTATATGCAATAGGGGCTATCTTCTTATTGGCACAAAACGCTTTACATCCCGGAATAGCAATTATCATATTTACAATTATTTTTAGTTCCGTTGTTATTGCAGTCTTCACAATGGTTCTTCAAAAGTTGTTGAAAAGTGCTTTAGATATAAAATCAGAAAATGATTTAACGGTCTGAGGTGAAAATAGTGGCAATTATAATTAATATTGACGTGATGTTGGCAAAAAGAAAAATGAGTGTAACAGAATTATCCGAAAAGGTTGGAATCACAATGGCTAACATATCTATTTTAAAAAATGGAAAAGCAAAAGCGATTCGATTAACTACTTTAGAATCAATTTGCAAGGCATTGGATTGTCAGCCGGGGGATATTCTTGAATATCGAAGGGATTAGACAATCAAGATCGGAAATGAAATGGGAGCCGGTACTTGTTCATAAATTGAAAGGAAGTGTTAATCATTACTATTTCATTAATACTTTTGGTGATTTTTGGTGTCATTGTACTTACAACGTTTATTGTGCCTGCAATTTTGGCTAATAGAAAAAGTGAAAAGGGAAAGCGTCCTTATAAGATTTCTTATATAATAGTAGGACTATTAATTTTTCAATGGCTCTTTTTCTTGACTAATGGATACAGTTTACTACCAATGGGCGTTGCCGATGCATTGTTTGTGCCTATATGGTTGGTGCTGTGTGTAGGGGGGGCAATCACGGCTATCGTTGAATTCAAAAACAACAAGTTTTTTTCTATTCCCGTTGGAGGCTTAACAATCATTAGTTTTTTATTTAGTGTCCTTGCTTATGGAATTGGAGAAATGTGATTATCCATACAGGGGGAGACATTTTGAAAAAATACTTTTTATATTATTGTTCTCTTTTTGTACATTACTTTTATTTGCTTGTCAATCTCAAGAAAAGGAAATGATGATGTTAGATGATATTTCATCGACTTCCATATCTAAATCTAGTGACTATGGTGGAATAAACGAAAATTATATTGCAACAATTGATAACGACACAACCATTTCAAGGTTTGAAGAGGCTTTGAAAGATGCAGAAGGTAGGGAACAGAAAGTTAATGTCGATACTGAAAAGCCTGATTATGATATTTTAATTCGCTATGAAAATGGGGAAACTCACGGATTGCACCTTGTGCTTGGGAATACATGAGAAAAAAGCTGAGTAATATATGTTGGTCACGAACAAAATGGCTTTGACATATCTTCAGAAGACACAAAGATTTTAAAGGATATTTTAAAAAAACAATAAAGAATTATTCCTCAAACTTTTTAATATGGGGATTTCCTTATCGTTGTAATTCCGCATTTTCCTGACGCTACCCCTATAAGGGTGACTGGTAGAAGAGAAAGTTTTTGAGCCCAAGAATCATTTAAAAGCTTATAATATATAAGGAAAATAATGAAGCCAAGGACCTGCCACTGTTCGTAGCATCAAATAGAATACCCGTTGGAAGGTGGGGAACACCAGAGGACATTGTAGGAGCAGTCTTTTTTCTAGCAACGGGAGCCTCCAATTATATTCATGGGGAAACATCGTGGTAGATGGGGGATGGATGGGAAGATAACGTTCATTTAGTGAAAATAGTTTGGGATTCCATATACTAATCGTCTCTTTGTTGCTTAATTTATTAGAATTATCATGGTATTACATAGTAAAGACTTTTTTGTAGTTGTTCTTGTTCCAAATAGTTGACCAAGTTTTAGCTTTATTCTTCTTGTATACATAAAACTGAAACATCATTCCACCTATAAGCAACATCATTAACTATCTTTCCACCAAACTCATTTTTCCTACGAAGATATTCCTTTCCTCCCATGCTTTCATAGAAACCAAGTCCAGATTTATTTTGTTCCATTACCCACACTATTATTGAAGTAATGCCTATTTCTTTAAAATACTTGGCAATAGCTGAAAACAACTGTCTTCCTACACCCAATCCTCTACATTCTTCTAATAGATAAAGGCTTGTAATTCTCCGCCAAAATTTTCATCATCAATGCTATTCCCTGATGCGAAACCAACAATATTACCTTTTTCACTTATCGCAATAAAGATAAAGGGTTCATTTTCTGTGTTTAAAAAGTTAAAACCATTTTTTTCGGCGTCTTCATATGATAACCCATCCAAATAACTTTGTGGTACTAAGCCATGATAAGTAGTTTTCCAACAATCAACGTAAATTCTTGCTATTCCTATGACATCTTCTTCACTTGCTTTTTTAATCTTCAAATTTTCACCTCAAATAGTACATAATTATTTATCATGGCCCTTCTTCGTTTGTGCAGGGCACGTACTTTTGAACCGTAAAGCATGAGTAAGAACTATTTCCTCCGAATCGGCAAGACATGCAGGTTTCGTAACAAACTACTCCTCGTCACTTAATATTGGCATTGATTATATGACGACGAACTTTTCTACCGTTGATCTCATATAATACACGGCGATCTAACAAGTCGGTTTGAACCATAATTACATTCATCTTTGCAGTTCTCATATAAAATGACTTTACGACTTTTTGAGATTTACAGAACTTCAATAGCTTTTCTATATTCACTGGCGCCCAAGCTAACAGTTACACACGGGGTGACTTAGATTTTCTTGTATGTTCAATTTTGTTGTGAATGTATTGAAGTTTATTTACTAAATATTAAAATAGATAAAAGGAGGCGGTATACGTGAATAAGAAATTGTTATGGTTTCCTTTGTTAGCAGCATTATTGTCAACAGGATTTTTGTATACGGTTGGAAACATATTTGAAATTTCGTTTTTGAATTGGAATTTTTATAAAGAAACCTCACCCGAAGGGGTAACTTTGGAAGCAGAAGGTTCTCTTGTTCCTTTTATTATAGGTTCTATCGTGGGCTTTTTTACGGAGAAAATTCTCAAAATTAAAAAAACCACTCTAGCTTAGTATAACGATGCCCTTGAGGGGTTATTACTTTCGCTTCGATTCAAGTGTTAGAGAGCATTAATCAATGAAATGAAGTTACCAGGTGGGAGAAATAAAAGACTCTAACACAATCAGTACCATTCCACAATCAGTACCATTCCGACTACAGAAGAAGATAAAAGCCAAATGAACACAATTTTTTAACATTTTCTCATAGAGGAGCAAGTGTACGACAATCTGAGGTCTTGAGAAAAGTTAGTGCTTATCCAGTGCTTTTTACGGTCTTCAAAGTACGGAGGCCTGTGGAAGCATGTAGTGCGAATGAATGGCAGAGCGCTAAGCTTGGATTCCTTTCTACAAATCTATTTACCACCTCTTTTCTTGAACAACATGCATATATTCTTCTTTAAGATAATGGTCCATGTACTTACCATGTAACCATTCCACACTTCACTTCTTAGATATCCTTCAGTTAGTAAAGCCAAGTTTTTCTGGAATAGCTATACTTCTGACATTCTCGGTTGGGACTCTTATTTCAATTCGATTCAAATTTAATTTCCTTTTTGGTCTTATCCATGAGCACCACCGCATTATAGAAATACAAGGAGTCTTTGTTTTTTGTCTCCTTGATACGTACAACAAGCCCATTTTGGTTTTTGTACTGGTCGTAGTATCCTATGGTATCAGGCATTTGATCCACTGGTTTGGAAACGATCACCCGATCTCCTTTTTGCACCAGTGAGGGACGTTTCCGGCCAGAGTCCTTCTCTTTGCCAATGTAACGCCACGTCTTTATCCATGTCTGGAGCCTTGTCTATAGGAAAAAGATTTATTTGTTCCTGTTCCATTCAATTCATCCTTTTCTTTTCTAGTTTGAATCATCCATTTCCTTAATAACGGTGTCTAAGTAGTGGTAAGCATTTCTTACCCGATCTGCGGTATCCTGTTTAATTCTCTCGTAAAACTGCCTGCCTAAGGGAGTGATTTTTAACAGTCGCTTTCTCCGTCTCTCCCCTTCCCATTTTCCTGTCACCAGCCCGCCAATTTCGGGATCTTCTTCCATTTCAATGGCGACCTCATAGGCATAGCTTGTAGATACTTTCCACCCATATGTTTCTAACATTTCCGTTTCCGGTTCGGCAATGACGATGGTTCTCCCTGAGTACGTGCGTGTTAATACGATATATCGGAAGACATCTTTTACGGACACCAGGGAACTAAAAAAGGGACGGTCTTTTTCTATCATGGTTGTTCCTTTCTTAGGGCGCTCCCCTTCCTTTGTAATTTCATATAAAAAGACGGCTGCCACTTGTTTGGCTGCCATCAAGCGGTCACGATATGCAAGTTTAATCCCTTGGTAATACTCCCTGCCTTCGTCTGTCAGGGAATAATAGGTTGTCCTTTTTTCTTTAAAGCTTTCTTTCACAAACCCTTCCTGTTGCATCTTGCTCATGACTAACTGAAAGCTTCGTTTAGCTGGAGGATGGTGTTTTAAGACATGTTTGGTGTGCTGCCATAACTCAGAAGACGACCGGTGTGTATAGTACAGTTCCTTGGCAATAAAGAAACGAAGAATCATACTGTTGGTTAATGGTTTCGTACTTGTGCTTGTAGTCATCTTTTTTCACCTCTTTTGGTGTCTATTTGAGGACAAACTTTCATACATTAGGAGGGAGAAAAACCTCCCTCTTTTTTAGGCCTAGTGACAGGGTAGCTGTTCTAGTCCGCAGGATTACTTCCAATAAAAGTAATTTAATTGTTTAATAAGGAATAGAAAAGAGCAATAAAAAAACAACCCCATTGAGATTACCATGTGAGTCCTAATTCATCGCAGTAAACGTCTGCTTCAATAAAACAATTCCTCATATCAGCCTCATTATCCATTTCACCGAGAATATCATATACTGTCTTTTTTAATGCATCAACGGTTGTATAAGGGACGTAGATGATATATTCGTTAGCTATGATTTCCATTCTGTAATCATGTTTTAGGAACTGTTCGATACTTTCTCTTACCTTCCTTTGCCACGTACAAATTTATTGTTATTTTCGATTTGCAGCCCCATTCTTATTTTTGCAATGTTTTCTAGATCAATATGAGCTTGTTTCTCTTTGCCTTTCCGAGCTGTTTGTATGTAACGATACAATGTTGCTTGACTTATTCCGGTCATTTCTACGATCTCGCTAATACTGTATTCCTTAGAGTGATATAGATTTAGAGCTTTATTTATCTGTTTTTCTGTCACTCTTGGACGGCCGCCATTTCTACCTCTGGCCCTTGCACTCTCTAACCCCTCTTTTGTTCGTTGAGCAATTAGATCTCTTTCGAATTGGCTGAATGCCTGAAATACAGTAAGCATCAGTTTACCTTGTGGTGTATTTGTATCAAAATTCTCTTTTATGCTAATCAATTTCACATTTTTATTTTCAAAGTACTCAACTAACTCTATCAAATCTTTTGTACTCCTGCCTAATCTTGAAAAACTTTCTACAACGATTGAATCTCCGGGTCTAACCTTATCCTTTAATCGAATAAGTTCTGGTCTATTTGTTTTTGTACCTGACATTTTTTCTGTTAATATTTCTGTGCAGTTGTATTCCTTTAACAAATCCAGTTGTCGAATCAAATCTTGTTGCTTGGTACTAACTCTCGCATATCCATAAGTATATTGCATCAAACTCCCCCTTTTGATAGTAATAATGTTATCATTAAAGGGAGTTATTGTTAATTTGTTTTTGATAATAGTTTTGATAACAAGTGAATAAGGGTTTTATGACCCAAAATTTTAGTGATTTATATTTATCAAATACATTCGTTTTTGATAATTGGTTTTTCTGTTTGTAAAGTCAGATTGTCAGACATTTATAATAAGGTGTGATCACAACCTCTGTTTTATAATGTAAAGTGGGAGATTTCCTTTATATGCTTATTCCAGAAAAGGTCCAGATTGTGAAGTATTCCTTCTTGAACTAAAGTGGCATAAGAATTGAAGAGCATCTTTCATCTTCTAAGTAATAGTTGTAAAATAAATATGAACTGGAAAATTGTAGCTAGGGTTCCGCTATCTAAGTAGGTCCGTGACCGAGGGCTACGTCTTTTACCATAACGTAAAAGGCACCTATTGACATAAAAGGTCCGAGGGGAAAGGTTCAGCGTATTTGCTATGCGTTGAAATCTTATTCCCCTCGGACCTTTTTTATTATTTTAAGGGAGGTTTATTAAATGAAAAGAATTGATGAATTAAAAGCAGGCGTGGCAGTTATTATTTTGAATGAAGAAAAACAAGTTTTGTTACAGAAAAGAGCTGATGTAGAACTATGGGGTATTCCTTCAGGACATATAGAAATTGGAGAAACAGTTTCTGAAGCAGCTATCAGAGAAGTAAAAGAGGAAACCAATTTAGATATAAGAATTAAAAAGCTTATTGGTGTGTACTCTGAACCTAATTCACAGGTGTTTGCTTACCCAAATGGTAAAGTAGTACATTTTATAACAACTTGTTTTCTTGCTGAAATTACAGGTGGAGAACTTAGACGTAATTCTGATGAATCACTTGAAATAAAATTTTTTGGTTCAGAAAACCTGCCGCAAGACTTATTGAAAATGCATCCTCGATGGTTAAAGGATGCTCTTGATAATAGAGAATTGGCGTTCATTCGTTAGTAAATTCTTATTGATGTAACTGGTGCGGTAAACGGGTAAACGCACCTTTACTCTATTAAAGGGCAGCATCCTGTTGAAGAAGAGCTAAGGGAGAATATTATGGAATTATTTAATCAGTTGATAAAAAGCTCAGCAAATTGGATACGATTTGAGTTAGGGCTAGTCGAGTTAGATGGTAGCGACTATTATAAAGAGATGCATTATCGAGCCAAATCGATTTTTAAATTTCTTTTTAATAATAGTGATTCTATTTGGTTAATCGCATCCGTTAGTAATCATATTGATTATAAGGGAATTGATTTACCTAATATTAAACGTTTTTTAAGAAACAAAAAATTAATCTATGATCTCAAGTGTAAAACAGTGGCCTTTGAATATGATGAAGAGGATACAGAAATCAGAACTATTCAATATCTCTTAAAAGTTAATAAAGAGGATTTACGTTTAGACTATCTCATTAAAGCAATTGGTAATAAAGAATTTCTTCGAAAACCTAGAATAAACGGTAATCTATATATTGTGAATGAAACAAAAGGAATTCTATTTCACATGTATGATGACCGTGGATGTGATGTTTTTAGCTTAGATAAAGACACTCTTCTGCCTTTATACCATAAGTTTAGAAAGTGGATTTTAGACTATAATCGTGTTGAAATCGACCATGCTTTTGAAGAAGGTTTATTCAATTGTGATGAAACTACTGAAGAAAAGGAAAAAAGGCTTAAAACAAAACAGAATAAAAGTAAAAAGAAACCAAAATTAACTTATTTCAGGTCAATACATGTTACATTACACATGCACTTGAAATACCAAATGAATCTGCAAAAGAATTGTAACCGTCAAGTGGAAATGAACATTTTTTGCTCGTTACGTTTGAGCACTTTTCGCTTGAAACAAAGATTCACGATACTTAATTCGATGACTGCCGCCATTCAAGTGAACGACTTCCGAGCGATGGAGAAGGCGATCCAAGATGGCCGTGGTAATACCTTGATCTCCGATCAATTCTCCCCATTCCTCGGGCCCTTTGTTCGAAGTTAAGATGACTGAACTTT
>NZ_BAXQ01000036.1:0-26377 GCF_001310615.1 Thalassobacillus sp. C254 | reverse complement strand
AGCTTCTTTTTTGTGTACTTTTTTTTCTAACGTTTATAAGTAAGATTAAGACGGGAATTGATAGCAATACCTAATTCCCTGGCGTAAGGAAAGGAGATGCTTTATGGAAAGGCTGAAAGCGTTATATATAAACAACTTCTTTAAAAAGAAGTAATGAACCTTCTAATACAGAAGCGTTAATAGAAAAGTCTTCAGAATGGATGAAGTTAGAAAACATTGAGACTGAAGTGGTTCGTATATCGGACTATACTATTATAGCGGGTATAAGCGATGACATGGGGGATGGTGACGAGTGGCCTCTTCTTATGGAAAAGGTGAAGGGGGCAGACATCATTATTCTTGGGACCCCGATATGGAACGGAGAAAAGAGCAGCTTAGCATCCCTGGTCATGGAACGTTTATATGCTCAAAGCGGGGAAACGAATGAAAAAGGACAGGCGATCTATTATAACAAAGTATTTGGGTGCTTAGTAACTGGAAACGAAGACGGAGCAAAAGAAGCGGGTAAGTCCATTTTATTTGGAATGGCGAATATCGGCTTTACGATCCCTCCTAATTCCCTTGCCTATTGGGTTGGAGAAGCCGGGCCGGGACCGTCTTATATGGAAGCCGGACAAGACAGCGAATTCACGAAAAAAAATACAAAAATGATGGCGTATAACCTGATTCACTTTGCTCGTATGTTTCAACAATACCCTATTCCCGCTGTTGGAAATACGTAAAAAGGATGAGCAGCTGCTCATCCTTTTTTAGTTATGGGAAAGATAAATCATGGTGTCATATATGGGCATGAAAAGCTCCATACAACAAACTCTCTGTCAGAAAAGAAATCGAAATAGGAAAATCAGTACAAAAAGCATACAGCCAACCTTTAAACATTTTAAACAGATATTCTTATTTATCCCGAAACTTCATTTAATTCTTTTTCCAAATCCCCTTTAATATCTTTTTTAAGTTCTTTTACTTTACTCTTTGATAGTTTAGCTTTCTTTCTCGCTTTATCGATACGGTCAAGTCTGTCACGAAGGCTGATGATCTTTCCAAATTCTTTTTGTATGTCCTCATATTCATTTACTTTGTCTTCATACTCTCCATCTTTCATTTTATTAAGAAAAGTGTATAAAGAACGCAAATGCTTTGCTTGCACATATACTCCTTTAATCACTGACAGGCCATTTTCTAAAGAACCGTCTTCTTCTTTTGCTTTTTTATATTCTTCAAGTTTTTTATGGAATTTATCTTCTTCCTCTTTAAGTTTCTCATTAGTATCGATTCCTCTTACATACTCAGGAAGGCCTTCATTCAGAAACGTTTCCCACTTGTTTCTTTAAGTCATTATTTACCGTTTTTGGAAGCTTTTTATTCAGCTTTTCTTGAGATTCAATACGCTTATTTTGCGCAAAAGAAGTTAACTCTTCATAGATCTCAGGAATGTCCTCATCACTTTCTTCCTTATTTTCATTCATTTTTTCCAGGTCTGTAAGAAAGACATCATACTTCCCTACATCTCCTAATAACTGATAAGACTTTTTAATTTGCTCAAGAAGCTCATTGTCATCCTCTACGCCTATAAATTCCAGGACTGTCTTCAAGCGTCTTCCGTCCATTCTTGCCTGAAGGATGTGTTTGCGATTTTCTTCATTTTCTATACTATCGTGACAATGGTCAAAGTAATTCTCAAAGATTGGGTTAAGGTTTGTCTTCCATGCTTCTGTCGCTTCCTCATTCCCATTACCAGACATTCTTCACATAGTAGACGCTGTTTTACTGGATAAAGATAGGCATCGCTGCGCCCGCATATAATACATTGTTCGTTAGCCTCTTGGAGAATCACTGTATCCTTGTCTGTTGAAAATTTTATTTCTACGCCTTTTTGCCACCCAATATAATCTCTTAGATCGCTTGGGAGAAGGAGACGCCCTTCATCATCAAGGGTTTTTACGTGCTTTTCTTCCGTTTCCTCTAAATTTGTTTTTATTACTGATATTCGTCTTTTTTCTTCTTTTATACGAAGCTGCTGGTCATTTAGTTCTAATTCTTCTCTAATTTCTTTAGGTATGACGATTCTGCCGGAACCGTCTAACTGTCTTATTAGTTCTTTACTCACGATTAACACCCCACACGTCTTATTTAACAAGGGTTTTCCCTTTTCATAACTACTTTAATCCTTTTGCTTCAATCAGGAAGGTGGAAGGTAATGTTATAGAAAATATGAGGAAGGGTATAGACCATTATTTATTAAGAATAGAACAAGCAAGGAGGTCTATATGAGTACGAAACAAGTATTTATGACCAGTGAAGTTAGCACCCTTATAGGCAAATATACTGAAACCCGAAAAGAAACAATGAATCTTGTAAGGCCTCTTGAAATTGAAGACTTTGTGATTCAGTCCCACGAAGATGTGAGTCCCCCAAAATGGCATCTTGCCCATACGACCTGGTTTTTTGAGCAGATGATTTTAACCGCATATAAAAGGGAGTACGAAGTCTTTTCAAAAAATTTCCACCGGTTGTTTAACTCCTACTATGAATCACTCGGCACCCCATTTCCAAAACATCAAAGGGGGCTTCTCTCAAGGCCAACCGTACAAGAAATCATAAACTACCGAAATCATGTTGATAGAGAAATTGTAGAGATGTTGACCACGGAGGAAATTTTACCAGATAAAATAAAGGAATTAATGATTATAGGGATCAATCATGAACAGCAGCACCAAGAATTACTGGTAACAGATATAAAATATAATTATTCTATTCACCCGCTGGAGTACCCATACTTACAGGAAGAGACGCAGGAGAGACCTGCATCAACTCTTCCGCCAATAAAATGGCACAGCTTTGAAGAAGGAATAAGTGAAATCGGCACGAATAACGAAGACTTTTCCTTTGATAATGAAAGGCCGGTCCATAAACATTGGCAGCATGCTTTTTCTATTGCCTCCCGCCCTGTATCAAACAAAGAGTTTATGGAGTTTATAGAGGACAGAGGATATGAGCGACCTGAACTCTGGCTTGCAGAAGGTTGGGATCTGGTACAAACTAATGACTGGCAGGCTCCCCTTTATTGGCGAAAAGAAGAGGGAATATGGCGTACTTATACGGTGCGTGGAGTAGAGAGCGTGAATCCAAGTGAGCCTGTCACCCATATAAGCTATTTTGAAGCAGACGCCTACGCAAGGTGGGCAGGGTACAGACTTCCGACAGAACAGGAGTGGGAGTGGGCTTTCAGAGATAACGACTATGAAGGCAACTTTTTAGAATCTGGACTGCTTCACCCCTCATCTTTTGGAGAGAAGGAAAGTGGAAAAGAGTTTGGAGATGTGTGGGAATGGACAAGAAGCCCTATACCCAGTACCCAAGAAGCAGCCCCGCGTTAGGAGAATATAATGCAAAGTTTATGAGTAATAAAATGGTGTTAAGAGGCGGGTCTTGCGCGACCCCTGCCTCCCACATCCGTTTGACATACCGGAACTTTTCCCTCCGGAAAAAAGGTGGCAGTTCAGCGGATTCCGTCTTGCCAAAGACGGACAATAGTTCAAGTGATGTAAAAAAGGGCTTCTTAGCAGGCCCTTTTCTTTTCTTTAAGGCAGCTTAACAGCTTCAGAGTAAGAAATGTACCTTGATAGATATTTACATAGGAGAGAACAATAATGAAAAATAAAATACATTGGCCTGTTTTTCTTCCCACCTCAATTATCCTTATTTTTACTGTAATTCTTGGCGCATTGTGGCTTCTTCCTTTTATGAATGGCAGACAATTATTGTGGATTTTGCCTTTATTCATTTCGGCTGGCTGTTTAATCTGACGGTGTTTCTATTAATATTTATTTGTTTATACCTTGGATTTTCAAAATATGGGAATATCAGATTTGGCGGAAAAGAGGCAGAGCCGTTTATTACCAAATGGCAGTGGTTTGCAATTTCTCTAACAGCTGGTATTGGAGTAGGGATTTTATTTTGGGGTCTTGCCGAGCCGATCACGCATTTCAGTGATCCTCCACAAGTGCTGGGAATCGAGCCTTTCACTGAAGAAGCTGCTGTTTTTCGATAGCTTCCAATCTTGCCCATTGGACACTAGCACCGTACTCTGTGTATGTCATAGCAGGAATCGCAGTCGCCTACAGCCATTACAATCTTAAGCTTCCTTATACAATCAGTGCCACCCTTTATCCCTTTCTAGGTAAAAAAGCCCTGGGAACAGGAGGGACGATCGTAGACATTCTGTGTATCTTTGGAATAGCAGGTGGAATGGCCGCAGTTCTTGGTGAAGGAGTTCTACAGATAGGAAGCGGAATGGAATATATTTTTGGCATTGAGACAGGGGTCTTCCTTTGGAGCATCCTGGTTGTTGTCATAACAGCTGCCTATATTATTTCAAGTTATACAGGACTGAAAAAAGGGATACGGTTCCTGGCAGACCAAAATGCCAAAGTCTTTTTGTTCTTGCTCATATTTGTTTTTGTAGCGGGGCCGACGACATTTATTCTGAATCTAGGTGTTCAGGGTACCGGAGCTTTTTTAAGCGGGCTTCCAGAACGCTTCTTATGGACAAGCCCGATGGAAGGTTCAGAATGGCCGAGGTGGTGGCCGATCTTTCATTGGTCCATCTGGCTGGCTTATGCTCCAATTATCGGTATGTTTCTTGCAAGGCTTGCCTATGGAAGAACCATAAGAGAATTTGTACTGTTTAATCTTTTGCTGCCTGCAGGATTTGGCATGCTTTGGTTTTGGGTATTTGGAGGAGCGTCCATTTTTTATGATTGGCAGGGAGAAGGACAGCTTTGGGAAATGATTTCAAATGAAGAAGGAGGGCTTGAACTATCCTTATTTGTATTCTTGGAATCCCTTCCTTTCACAGTAATCATTAGTATTCTCATGCTGGTTTCTATCTTTATTTCCTTTACAACACTTGCGGACTCCTTAACAACTACTGTTTCATCTCTTACAACCAAAGGCTATTCCATTGACCACCCTGAACCTCCTGCCACAATGAAAGTGTACTGGGGAGTCCTCCTTGGGACTTTGGCTCTTTTAACAATCACAGCAGGTACTGGCGGGGAAATCACAGGCATTGAAGCAGTAAAACAAATGGCTACGGTGGCAGGATTTCCAATACTCTTTTTTATTATCTTTCAAACAGCAGCCACATTGAAATCTGTCATAAAAGGAAATTGATGGAAATTAGGAACATGTTCTTAAAAAGAAACAAAACAGGATGGCAGGATCATTTTCCCTTTCCCTTTGTTTATGGTAAAGTTTGACTGGATGTGTAAAAGAGAACCATGTATAGTAAGAGTCTAGTCAATTTGAGTCGTGTAAGGAGAAATAAATATGAACAAGATTACATTAGTCGCTACAGCAACAATGGGACTGGAAGCTCTGGTCGCCCGAGAAGTGAAAGACCTGGGTTATGAAAATGTTGAAGTCGAGAACGGAAAGGTGACTTTTACGGCTGATCCCCTCGCTTTATGCCGTGCAAATTTATGGCTTCGCACAGCTGACCGCGTCAAAGTCCAGCTAGCTGAGTTCAAAGCCACTTCCTTTGAAGAATTATTCCAAGGAACCAAAAGTGTGCCATGGGAACAGTTTCTTCCTGAAAATGCCGAGTTTCCAGTAATCGGCCGTTCGGTGAAATCAAAGCTCTATAGTGTTCCAGACTGTCAGGCGATCGTAAAAAAAGCAGTCGTTGAGCGCTTGAAGGAAACTTATAAAACAAGCTGGTTTAAAGAAGATGGCCCGTTTTTCCGCATTGAAGTTGCTCTTCATAAAGATACAGCTGTGCTGACAATCGACAGCTCTGGAGAGGGGCTGCACCGCCGTGGATATAGGCCATTACACAGTAAAGCACCACTCAAAGAAACACTGGCTGCAGGCTTAATTAAGCTTACCCATTGGACCCCGGACAAACCTTTTGCTGATCCTTTCTGCGGGTCTGGCACTTTACCTATTGAAGCGGCACTGATCGGCCAAAATATAGCTCCTGGGTTTAACAGAGAGTTTGCCGCTGAAAGCTGGGAATGGGTTGGCAAGGAAAATTGGGAAAAAGCAAGAGAAGAAGCTGAGGATCTTGCGAATTATGACCAGCCTTTGGATATCCAGGGAAGTGACTTAGATCCTAAAATGATTGACCTGGCCAAGGATAATACGATGGAGGCAGGTCTTCATGGATTGATTGAGTACAAACAGATGCAGGTAAAGGATTTTACCTCTAAGAAGGAGTACGGCACGCTCATCTGTAATCCGCCGTATGGTGAGCGGCTAGGGGAAAAGAAGGCGGTGGAAGAGATGTATAAGGATATGGGCAGGACTTTTTCTGCTCTTGAAACGTGGTCTGTATATGTTATTACTTCCCATGAAGCTTTGAAAATTTATACGGAAAAAATGCCACGAAGCGAAGGAAACTTTATAACGGAAATATTAAAACCCAATACTATCAGTATTGGGGACCAAAGCCGCCAAGGCGGTAACACTCATGATATGAAAAGGCTGTTGAGAATAATCTCAGCAGCCTTTTTTGGAACACTTCTAAAGAGATCAAGCCAATAGAATAGAACAGGGTGCAAAACTATCGGAAACGCTCAAAGCGACTCCCGATAACGAATTGGATGAAAATAACAGGTTTCGATGGTTGTTATGTCTGCTGTCTTTTATATTTCCACATCATGTAACGGTATCTGATTGTGCATCCAATACAATAGCCCGTTAAAGCGATGCCTGCTGCCAGAAGAACCATAACGGAAAATGCTATGCTGATGGCAGGGAAACCGAGAAAATAAAAAAGCAGAGATAATCCTAAACATACTGTGCTAATCCATTGGTTAAAACGCTGCTGCTCAGGGTCCTCCAACACATACTGGCTCGGCTTTTTCTTTAAAAAATTTCTGCCCAGCCTGATGACGGGGTTTGAATTTGTAATCAAACTAACCATTCCGTTTATGAACGGAAGAAAAAGAATCCATATGGAAAAAATAAGAGAAAGAAGAACTGTGCTAACAATAAACGCTTGGTTTGCCTGTACAAGTGGTTTTGGGATACCCACAAATAATCATTCCTTTGTCATTTATCTTCTTCCATTGTACCATTTAGCATGCAAGTGTTTAAGAAATTCGTTTTGATTCGTTGGAATAAATGATGAGCTCTCTGGATATGCTGTAGGTATATTCTTTTACTTGCGAAGGGGGCTTCTCATTGACTCGATCATATGACGAAAATCAATATAATGATTTAATGCAAGTGAAAATGTCGATTAAGGCAGCGGAGCGTGCAGTGGGTCATGCCACTGAGAGTCTCGATGAAGATCAGCTGGAAGCTGCATCCAATGCAGTCAGATTTGCGAAACAACAATATCAACAAGCCTTTACTCACCAGACAGGTAGATTCTCATTTTCTAGAGGTTTCCGAAGATTGATTGAAAATATCGACCATCAACTTAAAGAAGCGAAAAAAGAAATAAAATAGATTTGTTAGGCGCGGAGACGTTCTTCGCGCTTTTTTTGATGATCCAGGAAACATTCGTACATTAAATGTAGAAGGGGTATATACAGTACCATGGTTTGAAGAGGAAGCCTTGTCAGAGTATACGTACAGATGTAAAATGACACTCGTTATTTAAAGGATTTTTCTCTGAAACTACACGTTACCGCCCGCTCAGAGACCTTGGGGCAGAAAGAATCACCGAGGATAAGATCCGACTCCACCCTCGTTTTGAAAAACAGCATGATATATACATATCAAACAGTTCACTTATTCTTAGCTTGATCATTCTGCTGGTAACAGGAAAGTGATGAGTACATGGGTTTCTCAAGCAAAAATAGAGGAGTAATGGAAGCGAATATCGAAAAATATAGAAACCTGGTGTTAAAGAAAAGATTCGCTGAGAACGATTATACGACTTGGGGGAGGAATCTACTATGAGAGAAGTAGTGATTGTAAGTGCTGCACGCACACCGATTGGCAGCTATGGGGGAAGCTTATCTTCCGTCAATGCAGTAGATTTGGGTGTGGCAGCTGCTAAGAGCGCGATTGAGAGAGCGGGAATACAACCATCAGACATTGATGAGGTTTTAGTTGGGAACATTTTATCCGCAGGCCTTGGTCAAAACGTTGCCCGTCAGGTTGGAATATTTTCTGGCCTGCCTGATACTACGCCTGCTGTAACTATTAATAAATTATGCGGTTCAGGTTTGCGTACGGTAAGCATGGCTGCCCAGTTTATTTCGTTAGGGGATGCTGATGTCGTGCTTGCCGGTGGAGTAGAAAGTATGAGCAATGCTCCGTATGTCGTTCCTTCTGCGTTGGGGTCAGCGGATGGGGGATGCAAAAATGATTGATACGATGCTTAATGACGGGCTAATGGATAAATTTCATGGCATCCACATGGGAATTACTGCAGAAAATATTGCTGAGCAGTGGAGTTTTACGCGAGAAGAGCAGGATGAATTTGCCTTGAGAGCCAAAGAAGGGCAGAGAGAGCTCAACAGGAGGGGTTATTTGCTGAGGAAATCACACCGGTTTCTGTGCCGCAAAGAAAAGGAGACCCTTTGGTTATAGACAAAGATGAATTTCCTAAACCTGGTATGACAATGGAAAAGCTCGCTAAACTTAAGCCGGCCTTTAAAAAAGAAGGAACAGTGACAGCCGGAAATGCATCGGGGATTAACGACGGAGCGGCTATGCTCATTGTTATGGCAAAGGAAAAAGCCGAAGAGCTGGGAGTGGTACCGTTAGCGACAATTAAATCTTATGGAAGCGCTGCCTGGATCCTAAAATCATGGGATATGGCCTGTACCTGCTTCTGAACAGGCATTAAAGCGAGCGGGGCTTAAGGCTGAGGACCTGGACCTTATAGAGGCTAACGAGGCGTTTGCGGCTCAGTCGCTGGCAGTGGTGAAGGATTTAGGACTGGATAAAGAGAAAGTAAACGTAAACGGTGGAGCGATCGCTCTTGGCCATCCGATTGGTGCATCAGGTGCACGCGTGCTGACAACCTTACTATACGAAATGAAACGGCGGAAAGCCAGGACAGGCTTAGCCACCCTGTGTATTGGCGGTGGACAAGGTACCTCCTTAATTGTGGAAAGAGAGGGAGAATCCTTCTAATCTTTTGATATTACTAATGAAATGAAGAGTCCCGTCTTCACATACAGAGACATAAAGAACCCTGAGCTTGGCTGATGTGCCTTACTCAGGGTTAATTACATCTTTTATTTTTGGGTTTTCGAAATGGAAATAGTCAATGCCAGGTTCATAGGAAATGGTCATGCCATCGACATACCATTGGTCTTCTTCAGTAACAAAGAACGTGACTCCTTCCTTGGTTACCTGAAAGGATGTTGGAGATGGTGTTTCTTTTGCTACACCAATGGAAAATCCTCCTGAACCGACTCCTCCTACTCTTACAAACAGCCTGACAGCATCTCCCTCTTTTAATTCCATTTCTTTTTTGTAATGTTTTGCAGCTTCAGAAGAAATTGTAAAGTCCATAGAGATGCCTCCTTCTTTACGTTTATAACACGAGTCAAAGAAAACATCAAAACATACAAATGGTTTTACTTAACATGACATATAATATCCACTATAATAAACGTTACATTTCTATAGGCGAAACAAATGCTTTTACTACATAACAAGAAGGGGTTTTATGAATGTCTGACGTAAAACAAAGTGAACAGCAGCTTCATGAGCTGATGAGGAAAATGACAGCTTATCGTCAAGCAATTGGCTTGATGAATTGGGATGCCAGAACTGGTGCCCTAAAAAGGGATCAATCAAAGATCAGAGGCTCTCGGATATTTATCTACAGAGGTATTTAAACTTACAACCTCAAATGAAATGGGCGAGCATTTAGAAGCTGTTCTAAGTGATGAAGGCAGGGCGCAAGTCTCAGAAATTACAAGGAAGTCAGCTGAGGAACTTAAGAAAGAATATGACCGCTTTAAAAAGGTTCCAGAAGAGGAGTATAGAGAATATAACATTTTAAAATCTAAGTCAGAAGCACAATGGGAGCAGGCCAAATCAGAAGCCGATTTTGAAACCTTCCGTCCCAATCTCGAAAAGCTGGTCGAATTCAAGCGAAAGTTTGTAAATTACTGGGGCTATGAAGGTCATCCATATAATACGTTATTAGATGACTATGAACCCGGCGTAACCGTGGATATTCTGGATGATGTATTTGGTAAGGTTAGAGAGGGACTGATCCTTTAGTCAAAGGGGTAAAAGAGTCCGAAAACAAACCGAAAACAGGGTTTTTATTTGAGCATTTTCCAAAAGAAAAGCAGCGGGCATTCAGTCTTGAAATCCTTAAAAAAATGAACTATGACTTTCAAGCAGGCCGTTTAGATGAAACAGTACATCCGTTTGCCATTGGGCTTAACACCAATGATGTCAGAGTGACAACGAAGTACGATGAAAAAGACTTCAGAACAGCTGTGTTTGGCACCATCCACGAAGGCGGCCATGCTCTTTATGAGCAAAATATATCAACTGATCTTGAAGGTACAGTCTTAAGTGACGGGACCTCTATGGGTATTCATGAATCTCAGTCCTTGTTTTACGAGAATTTTGTAGGCAGGAACTATGCTTTTTGGGAAAACAATTACGACTTGCTTAAGTCATACTCAAATGGTCAATTCGACAATGTGAGCATTGATGCTTTCTACAAAGCGATCAATGAAGCAAAACCGTCTTTAATTCGAATTGAAGCCGATGAAATGACGTATGCTCTTCATATTATTCTTCGATATGAGATTGAAAAAGGTTTAATTACCGGAGATATTCAAGTCAAAGATCTTCCTGCCATCTGGAATGACAAAATGCAGGAGTTTCTTGGCGTGACTCCTCCCCATGACGGAGTAGGAGTCTTGCAGGACGTTCACTGGTCTTTTGGAGCGTTTGGTTATTTCCCTTCCTATGCTCTTGGTTACATTTATGCAGCCCAGCTGAAGAAGTCTTTAGACCGTGATCTTCCTGACTTTGATAACCTTCTTCGTGAAGGCGAGCTTTCCCCGATCAAAGACTGGATGACCAAGCACGTCCATCAGCACGGTTCCTTGAAGAAACCCGTAGAAATTCTAAAAGATACAACCGGAGAAGGAATTAATCCAGATCATTTATTATCTTATTTAACAGATAAATATAAGGAACTGTATAAATTCTAATGTCCCGATCGTAATTCAGTCGCTGGGGTCAAATTGTTTACTGGAAACAGCCTCAGGGAATACAGCTACTACACGTATTCTTTTAGCAAGGAGGTTTTCCCATGAACAAAAAAATATTATATAAAGGAGCCGCTGCCATGCTCGCGGCAGGTATGATCGCAGGCTGCGGGGAAGCAGAAGATGACCTCGGTGATAACGGCGGCGAGGAACAAGAAGAACCTGCCGGAGGCGAAACCGATGTGGACGGTACAGGCGGTGACGATGATCCTTTATATGAGGATGACATTGATGTAGAAAATGAACCAGACGGCACAGAAGATGAAGATACAGGGATTGAAGAAGAAGATGAAGGCATGGAAGGCCATGGGGATGACATGGATGATGATGTAGATGCTGAATTAGATGATACAGATCAAGAAGTAGATGATGATCTAGACATTGACCTAGATGAAGATGAGGAAATGGAAGAAGAAGATAACTCTTAACAAGTAAGGCTGGCCATTGGGTCAGCCTTTTCATGTAGAAGGAAAAAAAGACCATTGAATTTATAAAAGCTGGAAAATAAAATATGTAAGTATAGAGATTTTTTTGTTTAGTGCTATAGTATAAAATAGATGTTAAAGGTTTGGAAAACTTTGAGTAACAATGAATAATAGCTATGGGGGTTAGCTCTTTATGAGCAATGATGTTAAAAATTCAGTGATTACAGATATCTTGCAAATAGCAAGTGAATTAGTGGATACGAAGACCTTTTTTATAGGATCATTAGAAAGTGACTTTTCAGTTCTCCGGGTGCTTCATACAAGCACAAACCAGAGCTGCAGTATTTCTCAAGGAATGGTTCTGCCTCTTGAAAAGTCTTTATGACATATTATTTCTTGTAGTGGTCGGGAACCACTTATCATAAATAATATACAAACTGACGAGCGGGCAGCCCATGTTAAAGAAGATCTAGAAAGCATTTCGCTTGCTTCTTATTTAGGGGTGCCGATTATTTTGGAGAATGGTGAGCTGTTTGGCACGCTCTGTGCAAGTGATACGGAACCATATGATTTTACAGAAAAAGAAATTGAGAGTGTAAAAAGGCTTGCTAACGTATTATCCTCGGTGATTACTCAAGAGCAGCAGGTTACTCTGCCAGTGATTGAGGACAAAATGAAGCTTTTAGACAAGCAGGCGATGGTTGGGAAGTTGGCAGCAGGTCTGGCTCATGAAATTCGTAACCCAATGCAGACAATTAAAGGATTTATTGAGCTGTTGTTTGCCGACAATAAGGAAATGGCTCATTATCATGAAATAGTAATTGAGGAGCTTAACCGCTTGAACAAACTGGTCAGTGACTTTTTGCTTACAACACAGCCCAGTGCACCGAAAAAAGAAAAAATCTCTCCTTATGAATTGCTGCGGCAGACAATGTATTTCATGGAAAGTGAGTTCCATCTACACAATATTGAATTTAACTTACTGGCAGGAACTGAGCCCCCTCCATATATTTAGACCCATCTCAAATGAAACAGGTTTTTCTTAATATTTTTAAGAACGCCATTGAAGCAATCGATGGGAATGGAAAAGTAGATATAGAACTTACTGTCGATAACAACTGGGTTACCGTCTTTGTAAAAGATAACGGCAGGGGAATACCTCTTTCTTTGGTAAATAAAATTGGTGATCCATTTTTCTCTACAAAAGAGGAAGGGACAGGTCTTGGTTTATCAATATGTAAAACCATTATTAAAGAACACCAGGGATATTTGGATATTGAAAACCACCCGGAAGGCGGTACGCTGGTATCCGTTCGATTGCCAATCAATGCAGGCAAATTTTAAGAAATAATGAAGGACCTTGGATTAATCCTGCTAATAGAAAAGGGACTTGCCATCATAGGTGAGTGCCTTTTCTTATTTTCAGAGGAGGACTCATTATTACTTCTTAAATAGTTACAGTTATTATTTATGTCCCCTAAAGTTTTGAGAGGCCTTCCATTTCATGCCATGATTATACTAGCAACTTCATTAACGTAGCTTGTTTATACTTATCACCAAAGGTTTCTTACATTTTCTTGTGGGTGCAAGCAGAAGGAAGGTTCTCCCTAAATATGCTCACGTTCTTAATTACCGAGAAACATAATCTGCGACACCTCAAAACCATACTTCTCATACTTTATGAGAAAGAACGTTATTATTGAGAAGGGGTTGAAAAGATGGAGAAGCAAAAGCGCTGGTCTATTCCTCCTAAATGGTCAGAATTGAACAGGGGTGAAATTGGCGGAGTAGAACCTGAAGCGGGCTCGTGGCCAATGTTCTTTTTTAAAAAGCACATGTTTAGAGGGATGATTACCTTATACGGAGAGCCTGTTAGCTAGATCCAGTGGATCCATATACAATTGATTTTAAAGGGGAGCAATTAGAGATTGTTAAACAAACTATTCGAAACCTTACACCTCAACAAATAGAGATGGCGAAACTGTACGCCGAAACTACCCCAACAGAGGATTGGGCCTTTGTTATAAATGAGCTATTAGAAAAGTATGATAGTAATCCTCCTCGTGCAGCACGAATAACGGGGATTTGTAAAGCTGCGTTAAACGATACAATGGTTGTAACTTGGGATATTAAATATTCTACTGATATTGCCAGGCCAGATCAACTTGATCCATCCTTACAAACTGTTATTCCTACACCACGTTTTCCTGCCTACCCATCAGGCCATTCAACAATGGCCGGTTGTGCTGAAGTTATATTAAGTCATTTTTTCCCTGAAGAAGCGGTAAGATTAACACAAAAAGCAAATAACATCGCTCAATCAAGATTATATGCAGGAGTCCATTTCCCAATCGATAATGAAGAAGGTCTTCGATTAGGCAGGCAAATCGGGAATCATGTTATAAAGTTAATATAAAGGGGAGTAGGCAATTATTAAACTGTAGGAAAGTAGTTTATGAAACCTTATCCATCTTTTCGACGATGATAAAAGTAGGTTTTCTATAGAATTTCGTGTAGGTTTTATAATATTCTCGTGACAAAAATAGAATAGTTTTCATATATAGTTAATACACACCGTGCCTATTCAAAAAGGGGTTGTCTCAAAAGTAAGGTTTTGAGCACAGTCCCTTTATGTATTACTCGGATTTTTCATAGGTGGGTCTTCAGCCGTGCTTTACTACCAGGCATCGTTTTAACAATATCAAATTCTGTTAGGTTGTTTTTTGTATGAGCAATGATCATTTTATATTATCATTTCCAAAATTTCACATACCGTAATATACATATATATAAACTTGATTAATTCATAAATAAAAAGGGAAAACAGACAAAGAGTACTTAATTGGAAATAATAAGGAGGAGGAATATAACAATGGCTTATGAACAACCAACAAAAGAAGAAATTAAAGAAATTTTCGATCATGCTAAACGTATAGCGGTTGTAGGATTATCCGAGAAACCTGAAAAAACTTCTTATGAAGTAAGTAAAGTCATGCAGGAAGAAGGATATGAGATCATACCCGTGAACCCGAACGCAGAAGAAGTTCTAGGTGTGAAGGCAGTCAATTCTTTAGAAGATATCGATGGTCATATTGATATTGTTAATGTATTTAGACGTAGTGAACACTTACCTGAAGTAGCCAGAGAAGCCGCAAGCATAGATGCAGACGTATTTTGGGCACAGCTTGGTTTGGAAAACGATGAAGCCTACCAAATAGCAAAAGAAGCAGGTATGAAAGTAGTCATGGATCGCTGCATTAAAGTAGAGCATGCCATTACACGATAAAAAAACCAAGGCTTCTCTTTATGTACCGGTGTCCGTGGTAAAAAAGAGAAGCCTCTTTTTTAAGAGGCTTCTCCTGTATTTTCTAGTTCTCTTTCCATATTTTTCTTTTTTTCGGTAAACAATTCTTGATAAGATAATTCCAATTTCATATAGAATGATAAATGGAATCACAACCAGAATATCAGAAAAGAAATCTGGAGGGGTAATAAGGACAGAGGCACAGATTAAGGCGAAGTATGAATACTTTCTTGCTTTGACAAGGGACTGGGGTGTAAATAACCCAAAGGAAGTTAAACACATGAGAACGATTGGGAGCTCAAACAAAAACCCAATAGGAATCGTTGACATAAGTAAAAAAGAAAAGTATTCCTGTGCAGTTATCATCATATCAAAATGAAGCTGTCCTAGGTTGATTAAAAATTCATAAACAATGGGAAATACTACAAAATAACCAAAGGAAAGCCCAAGTAAAAAGCAGAAAAATACAGCCGGAATATACCCTGATAAGGATTTTGCCTCTTTTTTGGTAAGTGCTGGCTTTATAAAACGCCACGCTTCGTATAAAAAATACGGTGCAGAAAAACCTAAAGCCAATGCACCCGCTACAGTCAGATAAAGACGCAGTGCATCTAATGGGCCAAGCATGATAAGATCATGACCAGCTGTAAAGTGACCCAGGCTGTACCTGACTCCAACTAAAAAAGCAATAAATAGAAGTGCAAAAAATAGAAGAGAACGAATGACAGCCCGCCGGAGCACTAAAACGTGCTCCAACGCTGACTGTTTTTCCATATTGTTTACAGGGGCTGTTTGTTCAGACATGATACACTTCCCCTTTCATGGTATCGAAACGTTAGATTTTAGTCGTTTCTTTTGATTCGGAAGAGCCAGACTCAGAAACGGGTTCTTCTTTCTTTACATTTTGGTTCTGAACAGGCTGTTCATCTTCATCATCCATAATTTGTTTGGTTGATTTTTTAAATTCACTTAACGTTTTACCAAATGCTCCGCCAATCTCCGGAAGTTTTTTCGGTCCAAAAATTAATAAGGCCAAAAGTAAAATGAGGATCAGACTGGGTACTCCAATATTAGTTAACAATGTGTATTCCTCCTTAGTCTTCTACTAGTGATCCGCCACCATTTTCGATATATTGAAGGATGCCTTCAGCAGCACGATATGCAAGTGCACCAACAGTAGGGGTGGGGTTATAACCGCTGTTGTGTGGAAAAGCAGAGGCTCCGACAACAAATAGATTTTCACAATCCCACATTTGCAAATAATTATTGACAGCAGACGTATCAGGGTTATCTCCCATAATTACGCCCCCTGTGTTATGAGTTGTTTGGTATGGAACGATATCATAGTCTCCAATGTCAGGATCTACTGACACAATATCTGCTCCCATTTCATTTAACATTTCTTCAATTCTCTCAGCCTGGTGGGCAGCAAGGTTACGATCCTGCTCAGTAAAATTATAAGTCATTCGCAATAGTGGATCTCCATGGGCATCTGTATACGTTGGATCAAGATCAAGGTAATTGTAACGATAAGGAAGGCTTGCCCCTTGAGAAGAGACGGCAAGTGTCCTGTAAAAATACCTCGTTGAAGCTTCCTTAAATTCCCTTCCCCAAAGATTCGTTCCCGGAGGCACAGGATTTGTATTGATCGGCCTTATTCCTGTCTGGGTGATTTGAATAATACCACCATGCAAAAAGTCCAGATCGCTGTGGTCAAAGTTATCCGCATTAAAATCATCAAAAGCGGCTCCTAAGGCTCCCGCTCCGGCATATAAATTAAATTGGCTGTCTTCGAAGAACCCCTGGCCGCTGGCCATTACCTGATAGCAATAATTTTTCCCAATGACTCCTTGTTCAGTTTCTGGATCATAGGGTTCACCAATTTCAGATAATAAAAGAAGCTTTGTGTTGTTCATAACATAAGTAGTTAGGATCACAATATCTGCCGGCTGGAAAAATTCTTCCCCAGTGCGTGTATCCGTGTAATATACCCCGTCCGCTGTATCCCCATTGTAGGATACCCGTCTTACGTTTGAATGGGTTCGAATCTCAAAGTTTCCTGTATCTTGAGCAGTTGGAAGGACTGTTACAATAGGATCAGATTTAGCACCGTAATCACAGCCAAACCGCTCACAGAAAGAACAGTATTGACAGGCTTGTATGGTCTGCCCATCTGGGTTTGTATACTGTTCGGATAGATTGGCTGAGGCCACCTGGTATGGATGCCACCCGAGATTTGATGCCGCTTCTTTAAATAAACGTAAAGCTGGTGTTTCTTTCATTGGCGGAGTTGGAAAAGGATTTGACCTTGGTGCTGTCATTTCATTATCTTCACCTGAGGTACCAATCGTTTGATCAAAACGATCGAAATAGGGTTCTAATTCCTCATAGGTGATCCCCCAATCCTGTAAGGCATATCATCTGGAATTTTATCTTCCCCGTAACGATCTACTGTCTGTGAGTAAATTTCCATGTCATATGGAAAGAAACGTGGACATTGACCATTCCAGTGGATGCCTGCTCCTCCTAAACCAGTCCCCAACAGAAAGGAGCCATGCTGTCTCATTGGAAGAGCAGTCATGTCTTCATCGTTTCTAAAAGTTATCGTTTCTTTAGACAGGTCTTGCATGAGTTCATAGCGCAGGGCATAGCGAAGTTCATCCTTTTGCATTAAGAAATCATCTAATGTCTTTTCAGAACCTCTTTCAAGGCCCAGGACTTCAATTCCTTCTTTTGCCAATTCTGAAGCAATAATTCCGCCTGCCATCCTACGCCGACAACGACAGCCTGTTTATGTGGTAGTTCTGTAGGCATAAGTATCCCTCACTTTCAAGGTATTTCTGCTTTGTAGGAAATTTGTTACGAATGGTGGTCATGAAGGCTGACAGGTTCCATTTCAACAAAGTCATCTTCTTCAATCATATCGATGTAAGCCATTTGTCCGCCTGGATACTGCTTTAATCTCCATCCGTCCATGTTGCGATTTCCTCCGTATACTGGGTCGGCATAAACACCTTCAAGAGTAACAGTTCGAAGCATGTTGAAAAACTCTGCTGACCGGATGCCATTCATATCAACATTTCCTTCTTCAAACTCAATAAGTATGTTGATTTGGTGCTCTTCTTCTAAATCAAAAAAAGCCTCGTTGAAATTATTTCGGCTTATGCTTTGCATTCTGCGGATGCCCTGCAGGAAAATGTCCTGGCGGTACATCCCGCTTTGAAAGCCCTGGGTTACGGCACCTTCAGCAAAGGGTCCCTGCATGTACTCCCTTGCGTTTCGTCCGTATGATCCGGCTAATTGTTTGTCAATATAATAAGGTACTCCTAATGTAATTGCGCCAGGACCAAGGTCGTCTTCGGGGAAAATTCTTTCAACCGCTGCACTCAGCACGCGAAAATCTTCCTGACGTTTAAAAAACATTCTTGCTTCTGTGTAGTCATTGGCCGGAGCGTGATCATGTGCTTGATCATCATCGGTTTGTGTGTCAGTTTCCTGGGCTGTATCCTGTGTGCCCCAGAACTGGCGGCCCAGCAAACCGCCTAAAAAAGTGCCCCCCACTACACCGCCAGCAACCATGCTTCCATTTTTAATAAAATCACGCCTGGTCATCCCATCGTCCTTGGTGGCGTTATTTGGGTTGTTTTCATCGGCCATTTGAATCCCTCCTTATTTAATATAAAATCACCTCTTTGGTAATCTTTTGCCGAAATACATGTAAAATGGTAAAAGAGGTCCTATACCTAGTACCCAAGTAAGCGAAGGTTTCACACGTAAAATTTCATATTTTTTATAAAGAATTATGGAAATCGGGGAAAATGGTATAAAATAAGGAATATTGTATAGTTACTTGCGTAAAGAGATAGAAACGTATGTTCTCTTATGATATGTTATAGTGAGAGATGGAAAGTGTTTCATGCAGAAAGGGGATTAAGCAATTGGCACCGAAACAAGCTTTTGATTATAACGATGATGCCATACAAGTACTAGAAGGGTTGGAAGCTGTTAGAAAAAGACCTGGAATGTATATAGGAAGTACTGACAGCCGGGGGCTTCACCATCTGGTTTTCGAAATTGTTGATAACGCTGTCGATGAAGCTCTTGGGGGCTTTGGCGATCAAATAGAAGTAATTATAAATAAAGATAACAGCATTACTGTCCGGGATGAGGCCGGGGGATGCCGACAGGAATGCATAAAATGGGGAAACCAACGCCTGAAGTCATCTTTACGGTGCTCCATGCCGGCGGAAAGTTTGGCCAGGGAGGCTATGCGACTTCTGGCGGGCTTCATGGGGTTGGAGCTTCTGTTGTTAATGCTCTTTCAGAATGGTTGACTGTTACAATCCATCGGGACGGCACCATATTTAAGCAGGAATTTGCGAATGGCGGGAAAGCGGTCACAACCTTAGAAAAGACAGGCAAAACAAAAAAGACTGGAACAGTTATTCAATTTAAGCCTGATCCTGTTATGTTTGGAACCACTACGTTTAACTATGAGGTGCTGGCCGAAAGACTTCGTGAAGCTGCCTTTTTATTAAACGGAGTAACCATACAGCTTGTTGATAAAAGAGAAGGAAAAGAACAAACGGATTCTTTTTCTTATGATACAGGAATTCAAGCTTTTGTGGATTATTTAAATGAGGACAAGGAATCACTGCATCCTGTTGTGTTTTTTGAGGGATCCAATCAAGACATCGATATCGAATTTGCTTTTCAGTTTAACGATGGATATACCGAAAACATACTTTCCTTTGTAAATAATGTTCGAACAAAGGATGGAGGCACACATGAGTCTGGCGCCAAAACAGCAATGACAAGAGCTATCAACGAATATGGGCGGAAAATGAATTTCCTGAAAGAAAAAGATAAGAATCTTGATGGGTCTGATATCCGGGAAGGATTTACTGCTGTGATATCTATCCGTGTACCAGAAGAAAAACTCCAGTTTGAAGGCCAGACAAAAGGAAAGTTAGGTACTCCGGAAGCACGGTCTGCGGTAGATGCGATTGTTTCCGAAAAGTTAACTTACTTTTTTGAAGAAAACCCTGAAACAAGCTCGATGCTAATCAAGAAAGCTATTAAAGCCGCTCAAGCTCGGGAAGCTGCCAAAAAGGCAAGAGAAGAAGCCAGGAGCGGAAAGAAAAGCAGAAAGAAAGATGTGCTCTTAAGCGGAAAGCTCACCCCAGCACAATCAAAGAATGCAACTAAAAATGAACTGTACCTGGTAGAGGGGGATTCTGCTGGAGGCTCAGCGAAACAAGGCAGAGACCGGAAATTCCAGGCAGTTCTGCCGCTGCGGGGAAAAGTAATCAATACAGAGAAGGCAAAGCTTGAAGACATAATGAAAAATGAAGAGATCCGTACCATTATTTATGCAATCGGTGCAGGGGTGGGGACAGAATTTGCTATAGAAGACAGCAATTATGAAAAAGTTGTTATCATGACTGACGCCGATACTGACGGAGCTCATATCCAAGTTCTCCTTTTAACATTTTTCTACCGTTATATGACTCCACTCGTCGAGGCGGGAAAAGTTTACATTGCACTGCCCCCTTTATATAAAGTAAGCAAAGGGACGGGGAAAAAGGAAAAAGTAGAATACGCCTGGGATGAAGACGGTCTTCAGAGTGCGATAAAGAAGATTGGCAGAGGCTATACGATCCAGCGTTATAAGGGGCTTGGCGAAATGGACGCAACACAGCTTTGGGAAACTACGATGAACCCAGAGTCACGAACTCTTATTCGAGTGACAGTAGATGACCTTGCCAGAGCCGATAAACGGGTATCCACGTTGATGGGAGATAAAGTAGAACCACGAAGAAAGTGGATTGAATCCCATGTAGAATTTGGTATGGAAGAGGATGACAGCATCTTGGAAAATGAGAACTTATTTGTCGTAGAGGAGGAGTAACCTTGGGAGAAGCAGAAAAATATTTAGACCTTCCACTAGAAGATGTACTAGGAGACCGCTTTGGACGTTACAGCAAATATATCATCCAAGAACGAGCTCTTCCCGACGCCAGAGACGGGCTTAAGCCCGTTCAGCGCCGGATATTATATGCCATGCTTAAAGATGGCAATACGTCGGATAAGCCTTTCAGAAAAGCAGCAAAAACCGTAGGAACGTAATCGGGAACTATCATCCTCATGGTGATAGTTCTGTTTATGAGGCTATGGTAAGAATGAGCCAAGAGTGGAAAGTGCGTAATTTATTAATTGAAATGCATGGGAATAATGGCTCCATTGATGGTGACCCACCGGCAGCCATGCGTTATACGGAAGCCAGGTTATCTTCTATTGCCCAGGAGCTTTTACAGGATATCGAGAAAGAAACTGTAGAATTCATTCCGAATTTCGATGACACACAGGAAGAGCCGGTAGTCCTGCCAGCTATGTATCCTAATTTGCTTGTAAATGGCTCAACGGTATATCGTCTGGATATGCTACAGACATTCCACCTCATAACTTAAATGAAGTCATAGACGCTGCAATCATGCAGATCGATGATCCGGAGTGCACAGTGCAAGACTTAATGACTGTTTTGCGTGGGCCTGATTTTCCTACTGGAGGTATTGTGCAAGGGTAGATGGAATTAGAAAAGCCTACGAAACAGGTAAAGGGAAAGTGGTTGTCCGAGCGAAAACAGATATTGAGGATATTCGCGGCGGGAAGCAGCAAATTGTCATTACCGAAGTTCCTTATGAGGTTGTGAAAGCAAATCTTGTAAAGAAAATGGATGAGCTTCGATTTGATAAAAAAGTGGAAGGAATAGCTGAAGTCCGGGATGATACCGACCGGACAGGACTTCGAATTGTTATTGAAGTGAAAAAGGAAGCAGACGCTGAGGGTATTTTAAACTACTTGTACAAAAACACAGATTTACAGGTTACTTATAATTTTAATATGGTCGCTATTCATAACAGGACACCTCAGCTTCTTGGCCTTAAACAGCTGCTGCACTCTTATATCACTCACCAAAAAGAAGTAGTTACAAACAGATCCAGGCATGAACTGCGGAAAGCAAAAGAAAGACAGCATATCGTAGAAGGATTAAAGAAAGCTATTTCCATTCTCGATGAAGTAATCGAAACCATCCGAAGCTCTAAGGATAAAAAAGACGCAAAAGACAACCTTATCAGCCGCTTTGAATTTTCAGAACCGCAAGCAGAAGCAATTGTGACGCTCCAGCTTTATCGTTTAACGAACACTGATATTACAACCTTAGATAACGAATCAAATGAGCTTGCTAAAGAAATTGAAAAGCTCGAAAGGATTCTTTCCAGTGAAAAGAATCTTTTTGCTGTCATAAAAAAAGATTTAAAGAAGATCAAAAAGACCTATGGAGACGAACGGAGAACGGTCATTGAAGAGAAAATCCAGGAGTTAAAAATCGACTTAGAAGTTATGGTCCCTTCAGAGGATGTCATTGTCTCCGTAACAAAGGAAGGGTACGTAAAACGCACAAGTCTCAGATCCTATTCTTCCTCTAAAAATGAACGCCCTGGAATGAAGGAAACAGACGATCTTATTTACTTTAATGAATTAAACACTACAGATACCCTTTTATTATTTACCAAGAAGGGGCAGTACTTGTATATGCCGATTCATGAATTACCTGATATTCGCTGGAAAGATAACGGCCAGCATGTCGGCAATATTGTCCAGCTTGACCGGGAAGATGAATTGCTTAAAGCAATAGCCGTGAAAGAATTTACAGAAGACAGCAATTTATTATTCTTTACAAAAAACGGAATGGCCAAGAAAACAAGCCTGCAGGCATATCAGGCCCAGAGATACTCCAAGGCCCTCGTTGCAGTTAAGGTGAAAGAAAATGATGAAGTCGTGAACGTAGAAATGACCAATGGAAACGAAGAAGTCTTTATAGGCACAAAACTTGGTTACGGACTTCGTTTCCATGAATCAGAAGTAAGTTTAGTCGGGCAGCGTGCTGCCGGTGTCAAAGGAATAAATCTGAAAGATGGAGATGAAGTAATTAACGGTTTAACATTTGATCCATCAAATAAGGAACAGGCGATAATTGGACTTATTACGCAAAGAGGATCCATGAAGAAGATGCCTATTCAGGAGTTCGAAACATCTTCGCGGGCAAAACGGGGCCTTGTCATGTTACGAGAGTTAAAATCCAAGCCCCATCAAGTGGTAGGGTTAGAAAAGTTTGAAACAAGCGATGTAATTGCAGTGCAAACTGAAAATGATGAAGTTACACATATAGAAACCAGCATTTTAAGAACCACTGACAGGTACAGCAACGGCTCTTTTGTCGTGGATACAAAAAAGAACGGAGACGTTTCTGAAGCATGGAAATATACTAGCCACATAAAGACAGAAGAACAAGAGTAGTACAGGCAATCTTAAATGAGAAAGAAGATCGCTCAAGAAGCGGTCTTTTTCATGCTACCCAACATTATAGAATTAACCATAATATAATTATGTTAACTTAAACAAGGATGGTACATATATGAGATTAGGAACACACTTAATAGGAGCCACTGCAGCTGCCACTGCCTATTATACAATCAGTCCATTATCTTTTACTGATATAGCAACAGTAGGTGGGGTTTATTTGGCTAGCAGCATTGCAGGCGGATTATTGCCTGATATTTGCAGCCCGAGGTCCTGGATAGGGAGAAGGCTGCCCCTGATTGCCACCATTATTAGCAAAACGTTTGGGCACCGGACCTTTACACACAGCTTTCTGTTTTTATTTATTATTTATTTCTTTACTCAATCAATAGAAGGGGAGTGGGGGCTTGCAGTTCAAACAGGTCTGTTAGTTGGGATAGCAAGTCATTTGCTTCTTGATATGATGACTTCTCGAGGAGTTCATTTATTTTTTCCAATTAAATTTCCAGTTCGTTTTCCTTTTTTCACTAAAACAGGCTCAACGCTAGGAGAAGGGAGTATTGCTGTACTTCTTACACTTTGGGTGGTTTATTTTGCTGTTACTTATTTGTAATGTTCAAGTTAGTTTTAACCTTCTACCAACGGGGTAATTCTATTTCTGAAACGAATTAACTTCGAGGAGGCGATTTATTTGAGTACACACACATTGCTACGCACAGATGAAGAAGTTATGGAAAAAGTTGAATCGTTAAAAAGCCAGGGAATAAATGAAAACAATATCTATGTCCTTTCCCATGATAAACAGCATACTAATCAGCTTGCAGATGAAACAGATGCAAATACAGTTGGTACTACGGAGACTGGATTAGATACTACAGTGAAAAACCTTTTTAGAAAAAAAGGTGATGAACTGAGAGCAAAAATGCAAGAAATGGGTATTGATGAATCAGAAGCAGATGAACTTGAGGAAGAACTTGATGAAGGTAAAATACTGGTTGTTGTAAAAGATGAAGACCGGATGCCAACCTTTAAGTTAGAACTTCTTTAGAAAGCTACACTTATTGAAAAGCAACCTGGATAATTGCGCTCTTAAAGCGCCAATTATCCAGGTTTTTTATATGTAATGATAAAGGAGAACAATTTGGGAAAAGTATTATTGTAAAACTTGTGTGGTAAAAGCTTATTTACGGGGGTGTAGATATGAAGATACAAGGTAACATAATTACAGGTGAGTTTGATGAAAAAATGAATGAGTTTACGTTGCAAGAGATCAAATACTTTGCAACCCAATCAACACTAAGGCTAAATCAATTTAATACACTTTATAATTATTTGTCTAAACACATAAATGAAGGTGACCGGCAAGTTTTAACCCTATATGATCAAATGCCAGTATTTTTAACAAAACAAGAAATGGAGCAATTAATAAAGGACTTAGATAGAATAAAGCCATTATATCATTGATTTTTTATACAAATACTGCAGCTGCAGTGGTGACATCAAGCTACATAGAATGGTTTCTTCTATTTAAGATCGTAGGTGCTGGGGTCGCATTTCTATTATATGTGATTAGCCTTCAGTAGACTGGCTCAACAACAGCTTCATTATTTGGCGTTCAACTTTTTG
Source organism: Thalassobacillus sp. C254 (assembly GCF_001310615.1). Taxonomy (NCBI): domain Bacteria; kingdom Bacillati; phylum Bacillota; class Bacilli; order Caryophanales; family Bacillaceae; genus Thalassobacillus; species Thalassobacillus sp. C254. Next base: position 1,445 of record NZ_BAXQ01000036.1, on the reverse strand, counting down.
AAGACCATTGGACCATCATTAAACTTCTTGGAATAGTAATCATCCTGGATACGATACCGTACTTAGTACCAAGCAAATCAACTGGGAAAGTTTACCTTCCTCCAACTAATTAAATTGATCTACAGTCACTTAAGTGAAAAAGAAAGGCTGTGACAAATACCCGTCGATTTCCCAAAGATGACACCCTGGGAATTTAATTTAATGAGCTTAAGTGTTTTTCGGATTTACGTTACTTTATGTGAGGACTTATTTTATAGCCATCTCAAGGAATTTCACAGTGCAAAAATTTTATTTTACCTCATAATAAAATACGATGTCAATAATAAGTTTGAAATATTTCCAAAAAAAAGTTACAATAGTCTTACATTAAGTTTTTAATAACGAACTCCACTGTATTTTTCTGCAGATGAAGTTATGGATACGTGTCTACAAGGAGGACTTGAATAATGAATCTAATCAATAAGAAAGTTACCCACAAGCATTTTGGTATGGGTAGTATCGTTAAACATAATGACACTATTATAGAAATACATTTCGCATCGGAAAATAAAAAGTTTGTTTTCCCCGATGTATTTGGAAAACACCTTAAACTGCATGATAAAACTGATGCTGATTCACTAGAAAACATTATACAAAAAAAGGAAAACGAACGAAAGAAGGAAGAATGGAAGAAGGAAGAGGAAAGAAAATTACAACGAAAAAATCAGGAACTGCGCTTGGAACATAAAAAACTTATGAAAAATCATAAACTTCATTCCGAATCACAAATGGTTTTTTGGTGTGATACAGAAGAACAGAAGAGTTCTTTATCAGAGTGGAAGGTTTTTGCAGGCGAAGTAAAAAGCGGGAATAACAAAGGGAACCCAAACAAACCTATCCGCTTGCACCAAAATAGCGCTGTCCTGTTAACAGCAGTAGATTCCAGTGAAAAAGACAGGCGTATTTTAGGTGTTTATATGGTGAATGAAGATTTTATTGGTAAGCTTTGTGAAGATGGATATATTCCTGCTCATTCAACATACAAACTCCTACTTACAGAACAAGAATCGGAGCAAATGCATTTCTGGAAGTATTATGTAAATGAAAAATCCCCCCATAAAATGACATGGAAGACAGGTAAATACCGTTATTTTGAAAATTCATTGATGGCACAAATTTTGCTTGATATAGTTGCGTTAAAAGATAACTCAAAAGACCGAGAGCTGGCACAACAATTCTTTGAACATTTTTGTAAAATGAATCAGTTAACAGAACAAGATTTACCAAAGCCTAATGGTGCATTAATGCGTATTTAGACATAAGCCCAAAGATAATAAGAATGGCAGGGGACTGACACATTTTCCTACTATTCACCAATGCAAACAGTGCCAGGGCACTGTTTGCTAATAAATCACTAACCAGTTTTGTATAAAAGGGAATTGAACTGTTTGATATATCCCCTTTAG
>NZ_BAXQ01000035.1:0-28957 GCF_001310615.1 Thalassobacillus sp. C254 | reverse complement strand
AGCCCCTTTTGCTTTGCCTTTATATACACGACGAAAAAGGAAGCATCACTGCCTAAGCAGATAATGCTTCCTTTTTATTATTGCCTCAGCAATGTTTTCTTTTTTAACTTTTTCACCAGGCTGAAGATCGGCTTCTTCCGTTCTCCAAGTATCCCAATCCACTCTGCCATGACCTGGGTTAACAATCCCAGAAAGAGAATGATTAGAATAGACATCCATATCGCTGTTTCTGAAAAGACGAGCGCTGCTCCCCCAAAGAATATGCTGACTCCGTATAGGATTAATACGGTTGTCCGATGGCTGAAACCTAGAGCAAGAAGCCTGTAGTGCAGGTGTCCTTTATCTGGCGCGGAAATCTTCTGCTTGTTCAGCAGTCTGCGGATAATGGCAAAGAACGTATCAAAGATCGGCACTGCCAGAATAATAATCGGGATGATCAAGGTAAAGAGTGTCAGGTTCTTAAATAAACCGACCATGGAAATAATTGAGATTGAGTACCCTAGAAACATTGATCCTGTGTCACCCATGAAGATCTTAGCAGGGTGAAAGTTGAACACTAAGAATCCAAGCCCGCTTCCCACTAAGACAATAGCAAGGGCTGCCGCAAGGATCTGCCCGTCCATAAATGCCATCATAAACAAAATCGTTAAGGCAATTGAACTCGTACCCGCTGCCAGTCCGTCTAACCCGTCAATTAAGTTAATGGCATTTACCATGGCAAGAATCCACAGAATCGTAAAAGGATAGCTCCATATTCCGAACTCTATATAGCCGTTAAACGGCAAGGAAATAAATTCAATCTGTAATCCGCCTGCCACTACAATGGTTGCGGCAGCCATCTGCCCAAACAGCTTTTTGCTTGGGGATAGTGTATATTTATCATCAATCAAGCCGAGAATGAGTATCGTAAGTGCCCCGATCGTAATAGGCCAGAAAAATTCAAAGGGAGGCTGTAAATAGATCAGCCCGGCCACGGCCCCAAAGGCGATCGCTAATCCGCCAATTCGCGGCATGGAATCTTCATGCACTTTTCGTTGAGAAGGCTGGTCCACAAATCCGCCTTTAAGTGCAAGCTTCTTCACTAAAGGTGTAGTGGCTATCGTGACGATAAAGGCGATAAATAAAGCGATAAAATATTCATATAATGGCTCCACCGTCCACACCTTCCTTAAAAATATACTTTATTGTACCATTACTAAGTATATCAGCAAGGCAGGTACAATCAAGGATTATTTTATTTTCCCATAATCTTATACAACTATGCTTTTTCTCATTTCTTCTGCTTTGAAAGCAGTTCTTCATAAAATCGGAGAAGGACCCTGCCTTCCGACTTCCAGCTGTATGACTCTTCAAAGGCTTTAAGCGCCCGTTTTTGTATTTCTTTCAGTTCTTTTTCATCTTCCATTAATTTCAGCATTCCACCTGCGATTTCCTCCGGGGATTCTGGATTGACCAGCTCGCCTGTATGATAGTCTGTCACTACTTTTCGGTAGTTCGGAAAGTCTGAGGAAACCACTGCCAGCCCGGTGGCCATGTATTCAAAGAGCTTATTCGGCAGACAGACGACATGGTTAGGTACCGGCAGGTAAGGCAGCAAGCCAATGGATGATTGCTCCAAATATTCATGGACCTTCTGGTAGGATACTTTTCCCGTAAAGGTAACATGGTCTTCTATTTCAAGAGATTTGATCAACTCCATGACCCTCTTCTCAAATTCAGCAGATTGAAAGAACCCTACAAAGGTAAGGTGAGCATCAGGACGGGCCTTTACTACTTTGGCAAAGCCCTCAATAAGCTCTGCCGCTCCGCGGATTTCCGTAATTCCCCCTACATATACGAGCTGAGTCGCATCCTTCTTGGAAAGGTCTGGAGCGGGAAACAATTCATTTAACGGATAATTCTCTACTTTACAATGCTTGTACTTCCTGTACCTCTCCCCGATTTCCTCCGTCGTCACCACTATACCCGATAAAAAGGGAAGCATAACCTTTTCCGTTACTTCAAATACCTTTTTCATTATTTTTCTGACAGGCTTTGAAAGGTAGGGCTTGCTCATAATCGCATTTGGGTAGTGCTCATGTACATCAAAGATCACAGGCTTTCTCGTTAAGATCCGAAGGAGAACACCTGCAGGCAGAAGCTCTGGATCATGAAAATGATAAATATCCCCTTTCCGCTTTCTGGCAGCTTTTACTGCTTTCAAGGAAAGAAGAAGACGTGACAACCTGCTGCCCGCTTTTGGGAGGGGAATAATAGGTACTTCTTGATCCTCGTACTCTTCCGGTTCCGGGGCAATGAGTTCTACGTCGTACCCTGCTCGATTAAGGTTCTGCACTGCTTATAATAAATTCTTCCGTCGTATGCCGGATGAACGGTTGTGAGCACCACTGCTTTAGTCATTTTTTTCACCCTTTACCACGTTCTCAAGAATACCGCTCAGCTTCTTGGCAAGTATCCTGCGGTTATACTTTTGTTTCACGACTTCGGTGACGTTGCTCTCAAGCTCCTTGATCCACTCTCTATTCTTCACCGCTTTGTCCACCGCTTCAGCAAGTTCTTCTGCGTTCCCAGGTTCAAAGGCGATCCCAGCTTCATTTTCAAGCACGATATCCGTCGCTTCCCCCCCTACTCCAATTAAGACTGGTTTTCCAGCTGCCATACAATCAAACACTTTTGAAGGAATGGTAATATGAAAAAGAGGGTGGTTTTTCAAGGTGACTAAGCACAAATCAGCTGCCTGATAGTACGGCATAAGCTCTTCTTTATTCATACTGTCCAAAAACAAGAGATTGGGGATGTGTTCGAAATCTGCTTTCGCCTTCAACGGGTCTTTCTCCACTCCCTCTCCTATAAAGCAAAACGTTACTTCTGCTTCTGGTCCCAGTATGTTAGCAGCGTCAAGCACCACATCAAGTCCCTGGGCCGCTCCCATGTTTCCTGCGTATAAGACAACAAGGTCATTTCCCAGCTCATGCTTTTTTCGAATCTCTTCCTTTTCTTCACTGGCAGCCGACTGTATATCTTCTATATCTACACCGTTTGTGACTACATTGATCTTTCGTCCATCTACACCTTGCTTGATCAAATGTTCCTTGTATCCATGGGTAACTGTAATAATATGTTCTGCCTTTTGATATAAGAAATTCTCCAGCTTTCTGGCCCATTTGAGCAGGAGCGGATTGGAAAACTGGCTTAGAATTTTAGCAAAATCAACCCACAGGTCCCTTACTTCCAGAATAAAGGGCTTTCTGAGCAGGCGGCTGAGAATATATCCGGATGCTGCCGTAAACAAATGGGGGCTTGAGGCATAAACGGCATCTGTTTTTCTAACCAATAAACCGCTGATGATACTTGAAAACATAAAGGAAAAATAGTTAGCAAGTCTTGCTTTCGAGCTTTTTTTCGTATCCTGAAAACGAAAGGAACGGCGAACCTCTATGCCTTCTTTTGTTTCTTTTTTAAAAAGTGAACGGTTCTTTTCATGATTTGGAAACGTCGTAAGGACCGTAACCTCATGACCTTCTTTTACCAGGTTTTTTGCCATATCGTACGCTCTTCCCTGTGCTGCTCCAATTTCTGGCGGAAAGTGCTGGCTGAGATACAGAATTTTCATAGTTTGATTCCCTTTCTTCCAATCCTCTTGGCGCTGTTTCTTCTATTTATTCACATAAAAGAGGTGCATCTGATGCACCTCTCGCTTGACCGTATATCCTCTTAGAATTTCTATTCTATTTTACTATGAGACGGCCTCTTGTGAAAGCGGAGATTATTGATTCAGGATCGTCTGGAGAGTTGAGAAGTAATGATCCACCACCGGCTCCACCCCGTACCTTGAGGCAACTTCCTCTCTGCCTTCTTTCGCGAGAGCCTTACGCCACTGTTGGTCTCCTGACATTTTCCCCGCTAAAGAAAGCGCTTCTTGAAGATCATTCCCTTGGTACATGGCCCGTTGAAGAGACCCCTGCAGTACTTCAGGGATTCCTCCCACGTTTGGGGCAATGACCGGGCACTCACAGGCAAGCGCTTCAATGAGGGTCATTCCAAAGGATTCATTCGTTGAGGTGCTCATCGTAAACCCACCTGTTTGAGCTACGAACGAGTACAGGTGAGGCATCGCCTCGTATTCCACTCTTGGAAGCCAGCGCCATTTGTTCATTAGCTTGTGCTCTTCTACATAGGAAAGAAGTTCTTTCACAGGACGGGGGCTTGCTGTTTCTCCCCCTGCCAGCCAGATTTCACTGTCCGGATAGGTTTCGGTATAGTCAGCAGCCAGTTCGATAAATCCTCTCCAGTTCTTATGGTCGTTAATCTTTCCAATCCAGAGCATAACCCGGGGCTGTCCGCCTGCTGAAACGCTCCGTGGATAGAAGTGTTCAAGCTCCAGGCAATTTGGCGTAACATAGGCCGGGATGCTCGTTGAGACGTTGTATTCCATCCTTAATACATCCATGACATATTGAGTCGGAGTAATCAGAGCATCGATTGTCGAGACATCAAGCCATTTCAAGTATTCAATTCTTTTGGAAGTCCCATGAACTTCATGGATGACTTTCCCTTGAAAGGTAGAAGCATGAATGACCTCATAGGCTTCTTCTGTATCCACATTGATGATGAGGTCATAGTTATTCTTGTTGATAAGGTCTTTTAATTCATCATCCGTTTTTGGCTTATACACATGTGGATGCTTCCGAAAAGCCGTCTCCCCTCCGTGATCTCTAAGAAAGGCAAAGTGCACTTCACACTTTTTGCTCAGGTGCACCAGTCTATTTGCAAGCTGAGTGCAGACTCCTCCGAGCAGGAGATATCTGTAGATATATAAAATCTTCAAACCGTTCACCTTCTTTATTGCACAACAACAGGCTGAAAAGGATTCTGAACCTGCAGCCCGGCAAGATGCTCTGCTTTCGCTTCCCAGCTGTTGAATTGAATTCTTTGATGCCATGTGGAGTATGGAAACTCCTGCTCCCTTGCTTCTTTCATTTGTTTCTCTATATCCTCTTCCAGGGTTAAATACTTTCCCCACGGAAAAACCTCGGCTGATTCCTGGAAATTGCCCAGTACAGGCAGGCCAAGGGATATGAGAAAAGCTGTAAAGGGGTCGTTTTGTACCATGTCTTCATAAAAAGCTCCAACGAGAGACCACCTTGCCGCAAGGTTCACCAGGTCCCGCTCCTCCCGCGGCCGGTACCACTTAATTCTCTTTTCTTGTTTCACATGCTGCGGCCGGTCTGAGGAAACGGCGTGTATCGTTACATTCTTGTATTTCCGAGTTAGGTCTAATAAAAACTCCCAATCAATTCTCTCCTTATTTCCTTCGACACAGCCAATCACCAGCTCCTCGCTCTTCACTTTGTTGCGAGGATGCTGAAAGTAGGAAGAGTCGATGCCATCGGGAAGCACCACCGGCTGGGATATTCCCTTCCTTTTCAGTGTTTCTGCTTTTTCTTCGCTTGAAGTGATTGTCTTCATGGACTGATGTAGAAGAAAAGAGTCTTCTGCTTTCCATTGTTCCTTTGCCGGCTTGTCCCACAGGTAGTACGTCCTCCAGCCCTGTACAGCAAATTGGTTAAGCCACTTAGCTGCATGTGTAGAAGCCGCTGTATTTACCACCACTTGAGGCATGCTGCCTGCAAAGGTGTGCTGAAGCAATCTTGGAAACAGCATGTCCAGTGCTTCTTTTTCTTCTATTTGAAATACGTTTCCTCCCGCGTAGACAGGGTAATGCTTGCTCTCCTTTTCCCCTTTATAAATGAAAAATACTCCCCAGCCTAATGAGGAGAATGCTTGAGCAAGCTGACTCACTCGTGTGCCACTCTTGTCTTTTATAAATTCTTCATTAGTGTACATTACGATAACCCCCCGGTACATGCCTGTTCCGCAGGCCGCAAGGAAATTATCTATGGTCTTTTGCTGTTCCTTCATGGAAGGCGCGGGGGTGAGCTTTAACATCCTTTGGTCAGGCCGGCTTCCTTTTACAGGTACCGTGGAAGATGCGATCGACACAGACGAAGTGTCAGCAGCTTTTTCGGCTTTCTTGATAATATCTCCAGAAAGCTCGCTTACGGTTTCTTTATATAATGACTTTCTCATTCGATTGTAAAATGTGCTTTCCGTTTCGTATGCCTCCAGCAGTTTGGAGTGGTCTTCTAATAATGCGTTCAAGTAATAGCGCAGCTGTTCGTTCTCTTCCTTAAGAGCCTGGACTGCTTTTTCCTGATGACGAAAATAACGTTCAGACTCTTCGATTCCAATCTTCACCGCCAGTTTATAGACAAGGTCTTTAGAGTACTCAGATGATTCTTTGTTCCATCCTACATAGCCAATCTTGTCGTCTGTCAGAAACTTCGTCTCTCGCCTTTTGAAATACTTTTGGATTTGGATAAACCGCTCTATAAATCCGTATCCTTCCTTCACAGGAAAGGTCGGGTAGGAAGGAATCACTTCTGTCCAAATGAATTTCCCGCTTGGTTTCAGGACTCTTTGTATTCCTGAAAGGAGCGCAGCATAATCAAGTTCTCGTGGAACTTCTCCAACGATCACAGAGTCGAATTGGTTCTCTTTATATATACTTAAGTCGAAATTCCCGGAAAAAGCGTATAGGTCTTTGTTGCCTGTTTTCATCACTTTGCCTTCGGTCAACATTCTATGAAAATAGGCAGACGTGTGGTAGTGGGAGGCAAATAGAATATCAGCGTTCGGACTCTTTTCCAGCTTCAATCCCTCTTCAAAACGGCCGCCTACAAGCAGGACGTAATTTCCGCCTACTCTTGTTTGTAACCATGGCTGCTGTAAATTTTTGTTTTTTGACAATTTTTTCTTCACACTCCCTGTGGTTTACCCGATATATAAGAAGTACCTGGACTTAAGTCCTGGTACATATTTAATGATGTTCCTGTGTATATCTTCAATATTCTTCTAGCATATGGTAATATCAACTATGATTCAAAGAAAATTTTGTATAAGGAGGAAAGTTTTTGCCGTATTTTCGTATTTTCATTGTTTCGCTTGTCGCATTTTGTACTCTTATCACAATTCCTACTTCATTACTAGCTGAAGAAAAAAACGTCTCAGTCCAACTTCACAATTACATCCAAAACAAAAACAGTCTAAACATACAAGTATCCAATCCATACAACATTTCGGGAAACAGTGATTCTTTAACCAGCGGATCGTCCTATATAGTGAAACTGGAACATAACCAGTTAGTGCTGTATAGAGGATCAAGCAAGATAAGGGAATTAGGAACGGAATTCACCCTTACTCCCGAACGGTATGATTACAATCATTATACCACGGTAGAGGGGAGAAAATACTTGGGCAGCATGACATTTCGTGTCGATGGACAGTACATACGCCCTGTAAATACCCTGCCCCTTGAAGATTACTTAAAAGGTGTCGTTCCTAGAGAAATGCCTGCGAGCTGGCACAAAGAGGCCCTTAAAGCCCAGACCGTAGCTGCCCGTACGTTCGCAAGCCATCCAAGCCGTAGTAACAGAGAGTTAGTTGACACGGTGTCCGACCAGGTATATGGCGGATATGACTGGCACCCTAACACCTCTGAGGCGGTTGATTCTACAAAAGGAGAAATCCTGACGTATAACGGCACACCAGTAGAAACCTTTTATTCTTCCAGTAATGGCGGAATGACAGAATCAAATGCTAACGTCTGGTCAAGCAGCCCTCTTCCTTACTTTTCTGTAAAAGAAGATCCTTATGACCCCAAAAGCGCCTGGAGCTTAACTCTCCAAAAGATCCAGATCGACCTCTCTTCTCGCGACTTAAAAAAGCCTGAAAATTGGTGGCAGCAAGTAAGAGAGAAAGACAGCGGCAAAGCATTTGTCAATGGGGTTAAAAATCATCTAAAGGGCAGGAATGCGTATTCAGGCTACGAGATAAAACTGACAACTATTGAATCTCTCAATCTATCAAACAGCCGGTACGACGGAGGACGCCATACAGACGCAACCTTAAGAGTATCTTTTATTGCTAAGGACAATAAAGGAAACTTTGTCCGCGACTCTAATAACAACATTAGAGTGATGACAGAAAATATCAACCAAAGAATGAACTTTCCGGATTATGATGGGTGCCGGGGAATTTAGAAGTACACTCGTAAACGTTCAAAATCGAAGCAATGACATTGTCATTTCCGGTCACGGATTCGGGCACGGTGTCGGCCTAAGCCAGCACGGAGCTAACGAACGAGCAAAAGCAGGACAAAGCTATCAGGACATTCTCGCTTTCTATTATGACGGGTCGTCTCTTGAAGGAAAAACAGCTTCTACTCCTCTTTCAGTCACCAGCCTGGAAGGAGATAACCGCTTCCAAACAAGCGTGGCAATCTCTCAATACGGCTGGAAAAACCCAGGTGATGTGGATACTGTCGTTGTAGGCCGCGGCGATCGCACAGCGGATGCCCTGACAGGAAATGTTCTGGCCAAGAAGCATAATGCTCCTCTTTTGCTGTCAGAAACGAAGAGAGTTCGAAAGGAAGTAATCGAAGAGATTAAAAGGCTGTCTCCATCGCACATTTATGTGCTAGGTGGTCCTAATGCAATATCTGAAAATGCTGAAAGAGAGCTTCAGTCTATCGCTGCTACTACTCGAGTGGCAGGAGATACAAGGCTTGAAACAGCATATAAGATTGCTAATGAAGTAGGCAGTTCTTCTAATAAACTGATATTAACCGCAGGCAGTGACAGTTCAGGAGTCAATGCTTCACCTGACGCTCTTACGATTGCAACTGTAGCAGGCACGGAACAAATTCCTATTCTCTACACGGCCAACCGCAGCAATGTAAACAAAGAAGTCAGTCGCTATATTGAAAAGAACAGTATTCAGGAAGTCTTTATCATTGGCGGCCCCAATGCCATTTCGTCCTCTATAGAGAACGAAGTGAAAAGCTTGGCACCAACAGTTACACGGGTGGCCGGGGATAACCGTTTTGAAACAGCAATCAAAATCGTAGAACAGTGGGACCTTTCTCCAGAAAAAATCTTCTTTGCCAGAGGCGATGATTATGCCGACGCACTATCCGGTTCCCCTCTTGCTGCCAAAGAAGGAGCACCAATTTTATTAACGAGAAGCAATCAGGTTCCTGAAGTCATTTCTACGTATCTTAGAAACCAAAGCAGTCAGATTAACAGCCTTTATTACCTTGGCGGAAACCATGCCATTCATTCTTCTGCCAGAGAACAAATTGAAAGTCTAGTAAGGTAAGATTTTTTACCTTAGGACAAACCATGCTTGTAAACAGATATGTAAATTTATCGATTCGTGTTCACGAAAAGGAGGAAAGAAATGCGCAAACCCCTTCCATGCTGGAATTATATTTATCGTTCTCCTCTCGCTTTTGGCTGGAAACACCCATTACGCGGAAGCCAACGGTGAGATTAAGAGATTAGCTGGTGACAACAGGATAGACACTGCGATAGAAATTTCAAAAGAAGGGTGGCCAAATGGCCTCTCAGGGGAAAGAGCTGTCATTCTCGCTCGAGCTGACGTGCCTGCCGATGCACTAGCCAGTTCAAGTCTTTCTAGAGAAAAAGATGCTCCTATCCTTCTTACTTACCCAAATCGGGTGGACTCTCAAACCATTAATGAATTACAAAGATTAAACGCCCGTACAGTGTATGTGCTGGGTGGAGAAGATGCGATCAGCAGCACCGTTGTCTCCGGTATTAGACAACATGGGTACACGGTAGAACGCATAGAAGGCAGCAATCGATCTGAAACCGCCTTGGAAATTAACAAAAAAGCAGGCCTTGGCAGCAGCCAGTCTGCCCTTCTGGTAAATGGGGTCACCATTGCTGATGCTCTTTCAGCATCAAGCATTGCAGCCAATAATAACATTCCTATTTATCTGGCTAATGCCGATCACCTGCGTACAGAGCTTCCAAGCTCTGTTAGAAATGTAACTATTCTTGGAGGTCCTCAAGCGATCAGTACAAGTCTTGAAAACTCTTTAACACAGCAGGGAATTCAAGTAAATAGAATTGCCGGGGACAATCGCTTTGAAACCAACTTAAAAGCCCTGGAGCATTATTCTTTTTCAAATGACACCATTGTCGTAAGAGGAACCTCTGTGAGCAATGACAGAGAAGACTATCCGGATGCTGTGGCAGCGGCCAGTCTTTCACACAAGCGTAATGCTCCCGTGGTGCTTAGCCATCATTCAAGTGCACGAAGTGAAGTACAAAATTATTTAAACAGCAGGACTGGTACTCTTTTTGCCCTTGGAGGCCCTCACGCGCTGCCTGACTCAGTCCTTGGCAACGGAGGATCATCTACTCCGGCTCCAGCTCCGAGCCCTGAACCTGAACCTGAATCTGAAGATGCGATTGCTGAAGCTACAGTAACTGCCAGCTCCTTAAATGTGAGAAGTACTCCAAGCGGTACAATTATTGGCTCTCTTCCTAACGGAAGTCAGGTTTCTATTTATTCCTATGAAGGAAGCTGGGCTGAAATCCGTTATAACGGGCAAAAAGCTTACGTTTCTTCTAACTTTTTAAATGTACAAACAACATCCCCTGGAGATTCAGGCTCTGAACCTTCTGATGGGATTGTGGCAAATGCAAAAGTTGCCGCCTCTACGTTAAACGTAAGAAGAACGCCTAATGGAAGCAGCCTGGGAAGTTTAAGAAACGGATCTTCCGTAGATATTTACTCATTTGACGGGGACTGGGCCGAAATTCGTTATGAAGGTCAAAAAGCCTTTGTCCATTCCTTCTACTTGAACATTGACGGTAAAAACAACCTCCTGCGCGGCCATGTCATTGCTGTTGACCCGGGCCACGGAGGAAGTGACCCTGGAGCAGTAGCGAACGGCCTACAAGAAAAAGAGCTTGTTCTTGATGTGGGCCTTCGTTTAGAAAAGCTGCTGAAAGACGCCGGTGCCACTGTGGTGATGACGCGAAACACTGATACATTCGTCTCCTTAAGCAACCGTTCTAAAATAGCAAATGATAGAAATGCTCATTCGTTTATCAGCATTCACGCCAATGCTGCCGGTTCTGCAGCCCACGGAACTGAGACCTACTGGAATCACCGCCATGAGCCTGCACAGAGTAAAGAGCTGGCTGAGAAAGTGCAAAGCCGTATGATTTATCTTCTCCAGACAAATGACAGAGGCGCGAAAGAAGATCGTTCCTTGTCCTTTATCAACACTGGTTTTGCCGTTCTTCTGAACTCTGAAATGCCTGCAGTCCTTGCAGAGCTTGGCTTTGTAACAAACGCTGCTGAAGCCAACCGAATGAAAACGAATCAGTTAGAGATGATGCTGCGAATGCTCTTTATCAAGGAATCTTAGATTTCCACCGTCAGCCTAGAAACTAAACATTCTCATGAAAGAAAAAGGTGCCGATTATCTTCATATGATAATCGGCACCTTTTTTGCTATTTTTTTGGAGAAAATAGATCATAGGCTGATCCCACTGTCATTAAGTTGGTTAACATCAGACGCCTGAGGGAAAAGCAAGAGCTGAAGACCCATGAAATTATTGATTAGGACCGTGCACCTTCCCCTGCGGTCTCTTAATTAACCGGTCAAACCAATGGGGAACTGAGGAGTACCCCACTGAGTAACGTCCTTCTCTGGGCGATAAGTACATGTAAGCGTGAGCTGCACCTATGACTCGTTCCCTGTCGTAAACAGGAAGGTTAATCCCACTTACATTTTGAAACTGGTAAGAGGAAATGTGAAATTCGGCTTTCTCTATTTCCTTGTCGATATATAATTCATTGACTGCTATTCCTGCAGCTACATGGTCCCGGTGGGGATCATAATACGAAAAAGTCTTATGATAGGCCCAGAGTACCTTTCCTCATATTTCCTAACTACTTCCTTTACCTCATCCACTTGAAGCTGCCCATCCTCAAAGTCATAGATTTCATAGTTGCTTTCAGGAAGTCCCAGTCTTTCCATCGCATCTACAAACTCCATCACTCTGGATTGCCCGAACTCTTGAGGAGTAAGGCTGGATGATCCGCTAAGACTCTTTGGTAAGTTCCGGATGCTCTGCCTTGCGTTAACAGGATGACATGAACATCACGGCCGTAGTACAAGTCATTCGCTATTCCCACGCCCATGGTTAGTATTTCATCATCAGGGTGAGGAGAATAGTAGATGACTGTTTCTCCTCCCTGTTCTTTTGTTTGATAGGATGGAAAGCTTTCTACTTCACTTACTACTCTTTCTGACAAGGCATTCGGCCCACCAAGAAAGGTAGTATGAATCTTAGGTGTTTCATGTAAAACCTTCCTGCTTGCCGACGGAAAGCTATCTTGTGCAGAGAGAAGGGTAACGCCCTTTTGTTTTGCTGCGGCCGCTGATCCTGTTAACGCGTCAGCAAAGTCTGTTCCAGTAGCAATGAATATATTTCCATTATCCTGGTGAAATTCCTTAATGACTTCCGCGGCTGTTTCATACCGGTTACTTCCGCTGATACGGGTTGCTGAAAACTGTCTTCGCAGCTCTTCGGAGACAACGGAAGGACCACCTATCACGATAACCTCTTCTGCTTTATTGAGTTTGTTTTCAGTGCCTTTGGTCACCCTTTTTCCGTCACTGGTGAGAAGGATGGGATACCCTGCCTCTGCAGCAATCGGGGCAATGGATAGGGCATCTGGAAAGTTGCTGCCGTTTACAAGTATAGCTTTTTCATATTTTCCTAATCTATCAGCAATTGATTCAGCTGTTTCCATCCTGTTATCTCCGCTGACTCTTGTAACCGAAACTCCTGTACTATGTATTAATTCATTTTCTATGTCATTTGAGACCGCCAGTGGGCCTCCCAGGATGATAACTTCCTCTGCCCCCAGGCGCTGAATTTCTTTTTTCGTTTCTGGAGGTAATGTACTTCTTCTTGTCAGGAGGATCGGGGCTTGCTGTTTATAGGCAAGAGAAGCTCCTGCCAGGCATCGGGGAAATTGCCACCCTGCGTAAGAACTACTTTCCGGCTAGTCTCCCAGTGTTCCTTGGATATTTCCACAGCTGTTTCAAAACGGTTGTCGCCATATATTCTATGGCTCTCTTTGGCCTCCGCTTCTAAAGAGAGAAATCCACCTATCCCCAGTAAAATACTGATTATTACTACTGTTATACTAAAACGATTTTTCATTTATTTATCCTGCTTTCTTAATTATTGGATCCTGAGTGTGTTCTTTTGCAGGAGAAGGATTGCCCATCAATCGATCCAGCTTCCATGCCTTTGATGGTGAAATCGCCTTAGGTCCTCCCAGGATTTCATACTGCATTCCTGTGCCTGCTCTGCTTTTAATATACTGTTCCGTTTCAGGCGTTGCTCTTTCCTTTCTTACGAGGAGCATGCTCTTGTTATGTTTGGCAGCATAGGCAGCACCAGACAATGCGTCTGGGAAATTTCCTCCCGATGCAAACAGCAGCTCTTTACTTGAACCTTTGAAGTAATCGTGTACTTTAATGGATGTCTCAAAACGGTTGCTTCCCGCAATTCTAACAGGATTGGGAAGACTGCTGACCACCTGTTCAGAGATGGCGTTTGGACCTCCAATGACTATCGTTTCAGATGGGTTCAGTTCGGCTAAATAGGATTTCGTGCTTTCTGGAATGACATTTCTTCGAACAAGGAGAATGGGAATCCCCTCCTTACTTGCGTATGGTGCTACTGATAAAGCGTCTGGAAAGTTTTCACCAGAAGCAATAATAACTTTATTCGTTTTCTTTCCTAACTCCTTATTAATGTGAACGGCTGTTTCGTAACGATTGTCTCCGGCCAGTCGGTGTGTAGTATATCCTTTTCTTTGGATAGCCGTTTCAACTGCTGGGGATATAGCGTTTGGCCCTCCTAAGAGCACAACGTGATCAACGGCAAGTTCCTCAAGGACCTCCAAGGTTTCTGGACTAATTCGACTTGACCTTGTGAGCAGCATCGGTGCGTTTAATTCATAGGCAGCCCTCGTACCTGTTAACGAGTCTGGGAATGAAGCATTGGTAGCTAAAATAGCAAAATTCCCTTCTTTTCCTTGTAAACTTCCTGACTTTTCCCCACTCTTCTCCCAGCCTGCTTTGGCGATTTCTATAGAGGTTTGAATGGCATTGCTTCCGTATATTCGATTTTTAGATTGTAAGTAATAAAGTGATTGCTCCGCATCTATTAACGGGAACTTCTGGCTAAGACCAATGTCTTTTGCCGGAACTTCTATGATTTCTCTAAGCTGGTTCCCTTCTAATGAAGCTCTTGCGCCTTTAGCATAGCTGCCAGAGAGGTCACTTGAGGGGCAGCCATGCTGGTACCGCTCATTTTTTTGTAAGAACTGGGAAATCCGATATATGTACTCATGATTTCTGACCCTGGAGCAACTATATTGATCTCTGCTCCGAAGTTTGAAAAGGAAGATAAGGATGTATTCCTTCCATTTAAAGAGCCTACTGCTAATACCTCCGGAAAGGCTGCAGGAAAATCCACTTTATCCTTACCTTTATTTCCTGACGCACCAATCATCAATATGCCTTTATCATTAGCATATTGGACAGCCTCATTTACATAGCGGGAGTAGTTCTCAAAGCCCAGGCTCATATTCATCATGTCAGCTCCGTGATCCGCGGCATAAAATATTGCTTCAGCCAAATCAAACGTCGTCCCTTTTTCCCCTTCTAACACTTTCAAGGAAGGAGATCGACCTTTCCTTTTGACAAAGAGGCAATTCCCCTGTTGTTATTTGTTACTGCCCCGATAATTCCAGCCACATGAGTTCCATGGCCATCTATGTCTTCCACACTTCCTTTGCTATGTACGAAGTTTTTCCCTTTTATCACATTGGATCCAAGGTCTTCATGGGCTTGGTATATTCCGCTGTCTAAGATCGCTGTGACTGCTTTTCCTGCTGGCTGATAGCTCTCCCAGGCACTGTAGGCGTTCATTAAATTTAAATCAACCGCCTGAGTAGACAGCAGCGGGTCATTAGGGGAAGAGAAACGAATGAGAGGCTGTTCTGCTTCCGCATATACATTCTCTGCTTCTTTCGTTTCTAAAAATTCCTCTACTTCCTCTTCACTTACCTCAACAATATCGTATTGGTCATCTATTCTTTGTGTTTCTTCATTACTATCCTTGGTAAATGGCGTGACAGTCTCATCAGCTTCCGGTTTTTTCCACTAGTACCTTTACCATGCCATCTTCCATGAAAGCATCGTCTAGTGGAAAAAGGCATAAAAAAAGCACACTAGCAGCTACTATTTTCTTTTTCATTTATTCTCCTCTTTGCTGAAACTCTATTTTATTAACTACTTTATACCTTTTATTTTAACATCTATTACCAACTAAGTGAGTCTTTTTTTACATCATTTTTGACAATTGGAACATATGAAAAGCCCCGGTCTCCTGCTCGGTAACCGGGGCACTGTTATATAATATCTATGAATCTATCAGTCTATTTAATGCCTACAATTCGTTGGAAGTCGTTTACATCATGAAAAGGTCGTATGGATGTACGATTTAAACGCATAAGGTCATCCCCTGGGTTTACTTTTCCGCTTCTAACAGTAAAGGACATGGTAATCCCGGCATCCCTTAAAGCCTGAATAGATGTGGAATTAAAAGCACCATATGGGTACGCAAATGCAGTTGTTCCGTTTCCAAGAAGACGAAGACTTTCCTTTACATCATCTCTTATTTCGTTTCTTGTTTTTGATAGAAGAAAAGCTTGTCCATTTGGTTCTGTCGTGTGGAAGGCATGAGCATGGCTGCCATACTCAAACACATCGCTTGCCATAGCTATCTCGTCCCAGCTGAAATACTGGTTACGGGTTTCATATGCGTATTGTTGAGTATCCTGTGTAATTCGGTTCGTAATAATAAAGTTTGCAGCAGTGAAACCATATTGCTTCATAGACGGATAAGCGTGAAGGAAATTATTCTTGTACCCATCATCAAAGGTAATAAGGACACTATTTTTGTATACTTTACGATTTCCTTTTACAAATTCTTCAAGATCTTTCAAGGAAATAGAATGAAAATTGTTTTCATGCAATGCTTTCATTTGTTTATCGAACTCATGTTTCAAAACAATAGTATTGTGCAGATTGCCATTATCACGGTAAAGGCGTGATGAAACATCATTTTCGTCGATAATATGATGGTATGTCAGTACTTGTACCTCCTGGGAAAATTCCGGCAAGGTTAGACCTAGCGCACCTATCACAGGATACGGAAGGGCGTTCTGACCACCTAATATGTAATAATAAGAATTTATCGTTCCCATGTGGCTTTCAGCTCTTGGGCTGCACGGTCATGATGAGTCAATAAAACACTTGCATTGGTTCTGTGAGCTAATCCTGCTGCTGTTACCGCATCCGGAAAATCTTGTTTCGTTGTATTCGTTGATGTTCCTCGGACAATAATATGGTTATCAGAATCTGGCTGTAGTTCTTTAATCCCTTTAATATTTGTATCAAATCGGTTAGTTCCATCTATTCTAGTAACCTTGTGACCTTTGTCCTTCAATTTCTTTTCAATCGATTCGTTAACTACCGCTTCTCCGCCAAATATGTAAATTTCTTCGATTCCCTCAGGAATATCAACTGGAAGCTCCTTTTCTCGAGTCAGATAAATAGGTATTTGCTGAACAGCGGACATCCCTGAAGCCGAAAGAGCATCAGCCATAGTCGAGCCGTTTGCCAAGAACGCCTTACCGTTTAAATCCACGCCTGACTGTTGATTAATTTCTGCTGCTGTTTCAAAACGGTTATCTCCTTTAAGACGCTGCACACTATATCCTTGGCTGTTTAATTCGCTTTCCACTGCTGAAGAGATCGCTTGTTCTCCGCCTAACAGGTAAACCTTCTCCGTTCCA
This sequence comes from Thalassobacillus sp. C254, assembly GCF_001310615.1. Taxonomy (NCBI): domain Bacteria; kingdom Bacillati; phylum Bacillota; class Bacilli; order Caryophanales; family Bacillaceae; genus Thalassobacillus; species Thalassobacillus sp. C254. Next base: position 12,127 of record NZ_BAXQ01000035.1, on the reverse strand, counting down.
AGTCTTTTTAGTTCTGTCACCACTGCTGCAGGGACACGATTCGTATTAGTAAGAAGAATAGGTGCATCTTTTACACCTGAGATACTAGCCGCAGACAAAGCATCTGCCGGGTCGTCGGCTCTAAAATGACGGCTTTTTCAGGGTGTTCAAGTCCTTCCGGCCACCCCTTGTGTGAAACCTTAACTGACGTTTCTACACGATTTTCACCTGCTACTCTTTCAAAATCCAGATACCCTGCCTCTGTCATATGTACTATTGAAAAAACAAAAGAAACGAGAAAATGAATGGTGCTGTAAATTTGTAAATCTTTATCACTAGATCTTACCTCCTGTATGACTTTTTAACAGGTTAAATACTACCATATTAGTAGAAAAAAATGGTATATATTTTGTATTTTTTTGTTAAAGTTCATTGTTTATTGGTAATAGCTATGATTTTTAACCTGGGTCTATCTGTTCAGATAGTAAATATAGAAGACGTGAGTTTCTTTGTAGGGAAACAACAACCACTTGAAGAAAAAAGGGTGGGAAAAGCAAAAAAAGAACACGGTACATGCATTGCACGAACCGTGTTCTTCTCCTACTATATTATTAACTTGCTTTTGGTTTCTGCAGCTCTTCTCTTTGAACTGGCGGAGTGTATTTTATTCTATTTACTTTACCCACGACATAAGATCCAAATGGAAGCTTGTTCATCATATATGCAATCACTATAGATCCTATAACTCCTACAAAAAATAATAGTAAGGTATACACCGCAAGGTTCATATCAACCGACTGATCAGTGAGCTTTCGTATCGCCCGCAGGATCATAAAGTGAATAAGATAAATACTGAATGAATAGTTACTGATCAGCACAGCCCATTTTGGAAAGGGCTTGATCTTCGTAAACACGTAATAAAGAAGGGCCATAACCACGCAAGTATATAACAGCAAATCCACTCTCTTGGAAGAGACATCTGTAACGATGCCTGCTCTGTGGTTAAACACTAAGAACATCAGTAAACCGGCACCACCGGCGGTTACCCAGACAATATTCTTTTGAAGCCAGCCTTTCACTTGATCAAAATTTTTCCCTGCATAATAGGCAGCTGTAAAATAAAATACCCAGCCTGGAAATGGAATGATCGAATGCCTCTCCCAAAACCTTTCCGATATTCCAGCGACAGGTCCATAAAATAAAAGATTGAGAGATACGCTGCATTTACTAAAAAGGAGATTGATAGAATCATCAAAGGGTTTGCCTTATATAAATGCTTAGCAAATAATTTATGAAGAATATAAAATTGAAAGATAATCAAGACAAAATAACCGTACCAGGAACCTAAAACAAGAATGTTCCAGACCTTATCCCAGTATCCGGCCAGTGATAATGATCCGCCTGCATACCATATATCAAACAGTCCGTAAATGAGCCCTATGCTGATGTAGGCAGAAGAATATAATGAATCCTTTTAGCAAAGAAATTTTTTGGTACTTGTTTAGGGTAGGCGTATGCCAGCAGAAACTCAGAAATTAATATAAAAAGAGGTGTAGCAAACATCAATGCAACTTGAAATGTCTGCATCCAGCTTCTTAGTTCACCACTGATCGCTACACTATTTATTGCCACAGTCACTGCATGTATAAACACGATGCTCAAACACGCAAACGCCCGGATGTAGTTAATCTCATTAACTACTTTTTTCTTGCTCATAAAAAACCTCCTTGCTCCGCTTCCATAAGATATACCATCTTAAAGAATTTAGCAAGAAGGTTTCTGTTGTTAATTCTTACAAATTATGAACTATCTTTTAAAAAGCTTGGATTTCAGTTTATCCATCCAGCTTACTTTCTTCTTCCCAAAAACCACTCAAGAATTTCTTCTTTTTCAGCTGTATCCTCAATTTCTTGTTTCGCATAGCCATTTTCAAAACTTGTTGATGTATTACTTTGGTGAATAATGACTAAGTACCTTCTATCGGTAATTTCCTCGTGAGGAAGCTCTTGGACAGATAAATGACCCTTAAGCTTAATTCTTTTACCTTCAAGGTACTCGTTTGCATCATAAATAATTGTATAAAATGGCGGTGACGGCAGATCAATTGTAGCCAGCCTGTCTTGAGGAGCGTCATAAATATAGCCGACTTTATTAGTAATCACTACTGTGTCGCTATTTGTAGGGTCATGCTGGTGCAAATACTCAATATGATCCTTATGATACATGTCATCAGAATCAATTCGTACCAAATAGAAATAATCATGCCCTTCCACTTCTTTGTTTACAAGCGTGTTGAACGCTGATTTCTTAACAAACTTTACGTTTTCAGGTAGTTCTTCATACTGGTTTAACGCATCCTGCACAAGTTCTTCTGACCTTTGATCGTACTGTACAAACGTAATAAAGTCCTGGTTGGTCTGGTTCTTTAAGCTCTTTAAAGTGAATGTCTGGAATACTTCCATCCGGTAATCAATCCACTCTTTTGTCAGCCTTTTCTCTTCCTTATCCTGTAATCCCCAGTTATTAAAAGCAATGGATACTAATATCTTCTTTTTTGGCAAAAGAGAGCCTCCTTACCTATGCCTTTTTCTTCACTTTACCATCGTAAAAGCTAGCTTTCCACGATTTTTCTTGCAATTTGGTCTGCACCGTTAATTTGAACAAGCTTTTTCGTGCTTTCTCTCATTTGTTCGTTAACCTCTGGGTCTAACGCGCGGTCAATGGCCTCTTTGAAATCATCTTCACCCGGGTCACGTAATACGATCGCAGCCCCTGCGTCGCCTGCAATATTTGCTCTGGCCACCTGGTCATCTGTTTTCGTATTCTCATTAGGCAAGAAGATAGACGGCACACCAAAGTACATAAGCTCATGGAACGTATTATAACCGGTAGCTGAAATAGCCAGGTCAAACGCTCCAAAATACATGGAGTTAGGATAATCCCTAATTGTCATGACTCTTTCCATATCTACGGCAATCCGTGTTCCAATAATAGATTCACCTACGACCACATAGACATTTTCCCGGCTTGTCAGTTCTCTTAGCAAAATAGAAATCGTGGAATTAATGTCATTTATATTCCCCGCGCCTAGCTGTACGTAAACAAGCTTTGCACCTTCGGGGATGTTCCACTTTTTCCGTACAATTTCTCTTCCGACAAGCTCTTCCTTATCCAAATAGATAACGGGTTCACTGTGGACCACTTTATCCTGTGTTTCCATGTTGCCGCTTGCTCCCGCTTCTCCTGGCACAAGAATTCGGTCAAAGTACTTTTCTTTCTCAGAAACAAGCTCAGCTGTGCCTTCCTTATGCTGACCTCGTTTTACCCAGTACTTTTTGATCCCCTCATCTTTTCTCATGGAGGATACTAAGCCGGCGTAGGGAAATGCCCCGTCAAACACAATCATTTCTGGCTGATGCAGATCAATGACATCATTTAAATGGTTGTGCAGCATTTGATTCCATTGCTTCGCAGTCATTTCTTTCGGGAAGAGCATCTTGGACGGTAAATGATATCCCAAAAATCCTTCCTGAAGGATTAAGTGCATCGCCGAGCTTGTTGTATGGAAAACGATCTCTTTATTGGGATCCAGCTTCTTCACTCGTCTGGCAATGGCCAAGAGTCTCGTTAAGTGGCCAAGACCTGCTCCATTTGTTGGTACAAATACAATCGTTTCTTTTGTTTCTGAAATCGGCTGCACCTTTTCTTGCTTCTGCTGCTGGGAAGAAGCATTTCGAGGAACGATCTCTCCGTTTTTTGTCTGCTTATAAATACGATACAACGTACGAGGCAAGCCAAGCATCTTCCTGGGAGATCGCATAGAATTAATTATGGCGTCGCCGATTCTGTACCTTGCTGATGCATTTTCTTTATGTACGGCAAGGACTTTATTAGATTTATCTAATAAGTTCTTTAATTTCTTTTGTTTTTGCTTTTCTTTTCCGATCTGGCGCTCAAGATGAGACACCATTCCTTCAAGTTCTTTCATTTGAAGACGATAGCTTACCATCTTTTTCAACGTCTCGGCTTCAATAAAACGATCAACATTACTCTCAGATCCTTCAGCTTTCTCTACATCCTGATATTTTTCTTTCACATGGGAAAGAATATCCTGAGTAACCCTTAGCCACTTGCCAACCTCTGTTTCTTCAGGCTCTTCACTGACTTTTATGTATGGATTTACTTCGCTTGTAAAAAATACATACTTCTCCAGAATCTTTGTATCTATAATAGAAAGCTTCTGTTCGAGGGATAAATCTTTAAGTTCAGAGATTGTTGCCTCATCATCTTCTGTTAAGAAATCATAGTAATAGACAAGCTTTGTCTGTTCCTTAAGAAAAGGAGAAATGAGAGTAAATAACCCGGCTAGGCTTTGTTGCCGGGTTATTTTGGAGTATACAATAACATCAGTAAATGAGAGACTTTGATCGATTTCACTAAGGTCGTAGACGAATTGAACTTGTCCTTCACTAATCGCCTGAACGGGAGGCTCTATTTCTGAATCTAGCAGGACAGTAGTTGAGCAGCCTTTCTGTTCAAGCAAGGAAAGAAGATCAGGCAAGGGCTCTTGTGAGCCTATAATGAGCACTTGTTTGCCCGCTGCTTTATTTGCGGAATACTGGGTGTATGTTCTCCAAAATTCCATTTCATTGTAATAGTTGTTCAATTCATTATTCCCTGACATTGTTTAGACTCCTATCATTTTGGGGTTAAGCCGAATTTCTGTTCCAGCAGTCTTACTTCTTCATCATGCTTAGAACCACCAAGCAATACAACATTGCTTCCAGTATTATACTTTTTCGTTACATTGCGTGTATCATAAACAATTTGGGCGTTATCAATCACCATTTGGTAATCAACGTCAGTATGATTTGTTGCAATCACGACGATATCAGAGTTAGAGACGGTATTTTCGTCTAGGGAAACTGGCTCGAGTACCTCACCACGGTTTTTGAACGATTTCACATAAGGATCGTGGTAGGTAACATTTGCACCTTTATCTTCTAACAAACGGAAGAGCTCAACGGCTGGTGATTCTCTAAGATCATCTATATCCTTTTTATAAGCCAGCCCTACAATTAACACATTGGAGTTCTTAATTGGCTTCTCGTTTTCATTTAGAAGATCACTTACTTGCTGAAGCACGTATCTTGGCATGTTTCCATTGACGTCGCTTGCCAGTTCAATAAAGCGGTTATAGAAGTTAAACATTTTCGCTTTCCAGGAAAGATACATAGGATCTAAAGGAATGCAGTGTCCGCCAATTCCAGGTCCCGGATAGAAAGGCATGTAACCAAATGGTTTCGTTGCTGCTGCGTCAATAACCTCCCATACATTAATATCCATACGGTCACACATTACTGTTAACTCGTTAACAAGACCGATATTTACACTTCTAAATGTGTTTTCAAGAAGCTTAACCATTTCAGCGACACTTGTGGAACTAACTGGAACAAGGTTCTCCAGGAAGGAATTGTATAGTCTTAAACCAATTTCCAGGCAGGTAGGTGTTACACCACCGATAACCTTTGGTGTATTTTTTGTATTAAATTGAGGGTTTCCTGGGTCTACACGTTCTGGAGAGAAACATAAAAATACATCTTCTCCGACCTTATAATCAGTTTCTTCCTCAATGACATTTTTAATGAGTTCTTCTGTCGTTCCCGGGTAGGTTGTGCTTTCAAGAATGACCACAGTATCCTTCGTCATATATTGAATGAGTTCTTGTACTACAGCATTAATAAAGGATACATCCGGGTCTTTTGTTTTGTTTAACGGTGTTGGTACACAAATGCTGATCGCATCACAATGCTTGATATTTGAAAAATCTGTAGTTGGTACAAAGCTTCCATCAATGATGTCTTGTAATGTGCTGTCAGACACATCCATCACATATGAATTCCCGTCCTTCAACTGGTTTACTTTTTCCTCAGAAACGTCAAAACCATATACATTGAACCTTGCTTGGCAACTTCAACTGCTAATGGAAGACCGACATAACCAAGGCCCACCACCCCGACAGTAGCGTTCTTATTTGAGATTTTTTCCATTAATGTATTAGACATTAATCTTACACCCTTCTTTCTTAGGAAAATAAGTAAGGAACCTGTGAAGCACCTTTTCCTACCTTTTTATATTGAAAACCAATATTACATAGAAGTTTCTCATCAAGCACGTTTTTTGTATCTATAATATTATGATTGTTCATTAAGTCATAAAGCTTCTTGTAGTCAAGCTCCTTAAAGGCTGAATGCTCTGTTAACATGATTATACAATCTGCCCCATTAACAGCTTCCTCCACTGTAGATACCTGCTCTTCCATCTTCGATTCTACGTAAGGATCGTAGATGGTGTACTCTACATTAAGCTTCTTTAAATACGATATCACCTTTAACGAAGGGCTTTCTCTCATGTCCCCTATATTCCCTTTGTAGCAAGGCCAAGAAGAGCAACCTTCGGCTTTGTGATAAATTCTGTTATTTGTTCAATCAGCCCCCCGACATACATAGGAGTTTCATCGTTGATCCTTCTTGCCGTTTCAATCAGTTTGGCTTTGTCAGGAGAGGCTTCATGCAAGAACCAGGGATCCACTGCGATACAGTGACCGCCGACACCGGGACCCGGCTGATGAATGTTCACTCGCGGGTGGAAGTTTGCCAGCCTGATCGCTTCCCACACATCGCAGCCTAATTGATCGGAGATCTGGGCAAGCTCATTGGCCAAAGCAATGTTTACATCCCGGTACGTATTTTCCATTAATTTTACCATTTCCGCCGTCTTGGCATCTGTAATGTGAATGGTCCCTTTAACAAAGTGCTTGTAAAGGGTTGCCGTCCTGTCAGCTGATTCCTGATTAATGCCTCCAACAATGCGGTCATTGGAGACCAGCTCTTCAAACAATTTTCCAGGCAGGACCCTTTCTGGTGAATGAGAAACAAATACTTCTTCTCCTACTTTAAGTCCTGTTTTTTGAAGTTCCTGTATCATTACCTTTTCCACTGTCCCCGGAGGCACGGTGGATTCTAATATGATTAAATCCCCTTCCTTCACGCAGGAACAATCATTTCCATAGCATTTCTTACATAATCTATGTTTGCTTTCTTTTCTTTTGTAATAGGAGTAGGAACAGCAATGATAAAGGCATCAGCCTCTTCTGGCTCTTTTGAAAAAGAAAGATTTCCTTCTTCAATAACATGACCAAGCGTTTCCTCCAGCCCTGGCTCTTCAATGTGCGGCTTCTTTAGGGACAAGGAATTGATGACTTCCTGGTTAATATCCACCCCATGCACACGAAAACCACAGCTTGCAAACATCACTGCGGTTGGCAATCCTATATATCCGAGCCCCATTACACATACTTTCATCCCAATAACCACCTTTGACATATTTCGCTTAATTCCATGAAATATGTCGAGACATAAAAATCCTCTATCTTTGAATTTTATTGCAATTACCTGTTCAATTCAAGCACCAAACTCTGTCAAGTGTGTATTTTTGCGTATTTTATCCTATTTTGTCAGCGTTTTATAGAGAGAAACCAGTTTATCCTGTTCGACTTCCCACGTGAAACGAGACTTTTTACGTAAACATGTAGATTTATAATGCTCATAATCTTCCATTATATTCATGACCGCTTCAGCAATACTGTGAGCGTCCTCACTGGTGCACACTCCAGTTCCTTCCTCGGTTACAATGTAACTCTTCCCTGGGTGGTTTGAAGCGACAGCTGGAATACCGGCAAGCATGTATTCAAAAATCTTATTCGGAGTGGAATAGTAATTATTTTTGGAGAGATTCTCATACATCACTAATCCAACATCAGCCTGCTTCGTATACAGAAGCAAGTCTTTTGCTGGTACTTTTTCATGGAGAAAGAAGCGATCGCTTACCTTTTCTTCCTCGGCTTTTGCCTTAAGGCTTTCTTTAAGGGGACCGTCACCGATGTACACCATCTTATACTCGTTTGGAAGGTCTCTCAGTGCTTCAATGCATAGATCCAGTCCTCTTTGCTGACTTAGGCCTCCCTGATAAATAAGGAGAATATCATTTTTAGACAAACCGTAGAGGGACCGTAAGTCTGGAACTGTACGCCCTTCCTCTTCGACTATATCTTCTGGTGTGTTTTGGAGGATGGTCGAAGGAAAGTTTCCGTATTTCTTTTTCATTTCCTCTTCCATAAAAGGGTTTACTGTAATTACTTGATCTGCTTTTGGCAGGAAATATCCCTCAAGTTTGTATCCTATGGTCCGGTCGAGTTCGTTTCTTCCTGACATTTCGTTAAATAACTCATGTGCATCAAAGATGAGCTTTGCCTGAAACTTCCTTGACAGATAATACCCCGTTGGCAGGGTATTAAGGTCATGACAATGTACAACCTTAAAGTTCATCTGGTTATAGGACTTCAGGATTTTCCGGTAAAATTCACCGTAACCCGTGAAATCTTTTGCCAGCTTTATATAAGGGCTTCTAATTATTTTAAAGGCAAGGGAAGTCTTTTTTCTTGTTTGGGAGGGCTTGTACCCTCCTAGTGACTTTTTGGCCTTTTTGCTTAAAATCGGAATTCGGTTCACGTACACATTTTCGTGAAGCTCTTCCTTGGGTTCATGGTCATACTCCTGTAAGCAGGCAATGTGAACCATGTATCCTTTTTTAGCAAGGGCATTTGCTTCTCTTACCACTCTGGCATCATTATGAAGATCCTTAAATAGAAGCATTAAGACGTTCATTTTTTGTTCCCTTTCATGAATTCAAGATATTTTGGCACGACTTCTTCAGGAGGTCCGACTTCCATTTGTTCTCCTTTATGAATCCAAACGACGCGGTCACAAATGTCTTTTACCAGATTTGCTGAGTGGGTTACCATAATTACCGTCCGTTTTTGCTGGATCTTATCCATAATGGTTGCTTTGGACTTATCCTTAAACTGCTGGTCTCCTACTCCTAGTACTTCGTCGATAAGAAGAACCTCCGGATCCAGTGTGACGGCAATAGAGAAAGCAAGTCTTGCCTTCATTCCGGAAGAATATGTGCGTACAGGCTTGTAGACAAAATCGCCCAGCTCTGAATACTCAATGATTTTCTCAAGGTCCCTGTCTACGTCTTTTTTCTTATGGCCAAGGTATAAGGCATTTAAGTAGATGTTGTCTATTCCTGACAACTCTGCATCAAAGCCTGCTCCTAACGTGAGTAGAACAGGCCTTTTTCCGTATACTTTATATTCACCTTGTCGGGAGAATAAGACCGCTCAGTAGTTTGAGAAGGGTGCTTTTCCCAGAGCCGTTCCGGCCGATGATTCCCAGCACTTCTCCTTTGTATATTTCAAAATTAAGTCCTTTTACCGCCCAAAATACTTCGTCCTTTCGGAGACGAAGTAGATTTTTCATGGAAAAATTAGACGATTCAGGGTAAGAAATCCATATATCTTTCAGGTCTATTACTTTTTTATTTGCCATTAAATCACCTTAGCATATTGATTTTCAAAGCGGTGCAGGATTTTCCCACCTATGTATATAAGGATGATCGCAACACCCAGCCACATGAGCATGAAACTAAACATTGGAAGCTCTTCATATAAAAAGACATTTCGGTACGAAACAATAAACGTTGTGAGCGGATTTACATAGAGAAACGGCATGACGTTCTCAGGAACCCTGTCCAGCGTGTAAAGAACAGGAGAAAGGTAAAATAATGTCCGAGTAATATACTGCATCATGTTTTTAATATCTCTAAAAAACACGCCTACGTGCGCTAAAATCATCATGAATCCCAGCAAGAGAAGCATCTGTATGAAGGCTATGAGGAAGTAGTAAAATGCCAATGTCGTCACATCTACTCCATACACTAACAAGAACAAAAACATCATGACTGAGCTTACTAAAAATTTTAATGTATTGGTGCATAGCCGCACGGTAATAAACACGATTTTAGGTACGTAAATTTGTTGAAGTATCCTGACTTTTGAAGAAATAGCCGTAGTTGAGTCGACTAAACAGGCCATGGTCCATTTTAATGGAATTAAGCCGACAAACAAGAATACAGCATAGTCTTCTCCACCTCGCTGCAAAATGACTTGAACTAAGAAGTAAAAAATCATCATATATAGGATCGGGTCAAGAATCCACCATATAAACCCTATATACGTACGAGCACTTTGTGATTTGAAATCCGAGATTGTAAGATACCAAATTAGATCTTTCGATTCTTTAATATCCCGGAAGTACTTTTTCAGAATAAACATTTAATTACTCCCGATTCTGTTATTTAACAAATGAATTATATTACTTTATAAATAAGGTTTCAATGTATATTTTGTTTCAAAACACCAAATTAAATACGAGCCCGACGGCTCGTTATATTATGGAAGAAACTATATAGAAAAAACAGTGCTTATATTTTAAAACGATAACATTCAAATTATGAGCATGATTGGTAAGTCTGTTTGATAAATTTCTACCTTTCTACATTATATTACAAATTAAGCTACTATGTTTCTTTGTTTTACAAACATTACAGTTGTTTTACAAATAGCAAGCAAGCATTGCCATAGACGAGGGTTCGGGATAAGATAAGTAACGTGAACAGGAAATGTAGGAATATAATTCTAGTCTTATACATAGCAAACATACCTAAAGACCTATATATACAAGATCACTTAACGTGAAACTTAAACTTAAAAACTAAAAAACTTTGAAAATAAGAGGAGGGAATTCCTGGTTTGTAACAAGGTTACGGATTAATAGTGGAGTAATCCTATACATAAACTGAGTTATAAAGCAGGGAAGACACATTATGAAAAAATTTATGATTTCGACAGTATTTGCAACATGTTTAATGGTTGGTACCGTATCGGTTGCCGACGCAGCTTTAGGAGATCAAACACTACGTTCAGGCATGAACAACAGTGACGTTCAAGAACTACAACAAGCATTGAAAGACGAAGGATACTTCAACTTCCATACAACAACAAACTACTTTGGACCAATTACTCGTCAAGCAGTTAGAGACTTCCAACGTTCTGCTGGTATAACAGTTGACGGCATTGCTGGACCACAAACATTCGGAGCACTTGGAGTAAACGGCAGCAGCTCTTCTTCAAGCTCTAGCAACAGTTCTTCAAGCTCCAGCAGCTCTAATGTTTCTTCAAGCGACAGATTGGTACGATCCAAAGCAACGGTACACTTCGCCGCGGTGCGGTAAACAGCTCTGTAGCTGCTCTACAAATTGAATTGAAAGAGCGCGGACATTTCTCCGGTTCTACTGGTTCTACTTTTGGCCCACGTACTGAACAGGCTGTAAGAAGCTTCCAACGTTCTGCTGGTATCACAGCTGACGGAATTGCCGGACCACAAACGTTCCGTGCACTAGGCGGATCTGGTTCTTCTTCAAACGCAACCAGCTCTTCTAGCAGCAGTTCTTCAAGCTCCAGCAGCTCATCTTCACAAGTAGCTGGTGTATCTGCAAGCTATGAAAATGTAATCCGTACTGCACAAGCTCAAACTGGTACTCGTTATGTATGGGGAGGAACTTCTCCAAGCGGTTTTGACTGCAGTGGTTTCATTCAATATTCTTTTAACCAACATGGTGTATCTTTACCAAGAACAGTAGCCCAAATGTGGAACTCTACCACTCGCGTATCCAACCCACAACGTGGAGATCTAGTATTCTTTGAAACTCGTACTGGTCCTTCCCACGCTGGTATCTACCTTGGTAACGGACAGTTCATCCATTCCGGTGCTTCTACTGGTGTAACAACTACCAGCATGAGCAACAGCTACTGGAGCCAAAGATATCTTGGCGCTGGCCGTGTAAACTAATTACTATAACAAGCAAAGTGGCTTCCAATCGGGAGTCACTTTTTTAATACCCGTTTTGCAGAAGAGTAAACAGCTTTTTTATATATTTTTGCAGCTTTTTTAGGGGTGCCTCTTTGGGAGGGGTGCCCGGCACCTCATCCCGCTGTAATATATCTTTCCTACTGCAGCGGGCGAATTCACGCGTTTTTGTTACATCCTCCCGGCGGTGCCTGGCACCCTTCTTGGCTGTAATATATCTTTCCTACTGCAGCGGGCGGGGCCACGCGTTTTTTGTTACATCCTCCCATCGGTGCCTGGCACCTCATCCTACTGTAATATATCTTTCCTACTGCAGC
>NZ_BAXQ01000034.1:0-29701 GCF_001310615.1 Thalassobacillus sp. C254 | reverse complement strand
TAAAGAGGCCATCGTCGCCCGTGAAGAACAGAGCAGCACAGGAATAGGTGAAGGAGTAGCCATTCCCCATGCCAAAACAAGTGCTGTAAAAACACCGGCCATTGCTTTTGGGCGTTCTCAAAGCGGACTGGATTACGATTCTTTGGACGGCCAGCCTGCTCATTTATTCTTTATGATTGCTGCCAGTGAAGGGGCAAATCAAACACATTTAGAAACGTTATCACGTTTGTCCACCCTGCTGATGGACCAGGATTTCCGTGCCATCCTGTTGGAGCTTCAACAAAAGAAGAGATTCTGATTGCCATTGATGAAAAAGAAAAAGAAAAGCTTGGTGGAGAAGAAGAAGAGGAAACAAGTGCGCCTAAAGAAGAGTCTGGAAAAAGGATTCTTGCGGTTACGGGCTGCCCTACAGGGATAGCCCACACGTATATGGCAGCTGATGCCTTGAAAGATAAAGCAAAAGAATTGGGTATTTCGATTAAAGTAGAAACGGCTGGATCAGGCGGAGTGAAAAACAAATTAACCTCTCAGGAAATCGAGGAAGCTGACGCGATTATTGTAGCAGCTGACACGAAAATTGAGATGGAGCGTTTCAGCGGCAAGCCGGTCATTCAAACAGGAGTGACCGATGGAATCCGTAAACCACAGGACCTCCTTGAAAAAGCTGTCAAAGGAGAGGCTCCTATTTATAAAGGGAGCGGCGAAGGAGCAAAGTCTGAGGAAGGGGAACAGACTCGAGGAGGGTTTGGACGAGGCATATACAAGCATCTTATGAACGGTGTTTCCAACATGCTTCCTTTTGTTATCGGCGGTGGTATTTTAATTGCAATATCCTTCTTCTTTGGAATTGAATCAGCAGACCCTGCCCATCCTGACTACAATCCTTTTGCTGCAGCCTTAATGTCTATAGGCGGGGAGCATGCCTTTGGACTTATGGTGGCGGTTCTTGCTGGTTTTATTGCCATGAGTATTGCTGATCGCCCGGGGTTTGCTCCTGGTATGATAGGCGGTTTTATGGCAACAACAGGAGATGCAGGGTTTTTAGGCGGTTTAATTGCAGGTTTCTTAGCAGGTTATGTCGTCATCGGCGTTAAACGACTTTTGGCTAATCTTCCAAAAGTCTTTGATGGAATTAAAACCATTCTTTTTTACCCATTGATTAGCATTTTTTGTTGTTGGTATTCTCATGTATTTTGTGATTATAGGGCCGATCAGTGCTTTTAATACGTTCTTAGAAGGCTGGCTTGGCGGCATGGGTACAGGAAACATCGTTCTTCTTGGTATTATCCTTGGAGGAATGATGGCTGTAGACATGGGCGGGCCAATTAATAAAGCAGCCTTCACGTTCGGAATTGCAATGATTGAAGCCGGAAATTTCGGTCCCCATGCAGCAATTATGGCTGGCGGTATGGTTCCTCCTCTTGGACTTGCCTTAGCAACTACTTTCTTTAAAAGCAAGTTCACAAAAGATGAAAGAAATGCCGGGGTAAGTAACTATTTCCTTGGGTCCTTCTTTATAACTGAAGGGGCGATTCCTTTTGCAGCTGCTGATCCAGGACGAGTGATTCCTTCGATCGTGATCGGTTCAGCAACAGCTGGAGGACTGGCCATGTTCTTTAATGCCGGGCTGCCGGCCCCTCATGGCGGGATCTTTGTTATCCCGACAATTCAAGGAAGTCCCCTTGCTTATTTATTAGCCATCGTCATTGGAGCTGTAGTAACTGCTCTGTTAGTCGGATTCTGGAAAAAACCAGTAACTAAATGATAAAGAAAAAGGTGTCTCCATAAGGTCATACTGATTAGTGACCGGAAGAGACACCTTTTTCTATTGCCTGTGGGTAACTTACGAAATAGTAAGCAAAAAGAGAGTATCGCCAAAAGTCGGCTTTTGGTGACACTCTCAATAATAATTATGAAGATAACTCAAGAATGGTTCCTGTTTTTGCATCTACCACAAAATCCATTTGCTTTGTTTCATCCTGTTCAGTGCTGGATATTCCGCCGCGATAGACTTTATAAACGAGGTTATCTTTATTGTATTTTTCGGGAGTCATATGGATCCATGATCCGTTAACCGGGATGTGGTCCTGCACGTTTTGTTTAACTACTTTAAGCGCTTTTTCAGGAGAAATATGTTCCCCGCCAATTTTGTCTTTCAGCAGGTAGCCTGCTAAAAAGCCAAGTCCTACACCAATAAGAATATCTCTGATTTTCATGCTTTCCCACCCTTTCTTATCAAGTAATTTCAAGTATAACTCACATCTATTAAATTTCCAATTAAATGCTTTATTACTATTCCTTTTTTTTCCTGTGTTGTTGAAGAGCAGGAAGGAAAGTAGATAAAAAACTATTATTTCTGTAAAATGGTAAAAGAATATTTAGATGAAGGGAGCTTATTATGAATCAAGAAACTCGTGAAATGTTTAAGACATTAACTGAATTACCTGGAGCCCCTGGGTTTGAACATGAAGTACGGAAATACGTTCGACAAGAACTTGAAAAATATAGTGATGATATTGTTCAGGATCGCCTCGGAGGAATCTTTGGGGTAAAGAAAGGAAAAGAGGAAGACCCAAAAGTCATGGTGGCAGGTCACATGGACGAAGTGGGCTTTATGGTTACTTCTATTAGTGAGAAAGGACTTATTCGTTTCCAGACCCTTGGAGGGTGGTGGAGCCAGGTTCTTTTAGCGCAGCGTGTTGAAATTATTACGGAACAAGGGCCTGTTATAGGAGTAATAGGGTCAACGCCGCCTCATCTGTTAGAAGAGGCACAGCGTAAAAAACCGATGGACATCAAAAAAATGTACATAGATATTGGTGCAGATAATAAAAAGATGCAGAAAGCATCGGTATTAAGCCTGGTCAGCAAGTTGTGCCTGTCTGTCCTTTTACTCCTATGGCCAATGAAAAGAAAATCCTTGCAAAATCGTGGGATAATCGGTACGGCGTTGGGCTGTCAATTGAACTTTTAAAAGAGCTGAAAGATGAAGTCATTCCTAATACTCTATATTCCGGCTCTACGGTACAGGAAGAAGTGGGGCTTCGTGGGGCGGCAGTCGCTGCGCAAATGATAAAGCCAGACATTTTCTATGCTCTTGACGCCAGTCCTGCAAATGATGCTACAGGCGGAAAGCAAGCCTTTGGTCATTTGGGTAAAGGAGCGTTAGTAAGAATTTATGACCGTACAATGATTACTCACCGAGGCATGAGAGAGTTTGTTCTTGATACGGCCGAAAGCAACAATATCAATTATCAGTTCTTTATCTCTCAAGGAGGTACAGATGCAGGAAGAGTCCATATGTCTAATGATGGTGTTCCATCAGCCGTAATAGGAGTATGCTCTCGATATATTCATACAGCAGCATCAATTCTTCATATCGATGATTATGCCGCTGCTAAAGAACTCATTACCAAGCTTGTGCGAACAACCGACAAGAATGCCTTGGAACAGATCCGCAGCCAGGTATAATATAGTTTCTTCCCAAAAAGACCGCTCCTAAAGGTGCGGTCTTTTATTGATGGGTCAGTTATCTAATAACACGGCTTCTTGGTGACAGAGCCTTTTGGAAAAGCCCTTGATGAGTTTTAAGAAAAACCATAAGGCTTATGCTTCATACGTTTAACCTTTGAATAAATCGGTAAAGAGATAACTAATCTTTAGGGAAGGGTGTGTAAACTTTGAAAGCAGTTACTTATCAAGGGCTCGATGATATTCAAGTAAAGGAAATGGAAGATCCTAAAATACAAACAGGTGACGACATGGTTATTAGGATAACGGCATCAGGGATCTGCGGATCAGATTTACATCTTTATAAGAATGGGATTCCTTTGGAAGAAGATTACATTATAGGGCACGAGCCAATGGGGATCGTGGAGGAAGTTGGTCCGGAAGTAAAGAACTTGAAAAAAGGTGACCGAGTTGTTATTCCATTTAACGTGAGCTGCGGAACTTGCTTTTATTGTGAGCACCAGATGGAAAGTCAATGTGATGAAGCAAACCCTCATGCGGATAATGGCGGCCTTTTTGGATACTCTAAGCAATTCGGAAACTATCCTGGCGGACAGGCTGAGTTTTTAAGAGTGCCTTATGCAGACCAGACCTCTTTTAAAGTTCCAGAAAGCAGTGAGCTGGATGATGAAAGTGTCTTATTTTTATCCGATGTAATTCCGACTTCCTGGTGGAGCGTGGAAAAGGTTAAAAAAGGTGATACTGTCCTTGTGCTGGGCTGCGGTCCTATTGGACTCATGACTCAAAAGCTGGCCTGGATAAAAGGTGCAGAAAGGGTAATTGCAGTGGATCATGTGCCGCACAGACTAGAGCACGCAAGAAGAACAAACAATGTGGAAGTTTACAATATGAAGGAAACAAAGGAAATAGGAGCACTGCTTCATGAAGAAACAAAAGGCGGTGCAGATGTAGTGGTGGATTGTGTAGGGATGGACGGAACCGTTCACCCAGAAGAGGAGTTCGGTTCTGATGCTGATAACCAGGCTGGTACAATAAGTCCAATTGTGACAGCTTCTCAGGCTGTCAGGAAGTTTGGTTTGATTCAATTAACAGGTGTATATGCTTCGGCAGCTAACGATTTTCCTCTAGGGGATTTATTTGGACGAAACGTGTCGCTTAAAATGGGGCAGGCACCAGTCGTTCATATGATGCCTAAGCTATATGAAATGGTTGAAAATCGTGAGTTTGATCCAACGGATATTATCACTCACCGAATGTCCATTGATGAAGCTCCCGAAGCTTACAAGATTTTTGACAAAAAAGAAGACGGCAACATTAAAGTAGTGTTGAAGCCGTAAACTCAGAATCCCTTTACAGGGATTCTAGGGCTGTTGAGAAATTCATCTCAACAGCCTTTTTTAAATTAATAAATCGATTATTCAGATAAATAAAGTGTGATTAAGATAACTAATCCACTAGAAAAACAATTTACACTTTTCATGTGCTACAGACGGACTCTTTTACCTAAAGGCACAAGTGCGGAAATCCGTTAACTAGAAACACTATTACGAATAAGCAAGTACCTCTTGTGTATATTAGAGGGCTCTCTGTATGTACTGATAAACCGGATTGTTTTTCCTTGATCAAATAACACGAGACGCTAGCGGGAAAAGCAAGTGCTGAAGATCCATCGGGGTGATTTCCCCCGATTAGCTGAAGCCTTGCCCGCTGCAAGCGAGTGTATAACTGAACAATCAACTAAATTATTTGTTTAAAGTTAGTCTATACTTTTAGTACATGGAGTTTGTTAATCACGATTAATGTGTGAGGTGGAGGATTATGCTAATAGGAGTCGGTTCAACGAATAATGCGAAATTAAAAGCTGTGGAAGACGCTCTTCAAGAGTGCAAGATTGAGATTCAAGGAATAAACGCACCATCTCAAGTCAGAGACCAGCCGTTAACTGACGAAGAAACAAAAGAGGGGGCAGTAAACAGGGCGATTTACTGTATTAAGCAAAATAAAGATATAGTGATAGGAATTGGCCTTGAAGGAGGGGTCACAAAAATGGAAGACGGCTTGTTTTTGTGTAATTGGGGAGCACTTGCGGACCAGGAGGGGAGAATTGTAACAGCCTCCGGGGCAAGAATTTTACTACCGGAAAATGCTGAGGAAGATATAGAGGCGGGCCTTGAATTAAAAGATATAATAGAAAAGATTACAGGAAGAAAAAATGTACATCAAAGCGAGGGAGCTGCAGGTCTTTTGACAGCTGGGTTCGTACATAGAAATGAATTATTTTCCCATGTTATCAGACTCCTGTATGGGCAATGGTTGTATCAAAAAGCGGAACTGGAAGGTGACCAGAGGGGGAGATAAACACTACCAGCTCCCTCTGTGAGCAGTCATTGCTCACGAGGAAGCTGATATGTTGCCCGGTGCCATAACAGGCATCGTGAATACAAAATGAAGGGCAGCTTGATCAGAGCTGCCACTTGCCTTCCGATAAAGCGTAGAGAAGCTAAGTACTTTTTAATTGGCTTCAAAAACGTAGGAAAGAGCTTTTAAGGCTTGTTCTTTCGTTTCAACTACAACATTTGCTTTGTTTGCAAGCTCCTTTACAGGGTGATGAAGCTCTTTTGGTCTTACGATAATTAATGGCTTATTTAAAGAAATGGCTGTAGCAGCGTCCATAGCTGTGTTCCATTGTTTGTACTTCTCTCCGAACAGCGCGATCACCACATCTGCTTTTTGCAGCAGGATTTGAGTACGGAGATTATTAAATGCTGATGCAGCTTCATCCTTAAAGATGTTGTCTGGCTGTTCACCTAGAATTTCTTCTCCAATATTATCGGAGCGGTCATGATTTTCCATAGGGCCAAAAAATTGTAAAGGAAGCTCCCATTCACTGGCAGCCTTTCGAAATTCTTCCCGCCAGTTATCATGGATTTGTCCTGCTAAGTATACATTAAGTTCCAAAAGTGGTTCCTCCTCATTTTTTGTATTTTTCTGATTCCATTTAACTATAATATTCTTGTAAAGGTATTTGCAAACAAGTATGATAATAATCAGGCACATAAATTGTCACATTTACAATAAAGGGAGAGGAAAGGCATGAAGGACTTTTTTTACGTAAAGGTGTAAAGTTATCTGTAAAGACATATGGGGTGACTGCACTGAGTTTCATGGCTTTGGGGCTTTTTTCCTCCTTAATCATAGGTTTAATTATGAGAACGTTAGGGGAGCAGTTAGGAAACTATCCTATTGGTCCTTTTTTTGAGGATATGGGCACACTGGCCATGGGATTAATGGGACCGGCTATCGGTGCAGCCGTGGCCTATGGATTAAATGCTCCTCGTCTGGTTTTATTTGCGGCTATTGTGAGCGGTGCCGCGGGAGCAGAACTGGGCGGGCCTGCTGGAGCTTTTTTCGCTGCACTATTGTCAACAGAAATAGGAAAGCTTGTCTCCAAAGAAACGAGAGTGGATATCATTGTTACACCCTTTGTGACCATTTTAACTGGGTTTACGGTTGCGAATTGGCTCGGACCGGTGATTAATTCAGGATTAGTTCAGTTCGGCCAGTTAATCATGTGGGCAACAGAACAACAGCCTTTGTAATGGGTATTCTTGTAGCCAGTTTAATGGGACTTGCCTTAACAGCTCCTATTTCAAGTGCTGCTATAGCCATTATGCTGGAGCTTGAAGGTCTGGCAGCGGGGGCTGCTACAGTAGGATGTGCAGCACAAATGGTTGGGTTTGCTGTAAGCAGTTACAGAGAAAATGGAATGTCAGGGCTAGCTGCACTAGGGATCGGCACCTCTATGCTTCAGGCACCCAACGCGTTAAAAAACCCTCTCATCCTCATTCCTCCTACTGTAGCAGGAGCTGTTCTTGCACCGCTTTCAACGATGGTCTTTTTTATGGAGAATAATGCCGCTGGAGCTGGAATGGGGACAAGCGGACTTGTTGGGCAGATCATGACCTTTTCTGTCATGGGGTTTTCAGTTGATGTTCTGTTAGCGGTTCTTCTTCTGCATGTTGCAGGGCCTGCCGTTATTTGTTTCCTTGTTTCCGAGTGGATGCGAAAGAAAAATTGGATTAAACTAGGAGATATGAAAATCGAACAAGGATAAGAAGGAGGGCCAATAACGGTGGAAGCTTTACTTACAGCAGGTGATTTTGAAAAAGCGATACAAGGAGAAAAAGTAATTGTTATGTTTTCTGCTGATTGGTGTCCAGACTGCAGAGTGATTGAGCCTGTCTTACCAGGTATTGAAGAGAAATATCGGGATTTTACTTTTTACCATGCCGTTCGTGATGAATTAATAGAAATCTGCCAGGAATAAGATGTGTATGGTATCCCTAGTTTTATTGCTTTTAATCGTGGGAAAGAAGTTCATCGTTTTGTAGATAAAAAAAGAAAAACAGAAGAGCAAATTATTGAATTTATAAAAGGTACAATAGAAAAGCTTTAACAAAAAGACTCTCCCCGCTTTCCGGCAGCCGATTTTGGGAGAGTCTTTCTCAATGGCCAAATCTTCTTGTGAGCCGGCATCTGGCATACTGGATACAGGCTGGGGTCACAATAGTTGGGAATGGAATTTACACATGTTAAAATAAACCGATAGACGGATACGGACAATTGAGGTGAGATGATTGAGTATTAAAGATATAAATGATTTAAAAGAGGTTTTAGAGAAAAGGCTAGGAGGAAAAGATAAGTCGATCAGCTTTGATAAGGAGCAAAGTGTGCTCCGGGTAGAATATCTCCCCCTTAAAAAAGGGGTAGACCTTGACTTAAACAAACTCTTAGCAAAATACGAAAACAAGCAGGAAAAAGCAATAGACGAAATTGTCTATTACATTACCACTTCCTTTGAAGCAATGAACAAAAGCATTACGTTAAAAGGGAAAGAATCCTATATATATCCAGTGATTCGTTCCACTTCCTTTCCTACCGAAACTAAAGACGGGCAGCCGCTTTTATATGAAGAGCATACAGCAGAAACAAGAATTTACTATGCTCTTGACATGGGGGAAGCTTATACGATGCTTGACAAGGTAACATTGGAGCGGGAAGGAATGAGCTTTGAGGAAATCAAAGAAACAGCACAATTTAACCTGCGTGCCTTATCCTACAATATTAAAGAAGACCAGGTGGCGGGAAACCGTTTTTATTTTATTAATTCTAATGATGGATATGATGCAAGCAAGATCCTGAATGAGGCGCTTTTAGAAAAACTAGAGAGAGACGCAGAAGGGGATTTGGCTGTAGCAGTCCCTCACCAGGACGTTCTGATTGTGGCTGACATTCTAAATGAACAAGGATATGACGTTCTTGGACAGATGGCCTTTAAGTTTTTTGGAGAAGGCCGTGTACCTATTACAGCACTTCCTTTTCTTTATGAGAAAGGTCGGTTGGAGCCAATCTTCATCCTTGCCCGCAAGAAGCCTAAGGAGTAGGAAATAAGCTGTAAGTATGTGTTACAATATACCTTGGCTTAATAACTGAATATACGGCATAAAAAGGAGTTTTTGAAGATGAATATTTTTTACAATGGCACAGGAATAGGAGACGTGCTCCTTGTTTCACTAAAAGAAATCCCTAAAGAAGAACGTTTAGTTGAGCGTAAGGGAGATGTAGCACGTTTATTTGACAAAAGAAACGGTCAAACAGTGGGCTTTAATATATTTAACATTTCTAACATCAAATCCATTAATGGCACGGGAATGCTTCCTCTAACCGATGAATTGCTTGAAGCGATAAATAAAGCACTGGAACACAACGATTTTGAGGAAACAATAGAAGCTCCAAAGGAATCTAACTTTGTAGTAGGTTATGTGAAGGAAAAAAGTAAACACCCTGACGCTGATAAGTTAAGTGTCTGCCAGGTAGACGTTGGAGAAGAAACGCTTCAGATTGTGTGCGGAGCACCGAACATTGAAGAAGGCCAAAAGGTCCCTGTTGCAATGGTTGGAGCCTGTATGCCAACGGGAATGAACATTAAAGCTGCAAAGTTAAGAGGTGTGGAATCAACAGGAATGATCTGTTCTGCCAAAGAATTGGTCCTTCCGGATGCACCACGCGAGAAGGGGATTTTGGTGCTGGATGATCGCTTTAAGGTTGGAGAGGATTTTCTAGAGCAGTATCACGGTTAAATGAAGGTACGACTTATGTATGAGTTTTCAAAAAAACCATTGGCAGGGGCTAGTGGTTTTTTTGTCCTTCGTTAAAATAAGAGTACCTCTGTCACTGCGGGTGAGGGAAAAGGAATAAGTTAAAAAAGAATATGATTAACAATAACTATAGAAAAAAGAAACGGGTGATGAAAGACGTGCCTTTTAGCTTTCAAGAAATGATGAAAAAAATGCAGAAGTTTTTTTCGGAGAAGAGGATAGTACATTTCCCTCTTCAAAGCAGGAACAAAAGCCCGAACGATCCTATGGAAGGGTTCATTCTGAAGGTGAAGTAGGAGCAAAAATGCTTCACCAGTATCCTGAAAAAGGGAATTTTCGTTTTCCATTGAACGTTGATGATACCCATCCGCCCCGGAATCGAAAGCCGGTTGCTCAAAAGACGAATAACGGTCCTTCCCCTATGAAGGACAGGAAAGTTTCAAATAGTAAGGGAGCGGATGCCAACTCTACCAATACATTTCGCAGCCCTGCAGAAAAAGAGGTTTTTCAGAAAAGAAATATCAAAATGAAGAATGATGAAATTGGTGAAACGAAAAAAACGGAAACAGGGACAAAGAAAAGAAGAAAATGACAGTGCCCAGCATAAATCGCTGTTTTCTGGAACAAACTTTGAGCCGCAAAGCATACCTTCACCGGTTTTTGGCTATGAAAAGGTTCCGCTCCATCAAGATTACTTAAAAAAGAGATCGGGGAAAATCTCCTATCAAACCTCTGAAAGAAGTATACCCTCCCCTTCCATTTTAAGTGAAAAAGAAGAAGGGTCTTTTTCTGAGAATAAAAAAGAGGAGACAGGAAGGGTATATAATTCTTCAGCTACTTCAATAGAAGAGGTCGCAGCCATCTCCGAATTGCTCAACAGAGCTCAAAGAAAGAAGCCAGAGCCTAGAAAGGTAGAAAGCTTTTATGTAGGGAACCTTGAGGAAGGAAGAATTGTCCGCCCCTCTGAAAGGGATTTTGAGGAGGATCCAGAAGAAAGCTTTCACAAAGAGAGTTTCCAAGAATCAGAGAAGGAGAATGTAAGTCAAATACGTGCAAAAAAGGCAGAGGGGTTCAACGATTCTGCTTGGCAAGCGACCGAAGACCAAACAGGTCAAGAAGTTCACGAGGAGGAGATCCTGCAAGAGAGCGTGGAAAGCTCTTATTTTGATGAAGAAAATTCCATCTCTAAGGTAGAAGGAGAGGTTTCCAAACAAGAAGAGGAAAAAGGAAAAAAACACACCGCTTTTGATCAAGCTTCCAGCTTACCTGAAGTGGAAACACCCTCTCTTCACAAAAGCGAACCGGTGATTGCCAAGAAAGATACTTCCAAAGATAACTCCAATGAAGCTATGGAAAACGGACTGAGTAATTCAGGGAAAGAAACGGCTCCTCAAGCCGCCAGGAAAGAAGCAACAGAAGTTCGTTCTTTACAAAAGGGAGAAAAAACGAACCCGTCGAAAAGGAAGAATGAGACTGGGCAATCATCCGTTCCTTTCAACGTCCTTATGTATCCAAAAGACCGTATGAAATCAGAGAAAAAAAAGAACCTTCACTCCGGGGGAGGCAGTAATAACTATACAAAGCCAAGTATACAATTGTTAAATATCCCGCCCAGAAAAGAGACGTCGGGTGAAAATGCTTTAGCTGAGCAGCGAGAACTTCTGGAAAGAACGCTTCATAACTTTAATGTTGATGCAAGAGTGGTAGATGTAACACAAGGACCTTCTGTAACGAGGTTTGAAGTACAGCCAGCTCCAGGAGTAAAGGTTAACAAAGTAACAAACCTGACAGACGACATAAAAATGGCAATGGCTGCAAAGGATCTCAGAATGGAGGCTCCAATACCAGGGAAGAATGCAATCGGTATAGAAGTGCCTAACCCGGAAAGCACCCCGGTGTTTCTCCGTGAAATATTAAGGCATGAATCTTTTATAAGAAATGAGTCTCCTTTAGCCGTTGCCTTGGGGCTGGATATTTCCGGGGCTCCGATCGTAGCTGATTTACAGAAGATGCCCCACGGGTTAATAGCTGGAGCAACTGGTTCTGGAAAGAGTGTGTGCATAAATTCCATATTATTAAGCCTTCTGTTCAAGCTTCACCGGAAGAAGTAAAGCTTATGCTTATTGATCCAAAAATGGTTGAACTTGCTTCATATAGGGAAATCCCTCATTTAGTCACTCCTGTCATTAATGACGCGAAAGAAGCAACAGCAGGATTGAAATGGGCTGTTCAGGAAATGGACACTCGTTATGAGAAACTGGCTCACGAAGGTGTTAGAGATATAAAGAAATATAACGAAAAAGTTACGAAAAAAGGACGCCCTGAAGATAAAATGCCTTATATGGTCATTATCATCGATGAGCTTGCAGACTTAATGATGGTCTCGCCTCAGGATGTAGAGGATGCAGTTTGCCGAATTGCCCAAAAGGCAAGGGCGTGTGGCATGCACCTGCTTTTAGCTACTCAAAGACCTTCTGTGGATGTCATTACAGGCTTAATTAAGGCCAATATTCCAACCAGGGTTGCTTTCTCAGTTTCATCCCAGGTCGATTCAAGGACGATTCTGGATATGAGCGGGGCTGAAAGATTAATAGGAAAGGGGGATATGCTTTTCCACGCAAATGGAGCCTCCAAGCCGTTACGCGTCCAGGGAACCTTTGTATCAGATGAAGAAATTGACCTGGTAACAGAGCATGTACGCCGCCAGCAAAAACCAGCGTATTTCCTTAAAAGAGAAGAGCTTGTCAAAAAACATCAACGCCAGGAAGTAGAGGACGATTTATTTATAGATGCCTGTGAGTTTGTAACAGAGCAGGGCAGTGCCTCTTCCTCACTTCTGCAAAGGCAGTTTTCCATTGGATTTAACCGGGCGGCAAGGTTAATTGATATGATGGAAGCAAAAGGAATTATATCGGAAGCAATGGGGACAAAACCAAGGAGAGTGCTGCTTTCTATGGAGGATATCGAAGAGAAGGTTCTTCAGGAGGAAGCATAAAAAGGAAGAGAACTTGTCTTCTTCTCAAAGGTTCTATATGATAGATATTAACACAAAATAATCCTACTAACTGTTGCAGCATCTAATCAGTAATGTTCACGAACTGCTCTTTTGTGTAGATAGAAATGAACACCATTTGACGATACTTCCTAAAGGGGGCAATGTCATGGAGCAGATTCAGTTGAACGACCTTTTAGAATTCTTCTCCCCAGAATGGATATCCCTTCTGAGTGTTGAAGAGCGAGATGTACCAATAGTGTTACAAGATGGATTAGGGAATTTAGAAAAGAAGGACTTACTTGAAATTGTAGAAGCTGTCATTATGCAGCAAGGTGAGCGCACGGTACAAAATTAGCTTACAAGATTTTCTTTAAAGCCCGTGACATTATGTTGTTCACGGGCTTTTACCAATGAAATATGCAGACAAGGCTAAGGAGTAGGAACTTATGAAGGAAATTGGATTGAAGCTAGAGGGAAAAATCAAGCGTTTAACGAATAAAAACGTTTAAATTTGATGAAAGAGTAGGAGAAGGCTGGTTTTCTGCTGTTTATTTTCTTAAAACACGTGAAATAGCGGAAAAATATAAGCCTGACAGTCAGGTTACAATGCAGTTCTTTCAAAAGCAGCATGCTGTATTGTGCGGTACCGATGAGGTAATAGCTTTAATAAAGACTTTTGCCAAAGACCCGGAAGATCTTGAAATTCGCTCACTTGAAGATGGAGACAAGATTAAGCCTTATGAGACAGTCCTGACGATTACAGGTGCTTATCAGAATTTTGGCTTTTTAGAAGGTATTATTGATGGAATTTTTGCCCGCCGGACCTCTGTTGCTACAAATGTTTATAATGTCGTGAAATCAGGGCGTAAATCCGGTATTCAGAAACCTATTATTTTCATGGGAGACAGAGATGATCATTTTACCCAGCAATCAGGTGACGGATACGCAGCTTATATTGGCGGATCAAAAGCACAAGCAACCCATGCGATGAATGAATGGTGGGGGAAGAAAGGCATGGGTACAATGCCACATGCATTAATTCAACTATTTAACGGAGACCTTGTTGAAGCTGCAAGAGCATATAAAGAAACGTATCCTGACGACGATTTAATTGCGCTGGTTGATTATAACAATGATGTGGTTACCGATTCCTTAAAAGTGGCCAGGGAATTTGGCTCGGAGTTAAAAGGAGTAAGAGTCGATACTTCTAATAATATGGTAGACCAGTATTTTTGCCGAAATCCCGAAGTAATGGGCTCCTTTGATCCTAGAGGAGTTAACCAGGAATTAATTTTTGCCCTCCGCCGTGCTTTGGACAATGAGGGTTATGATCATGTGAAGATTATGGCGAGCGGCGGCTTTACAGCTGAAAGGATTGCTTCCTATGAAGCGGCAGAAGTTCCAATTGATATTTACGGGGTAGGGAGCAGCCTGCTGAAGATAAATATAGGCTTCACTGGTGATAATGTAATACTAAATGGAAAACATGAGGCTAAAGCAGGAAGAGAACTGAGAGAAAACCCTAGACTGGAACTCATTGATTATTAAAGATGTTATTGGTGTGAAGGAGGTCTCGGAATATATGCAGCAGGATGTTTCAAATTTCAAAGCGTACCGGGACCAAAAACAAACAGAAGCTGATCAGGCCTTACATGAATTATATGAAAGCTATTTTTCCTGGCTCGAGAAAAATACGAATCTGCGAGAAAAAGTTCGTGCCAAACACATTTTTAAAGAAAAGACTGACATGCACCCTGATAAATTGAATGAGACGTCCTGGCTTCTTCAATTTGAACATTGGTTCGCATTTGATTATGTTACAGTCATAGGTTCCAGAATGTTCGATTTATTCGTCCGAAAAAACCAAGGATATATGACCAAAAAGATGTTGGAGCTATCCGGCCTTATCATGACTTCGGCGATCCAGCTTTTCAAACGACTGTTCAAGAAAGAGAAAGAGGATTTGTAAAGGGGATAGACCCAGTAACAGGGGTCAAATTAACAGTCTATTCCTTGGACTACTGGCTTCCGTTAGGCGATTTACAGGAGGGAGAGTACAGTCTTCTCAGGTATATTCGCTGTGGTTTCCGGGACACATTAATTGCTCCTCCTGTTCCTATTAAAAAAGACAAACAAGCTTTTGTGATTCAACAGATGAAAGAGCAGCACGGGTTACATGAGAGTCTCCAATGGCTTCGTTTCTTGAAAGAAGGTGGAGTTTCTTACCTCGCTTACATGAAAGAGTAATCCAATTCAAAGCAGAAAGTTGTGATTATCCATTTTGACCCGGCTTTTCATTCTTTGAAAGACCTCTCGGGCAGAGAGCCCTGAGGTCTTTTTATGCAAAAAATCACGTAGCGTAATTAAATGAATATAATTAGAAATATAAGGGTAAAGGAAGAGCAGTTTTGCATTAACCATGACTAAAGACAGGGATATCCCTCATTTGTTAAGAGCTCAGTTTTTGCTATAATAGTAAAGGTTCACTTACATACAGGAGATATTTACTCAACAGCAGTGTACTTTCCTGTACTTTTAAAGAGCAGGATTGAAGATGGAGGTCCAGTATTATGACTAATTATCACTTTATAGGGATTAAAGGCTCCGGGATGAGCGCTTTAGCTCAAATCCTTTACGATATGAAAGAAAACGTACAGGGATCAGATGTGCCTAAACGCTTTTTTACGCAGGTTCCATTAGAAAACAAAGGGATACCAATTTATGAATTCAGCAGTGACAACATCAAGGAAGGCCAGACGTTAATTGCCTCTCCTGCTTATGGAAGTGATCATGAAGAGGTACAGAAAGCAGAGGAGTTAAACATTCCGGTACATCTTTATCCTACTTTTTTAGGTCAATTCATCAAGAATTTCACTTCTGTAGCTGTGACCGGATCTCACGGGAAAACGTCTACAACAGGTTTGCTTGCTCATGTATTAGAAGAGTATAAGCCAACATCCTATCTTATTGGTGATGGAACAGGCAAAGGTGAAGAGAACAGTAACTTTTTTGTATTTGAAGCATGTGAATATAGAAGCACTTTCTTAATTATGAGCCGGATTACGCTATCATGACCAATATAGATTTTGATCACCCTGATTATTTTGAAGATGTGGATGACGTGGTAAGCGCTTTCCAGGAAATGGCACGCCAAGTGAACAAAGCGATTATCGCCTGTGGAGATGATGATCACCTGCAGGCTTTAAATGCAAATGTACCTATTGTGTTTTATGGTATTGAAGGAAAGCACGATTTTAATGCAGAGAACATCCGAACAGGTGAAGAAGGGACCACTTTTGATGTTCTTATCCGCGGAGACAGATTTGGCACCTTTACGATCCCTGGATTTGGCAATCATAATGTCTTAAACGCTTGGCTGTTATTGCCTTGTGTCACTATGAAGAAGTCCCGGCCCAAGTACTCAAAGAAAGGCTTGCAACCTTTCCAGGAGTAAAACGGCGTTTTACAGAGAAGGAAGTAGGACATCAAATCTTAATAGATGATTATGCCCATCATCCGACAGAAATTAAAGCTACACTGGAAGCAGGCCAGCAAAAGTATCCAGAGAGAGAAGTAGTTGCAGTGTTCCAGCCTCATACTTATACCAGGACCAGCAGGTTTTTGGATGAGTTTGCTGAAAGCTTAAAGGTTGCAGATTCTGTGTATTTGTGTGATATTTTCAGTTCTGCTCGGGAACAAAATGGGAAGCTCACCATTGAAGATTTGCAGGAAAAGATTCCTAACTCCAAGCTAATTACTGAAGAAACAATTGATCAGCTGAAACAGCATGAAGATGGAGTGGTCTTGTTTATGGGAGCTGGAGACATCCAAAAGTTTCAAAAGGCTTATGAAGAAGTTTTATAACGTCAAAGAAGGCAGGCTCAAAAATAATAGCCGGCCTTCTTTTTTGTTTGTTTTATGAACGATTAGATGGCCGTCAATAGAAGCAGGATGCCATCAGCTTTATTCGCTCTTTCAAAGAGCAAGGTGAAACGCAGCGAGGAAATGCTTACAGATGAACTCCATTTCTTTTACAAAAGCTTATCATTTCCCTTATTACCGGAAAAAAGCTATCTTTTTAAGTTTTCTGGGTTTAGCTGCTCCAGCTCCGGAAGGACAAACCGTCCGTCTTTGCGAATGAGTTTGTCGTCGAAATAGATTTCCCCTCCTCCATAATCGCTTCGTTGAATGGCAACAATATCCCAGTGAATAGCCGAGTCGTTGCCATTTGGAGCTTCGTCGTAACATTGGCCAGGTGTAAAATGAAAGCTTCCATCAATCTTTTCGTCAAATAATATATCTTTCATCGGATGCTGGATATAGGGGTTAACTCCTATAGCAAACTCCCCGATATAACGGGCCCCATCATCTGTGTTAAGGATTTCATTCAGGCGTGCAGTATCATTAGCACTGGCTTCTGTGATCTTTCCTTCCTTAAACGTAAAGCTGATATTTTCAAATGTTTTACCTTGATAAGGAGAAGGAGTATTATAGGTGATGACACCGTTCACAGATTGTTTGACTGGTGCTGTAAAGACTTCTCCATCAGGAATATTAAACTCTCCAGCACATTTAATAGCAGGAATATCCTTAATAGAAAATGATAGGTTGGTTCCTGGGCCGGTAATTCTTACAGTGTCTGTTTTATTCATTAACGAGACAAGTGCATCCATTGCCTGATCCATCTTCTGATAGTCAAGGTTACAGACATCAAAGTAGAAATTTTCAAATCCTTCTGTGCTCATGTTCGCAAGCTGCGCCATAGATGAAGTAGGGTAGCGAAGAACACACCATTTAGTTTGGGGCACTCGAATATGTCTATGTACTTTGGTTTGAATCGTTCTTCCTTGCAGAGACATCTTATCGGCCGGGATATCTGACAATTCGGCAATATTATCTCCAGCTCTAAGACCAATATAGGCATCCATCTTTTCCATCACTGCTGCTTCAAAATCGGCCATCAATTCATACTGCGCCTCTGTTCCTTCCATGAGCAGAGCACGGTCTATTGTATAGTCCTTAAGCGTGACAAAAGGCTGCCCGCCAACCGAGTATGCTTCTTTTACAAGAGCTTTGACGAGGGGAGGCTGAAGACCGAAATTTTCAATGAGCAGCCTTTCTCCCTTTTGCAGGCGAACGGAATGTTGGATAAGATTTTTAGCTAATTGCTGAATACGTGGGTCGTGCATAATTTTATCCCCCTGAAATGGATCTTTCGTTACTAAGCAGACAAGATTATTTTACCAAATAACAAGAAAGTCGATACCTTTTAATACTGTAAAAAATAATTGTGACTTTTAACAGGATTTAGAATGTTATTGTAGAATTGATTTTTAACCTTCCTTTTGAGAAGCTGTATTTCTAGACAACTTGGGTTTTGAAAAGTAATAATTGTGGTAAATGTTTGAGTAGGAGGTGCTATCAGTCATGGAACTAGTTTACATAAGTGCTCTTATTGTTGCACTTGCCTTTGCAGCGCTTGTTGTGTATGTTATTAAAACACTTAAAGCAGCGAATAGTACCATTGATCGTGTAGCTAATACACTAGACAATTTTGAAAAACAGATCAAGGGGATTACAACTGAAACAGAACATCTGATGGAAAAAACAAATAAAATAGCTGATGATGTGCAGTATAAATCTGACTCATTAAATAGTTTATTTGTTTCTTTGAAGGATGTTGGAGATTCCTTGCAGACCATGAACCGTTCCTTCAAGGATGTTTCCAATACCGTTTCACAACAATCCCAGCAGCGTTCTGAGGAAGTAGCCAAGGTTGTACAATGGGGAAATGCAGCAATCGATTTATATGCAAAATGGAAGGATAAAAAAAGGCAGAAAGACTTAGAAAAACAGCTGAAAGAAACAAAACCAAGGGGGTAACTTATCATGGCAGAAATTAATACTAAGGATTTTCTTATTGGAACATTAATCGGTGGAATTGTAGGAGCTTCCGCGGCTTTGTTGACAGCTCCAAAGGCAGGCAAGGAATTGCGTACAGATCTAACAGATGGAGCACAGTCTGCTAAAGAAAGAACAAGTAACTATGCAAATAACGCTTACCAAAAAGGAAATGAGTGGGCAAGCTATGCCAAAGAAAAATCAAACAATATTGCCCAAACAGTTACCGACCAGTCTAACCAGATTTACGGAAGAGTAAAAGAGGCTGCCGGAACATTGAAAAAAGAAGCTGAAGATACACAAAAAACAGCTGAAGAACTTGCCCAAGATCTTGCAAACGACATGAAAGAATCCGGAGAAGAAATTGATCAAACTGTCCAAAGCGAAGTAAAAGATATTCAACAATCCATTGAAGAAGAAGCTGAGCAAAGCTTAAAGGGTACGGAAGAAAACAAAGAAGAACCTAACCGTTACTAACAGACAGGGAGAGACAAGCATGAGCTTAGTCAAGCTGAATGAGGTCGAAGAATTTGATAACGCCTTATCGAATGAGGAGAAGGTGCTTATCTTTAAGAATAGCGTTACGTGTTCTATAAGTGAGGCAGCATTTAAGGAATTAGAAGCGTTCACAACGGACCATCCTGAAAGCCGTTTTTTTTATCTCAATGTTCAAGATGCACGCCCTTTATCTGACTATATAGCTGAAACCTTTGATGTGAAGCATGAATCTCCACAGGCCTTGATTATTCGAAGAAACAATGTAGTATGGCATGATTCTCATTGGAGAGTGACATCTCAAATGTTAGATCAAAAATGGGAAGAGGCATAAGAGTCATAAAAAAGCATTCCTTACTGAGTGAGTACCTGTTCAGTGATGGAATGCTTTTTTTGATGCACCTAAGATAAGAATAAACGGTTCACTCTGGCTGATCA
Organism: Thalassobacillus sp. C254; assembly: GCF_001310615.1. Classification (NCBI taxonomy): domain Bacteria; kingdom Bacillati; phylum Bacillota; class Bacilli; order Caryophanales; family Bacillaceae; genus Thalassobacillus; species Thalassobacillus sp. C254. The sequence continues at coordinate 10,243 of NZ_BAXQ01000034.1, read as the reverse complement.
TTGTATAGTGTTTTTTGTCGTTTGAGGAGCTACGTAATGGGATAAAATGCTTTATCGCTTAAAAGCGTTTAATTAATAAAGAAAAAAAGGATGACATGGTCCGCTTCATCGTTTATAATAATCCCTAACACCAAAAAGGCATACCGCAGAAAAAAGGGAGTGGAGTAGAGAATGAGTAACGAACGATTGGACAATTTAAGGGAACAACTAGATGACGTTAACTTAAAATTACTTGATTTAATTAATGAAAGAGCAAAACTGGCACAAGAAATAGGGGAAGTGAAAAGCAGATCTGGACAGAAACGTTTTGACCCGGTTCGGGAAAGAAAGATGTTGGATCTTATTGCTGAAAATAATGAAGGACCTTTTGAGACTTCAACTCTTCAACATCTATTTAAACAAATATTTAAAGCAAGCCTTGAGCTTCAAGAGGATGACAACCAAAAAGCTCTGCTTGTTTCCAGGAAAAAGCATCCTGAAAATACAATTATTGACCTAAAAGGTGAAACATTAGGAAACGGGCAGCAGCGTTTAATCATGGGACCTTGTTCGGTTGAGAGCTATGATCAAGTATATGCTGTAGCAAAAGCAATGAAAGAGCAAGGGTTAACATTGCTGCGTGGGGGCGCGTTTAAACCTCGTACTTCTCCTTACGATTTCCAGGGGCTTGGAGAAGAAGGATACCAGATCCTGCGTCAGGTAGCAGACGAGCTTGATATGGTTGTTATTAGTGAGGTAGTCAGCCCAGCACACGTAGAAATGGCTGTAAAGTACGTAGATGTTATCCAAATTGGCGCAAGAAACATGCACAGCTTCGAGCTTTTAAAAGAAGTGGGTAATGTAAATAAACCGGTTCTCTTAAAAAGAGGTCTTTCTGCAACAATTGATGAATTCATTAAAGCAGCAGAATATATCATTGCCAATGGAAATGAACAAATTATCCTTTGTGAAAGAGGAATCCGCACATACGAAAAAGCAACAAGAAATACGTTAGATATTTCTGCAGTACCAATTCTTAAACAGGAAACTCACTTGCCTGTTGTGGTCGATGTAACTCACTCCACCGGACGCCGCGATTTGTTGCTGCCAACAGCAAAAGCAGCTCTGGCCATTGGGGCAGATGCAGTTATGGCTGAGGTTCATCCTGACCCTGCGGTTGCTCTTTCCGACTCCGCTCAGCAAATGGATATTCCAACCTTTGATAAGTTTGTCAAAGACCTTCGTGAACAAGGATTATATAAAGGATAAAGGTATGAAGGGCGTCCCAAAAGTCTGGCTTTTGGGGACGCCCTTTTTTGATAAGGAACAGGTGACAGCAAGGGAAAGGGACAAGCATTCCTCTGCGTTAAGGAGGGAGCCTGACGTTTTCAGCTCACTTCATCACACTCCGTTACCTTCGTTTGAGGCAAACACCTCAAGACCTCAGAGAAAATGATAATATAACGAATGTCTCAAAAGAGAGACAGATGAAAACAGCAGAAAGTGATTTTTTGAAAAAAACTCTGTAAAAATAATAAAACTTACCGATATAACGGGGGAAGGAATTGCGGAACCTCCTTAAGTTATAATATGATAACACTACGTGAGTAAGTGCTTTTAAGGAAAAAAGAGGAGGATTTCTAGTGAATACAACCATTTATGATGTAGCACACGAAGCAGGAGTATCCATGGCCACGGTATCTAGAGTCGTAAATGGCAATCCCAATGTTAAACCTGCAACGAGAAAGAAAGTGTTAGATGCCATTGAGCGGCTTGGCTACCGGCCCAACGCGGTGGCACGTGGGCTTGCCAGTAAAAAAACAACAACAGTTGGCGTGATTATCCCAGACATCTCCAGTATCTTTTTTGCAGAACTGGCTAGAGGGATAGAAGATATCGCCACGATGTATAAGTATAATATTATTCTTTGTAACTCCGACCAAAATAAAGATAAAGAAATTCATCTCATTAATACTCTTCTGGAAAAACAAGTGGATGGTATCTTATTTATGGGTGGAGAAATTACTGATGAGCATGCGGAACAATTCAAACTGTCTCCTGTTCCAGTTGTTTTAGCTGCAACTCTTGATGAAAAAGGAGAAATCCCTTCTGTAAATATTGATTATCAGCAAGCGGCTTTTGATGCGGTAACTGCTTTAATTGAAAAGGGTCATCAAAGAGTCGGCATGGTGTCAGGATCTTTAGAAGATCCAGTCAACGGTTACCAGAAATTCAGCGGATACAGAAAAGCTCATGAAAACGCAGAAATTGAATTTGATGAAACATTAGTAGCTATCGGAGATTATTCTTATCACGCAGGAATGGATGCAGCAAAATCATTAAACAAGCAGGAAAACCCTCCTACCGCTGTATTTGCAGCAACGGATGAAATGGCATTAGGCGTTATCCACGGTTTTCAGGATGAGGGGATAAAAGTTCCTGAAGATGTAGAAGTAGTGGGCTTTGATAACACTCGTTTAGCAACAATGGTTAGGCCAACGTTAACAACTGTAGTGCAGCCTATGTATGATATCGGTGCTGTTTCTATGAGACTCCTGACTAAATTCATGAATAAAGAAGAAGTAGACGACCAGATTGTGGTTCTTCCCCATCGTATCGAATATCGACAGTCTACAAAATAAGCATTCATGGAACACTTGTTGTAATTTTACCCTTTAATCATTGTGTTCCAGACAGGGAGAAGTTTATGAAAAAACTTGATCTTTTAACCCCGATAGGGATACTTTTGGGGATTACAACAATTTTATTTGCCATATTTACAAATGCGGGAATCGGATCTGTAGTTTTTTTCATACAGTTAGCTGCTTTCCTGATTGTGATTGGTGGATTGTTCGCGGCTTTACTCATTAATTTTTCGATACAGGATATCAAGGCGCTGCCAAGAGTGATGAGAGAGGTATTCCGTCATGATCCTCAAAATCTTAGAGAATTAATAAATACATTTACACACCTGTCAACAGTTGCAAGAAGAGAGGGTCTCCTTGCTTTGGAAGCAAGCTCTGAAGACGTGGAGGACCCTTTTATCCGAAAGGGAGTTATGCTGTCTGTTGATGGACTTGAGCCCGAAGTAATAAAAGATATTATGACCGCCGAAATTATTGCTATGGAAGAGCGCCATAGAAAGGGTAGGCTTATATTTCTTAAAGCAGGGGAGTATGCCCCTGCCTGGGGTATGATCGGTACGCTGGTCGGTTTGGTGCTTATGCTTCAGCAGCTGGAAGACCCAGCAAGCCTGGGGCCAAATATGGCTCTTGCACTCATTACTACTTTATATGGAACAATCCTTGCTAATCTGGTTTTTTTGCCTATGGCAAGCAAGCTCGCCCAGAAATCAGAGGATGAAATTTTTGCCAAACAGATCGTTATTGAAGGAATCATTGGCATTCAATCAGGCCAAAATCCCAAAATACTTGAGGAAAAGCTAAGTGCTTCGTTCACTATGATAAGAAAAAGGAAGAAACTGTGAATGAAGGGGAGGAACTTGTAAATGAGGCGTAGGAGACAAGAAGAAGAGGAAAAAGGGTCTCCCAGGTGGATGACTACTTTCTCGGATATGATTTTGCTAGTTCTTGTTTTCTTCGTGATGCTGTTCTCTATGTCGGTAGTAGATGCACAAAAATTCAGAAGCCTGGCGGAATCCTTCCAGCAAAATGATATACTCGATCATCAGTCATCTATCATTGATTTAAATGACCAGCTTGACGAGTCCTCAGCAACTGAAAGTGAAGGAAAAATCGAAGGCGTTGAAGACGAAGAATCTGAAGGGTATAATTTGGAGTCTTTGTTAGAAGAGGTTGAACAATACTTAGGAGACAATGACTTAGATGAAGTGATTACCGCAAGGCAAGAGGAAAGAGGAGTGGTTCTTACTTTACAGGAAAGATTGTTGTTTGAAACAGGAGAAGCTGACATCATTGAAGATGCTGCACCTTTCCTAAAAAAAGTAGGTACGTTACTAACCTCTCTTCCTAACGAAGTGACTGTGGAAGGACATACGGACAACCGTCCGATTTCAACCTATCGTTACCCTTCAAATTGGGAATTATCCGGGGCGAGAGCAAGCAGCGTTATTCGTCATATTCTTCAAGAGAATGAATTGGATGATGAACGTTTTTTAGCGATCGGGTATGGAGACACAAGGCCGGTAGCACCAAACGATACGCCTGAGAATTTACAGGAAAACAGGCGGGTGGTTATCATTATCTCAGATCCCTCATATGAAGAGTAAAAGTCCTGGGACAACTCCAGGATTTTTTTGTTAGGCTTTGTTACATGTTGTTGTAGAATTTCTTTAACAGACGCTCCCTTACATCAAAGGCACTCGGGTATGCCCTTAGCTTCCTCGGGAAAACAACCCTGTCTGATTTTAGGCATATAATGTTTTCGAAGTTGCCTCGCGCTTGATTACAATCAAATGACTTATAATCATCATTCTTGGCCTTTAACAGTGCCTTTTATTCAAATAATTTTTGTTTATAATATGTAACATCACGTAATAAAGAGCAGGAGAGTGAAAAAATGAACTGGGGCATTATCGGAGCTATGGATGAAGAAGTAGCCGAGCTTAAAAAAGAAATGAATATAGAGGTAACCCGACAAATTGCTCATGTAATGTTTTACAAAGGAACCTTAACGGAAGAGATATCGTATTATGCAAATCAGGTGTCGGAAAGGTGAATGGGGCGCTAACCGCTCAATTACTCATCGACCATTTCCAAGTAAACGTAATTGTTTTTACTGGAGTAGCTGGTGCTTTAGATCCAAAATTAAATATAGAGGATATAGTAATCTCATCATCCTGCCAGCAGCATGACCTGGATGCTACCGCCTTAGGATTCAGCCGGGGAGAAGTTCCCATGTTTTCAAGGGAATCGGTATTTAAAGCTGATGAAATGCTGATTAATCAAGCATTAGCTGCTGGAAAACATTTGTCAGACGTGGAGGTGTACACCGGCAAAATACTGAGCGGGGACCAGTTTATTGCGGACAAGAAGGAAGTTGAGGATCTATTTTTGACTTTTGACGGGAAATGCGTAGAAATGGAGGGAGCTGCAGTAGCTCACGCGGCTGTTGTAAATGAGGTGCCTTTCTTAATTATCAGATCCATGAGTGATAAAGCAGACGGAGAAGCTACGATGAATTTTGCTGAATTTACAAAGAGAGCGTCAGCTCGTGCAGTCAGCATTATTAAAGGGATGCTGTCTGAAAGGCAAGAGACGTAGCCCCTGAATGTTTTCAGGCTACGTCCTGTATTCCTACTTTTTTTCATTTCGAATATGATAAAGAGCCTTCTCCAGGTTTTTATGGTTTTTTTCTGTGATTTCACTTTTTCGCGGGATAGGTGCGTACATATTCATAGGGTCTTCCCACTTGACCGGGAGAGGGACAGGAGACTTTTCCTTCCATTTTTGAATCCAGCTTTCAGGAAGAGATCCTTCAGCTGTATGAAGGGAATTAATCATTTCAAGCCAAATCATAGACCAGGCTCTGGGAACAACACGCCAAATATCGTAGCCACCGCCTCCAACAGCAATCCATCGTCCTTCACAGTATTCATGGGCCAGCTTATGAGCGATCCTTGGTATTTCCTTGAAAATACGAATAGTTGATGACAAGTGTGTCAAAGGGTCAAGGTAATGAGCATCTGCTCCGTTTTGGGTGAGAATGACATCAGGCTTAAAGAATTCAATGACTTCTCGAAAAGAGGTTTCATATACTTCAAGAAAGGATTCATCTTCTGTAAACGCATCCACGGGAACATTAATGGAAAATCCAAACCCTTGTCCTTGCCCTTTTTCGTTCACACTTCCCGTACCAGGAAAAAGGTATCTTCCTGTTTCATGGATGGAAAGAGTACATACATCTGATTCCTCATAAAACGCCCACTGCACTCCATCTCCGTGATGAGCATCTGTATCTACATAAAGAACTCTTGCCCCATATTTTTTACGCATATATTCAATTGCTATAGAGCTGTCATTATAAATACAAAATCCCGATGCTTTTCCCCTGAATCCGTGGTGGAGGCCTCCGCCGAGATTTAACGCATGTAAAGACTTACCTTCCATAACTAAGTCAACGGCAGTTAATGTGCCTCCCACAAGTAAAGCTGCTGCTTCATGCATATTTTTAAATATAGGGGTGTCGTCTGTTCCAATTCCGTAATTATTAGCTATCCCGAGACTAAGCTCACCTTTCCCTGCTGCTTTGACAGCATCCATGTAGCCTTTATCATGGATAAGACCAATTTCTTCATCTGTGGCCATTCTAGGGGGGACAATTTCGCTTTTCTGAATGGCACCAAGCTCTTTTAATAAATCAAATGTTAAATTTAAACGAACATGATTAAAGGGATGGTCTTCGCTGAATTTATAAGTGAGCTGATCTTCTGAGTATACAAACAAAGCTTCGTGCATCATAAGCCAGGCTCCGGTTGGATAGGCCAGTATATTTCAAATCCTTTGGACTTAATAGCCTTGATAACCCCCCTTGGATCCATTGTCTGTACGCGTACAGTAATAATCTTATAGCTTACATCCTTGTGTGGGTATACAAGGACACTGGTGACATTTACGTTGTTTTCTCTTAAAATATTAGCAATCTCTGCAAGTTGGCCAGATATATTTGGAACCTTAACCTCTATTTGAGAGCTTGGCTGGTGAGCCCCTGTTAATTCAACCAAAGTATGCAGAATGTCAGTACCAGTAATAAGCCCTAAAAATTTATCGTCTTCTGCAATCGGGAGGCAATTGATCTGGTGTTCGTACAAAACCGATGCTACTTCTTCCACAAAATCAAGAGGATGAGCAGTAATAACCGGGTATTTCATAATAGTTGAGACTGGCTTCTGATAGTCTTCTAAGTGTTCATTCGTATGGAATATAGAAGGACTGGCATCCCGAACATCTCGATCCGAAACAATCCCTGCAATCGTATTATCTTCTTCTAAAATTGGAATGTGGCGTATTCTATGCTTCTCAAGAAGAAGCATAGCCTCTTCAATTGTTGCATCTTTACCAAGAGTAACAGCATCTTTCTTCATAATTTCTTCTACCAACATAGTCATCACCTCTTTAAAGCGCTTTCAGATCCATAATAGGTTGAATAATTAATACATAAACCTGTTTGTAAACCGTACAGCATCAAACTCTTGAATGTCTTCGGTTTTAACTCTGCTCCCGATTCTGACCATCAGGCAGTTTGCAGGATGGGAGCTGATTTCCGGGTCATCGGTAGCCATCCATTCAAGTCCCCCGGCATTCATCATTTTTTCCATTACTTTTCGGTATTCCCAAACTGAGAGCCCACTGCCTTTTAAGTCCCAGTGCCAATAATATTCAGTTGTAATAACAATATAATCTTCCATTGCATCATCAAGCTGGATAGTTCAAGCAGACCGGTGCCCAGCTTCGCTCCTCTGTAGCCATCAGCCACTTCTATGGCGCCTAATTCTAATAAATTATCCATTTTCGCATTCGACCAGCGTTCCATAGGATCTGGATAAACAAACGTCACGTATCCTATGACTGTGTTTCCATCTACGGCTACATTAATCCGGCCTTCAGGAAGGTCAGCAATTCCAATCAGTGCTTTCTTTTGTTCTTCAGGCTTTCGAAAGGCTATTAACCCTTCGTGAAATTCGTATTCATTAAGTTTTTTTCCAGAAATCGGTCCTTCAAGTAAAATGGTTCGATCTTGGAAATTCACCTCATTTGAATAGTATCTTTTCTTATGGATCATGGAAGTACCACCTTTTATGATTGGTAAGATGTGAACTATCACAATTATACATGACTAGATTTTCTATGGTTACATTTTACCGAAATTCGGTTACAAGATACACAATTTTGACAAAATTCCACTTATCTTTGAATTTAAAATTGAAGAAAAATTCATAATATATTATACTACTTATGAAGAGAGAACTTCAAAAGAGAGGAAGATGGTATATGAACGTGCAAACGCTTCCACCAAAGGATGGAAAATTCAATCTTGAAAGTTACGAAGAAGCGGCTAAGAACTTTGATTGGTCAGAAGCAGAGAAAAATTTCTCCTGGAGCGATACAGGAAAGGTTAACTTGGCCCATGAAGCCATCGATCGCTATGCTGACTCTCCTGATAAAAAAGATCAGGTCGCTTTATACTATAGCGATGCTAATAGAGATGAAAAGTATACTTTCTCCGAAATGAAAGAAATGACAAATAAGGCTGCAAACATTTTTAAGGAAGCAGGTATCACAAAAGGTGATCGCTTGTTCATCTTTATGCCTCGTTCTCCGGAACTTTACTTTGCGGTCCTAGGTGCTATAAAGCTAGGGGCAATTGTCGGCCCATTGTTCGAAGCATTTATGGAAGGTGCTGTCCGGGACAGACTAGAAGACAGTGACGCCAAAGCGCTGGTTACTACTCCAGATTTGCTTGAACGTGTTCCAGTTGATGATCTTCCAAATTTAAATACAGTATTTATCCAAGGGGATAATGTAAAAGAAGAAGGTCCTTACTTAGATTATAGTGCTCGTCTTGACAAGGCAAGCGGTGAATTTGAAGTTGAATGGGTTGATCGTGAGGATGGACTAATCCTTCACTATACTTCCGGATCTACCGGTAAACCAAAAGGTGTACTTCATGTACACAATGCAATGCTTCAACATTACCAGACAGCTAAATGGGTTCTTGATCTTAAAGAAGACGACGTGTACTGGTGCACAGCGGATCCTGGCTGGGTAACAGGAACATCCTACGGTATTTTTGGACCTTGGCTCGTAGGTGCTACTAACGTCGTAAGAGGAGGCCGCTTTAGCCCGCAGGATTGGTATTCCACGTTAGAAAAATACAAGGTGACAGTCTGGTATAGTGCTCCTACAGCATTCCGTATGCTTATGAGTGCAGGTGATGAACTGATGAAAGAGTATGACTTATCTTCTCTTCGTCACATCTTAAGTGTAGGGGAGCCATTAAATCCGGAAGTAGTTCGCTGGGGTGAAAAAGTCTTTAACCTTCGGATTCATGATACATGGTGGATGACTGAAACTGGGGCTCAAATGATTTGCAACTATCCTAGCATGACAATTAAGCCTGGATCCATGGGCAAGCCTATTCCAGGTGTGAAGCTGCAATCATTGATGACCAGGGGAATGAGTTGCCGCCAAACCGGATGGGGAACCTTGCAATTGAAAAAGGATGGCCATCCATGATGAGAACGATCTGGAATAATGAAGAGAAGTATAATAGTTACTTTGAGATTGATGGATGGTATGTCTCCGGGGATTCTGCTTACATGGATGAAGACGGATACTTTTGGTTCCAGGGTCGTATTGACGACGTCATAATGACAGCTGGAGAGCGAGTTGGTCCGTTTGAAGTAGAAAGTAAACTTGTGGAACATCCAGCAGTTGCTGAAGCAGGTGTTATTGGCAAGCCTGATCCTGTCCGGGGAGAAATTATTAAAGCATTTGTAGCATTAAGAGACGGCTATGAAGTTACAGAAGATTTAAAAGAAGAAATCCGTACCTTTGTGAAAAAAGGGTTAGCTGCTCATGCTGCGCCTAGGGAGATTGAATTCCGAGATAAGCTTCCTAAAACACGCAGTGGTAAGATCATGCGCCGCGTATTGAAAGCTTGGGAACTTGATTTACCAACAGGTGATTTATCTACAATGGAAGATTAAAAGGAAAGAGGCTGGGGACAAAACTCAGCTAAATAGAAGGGCCTTCACCGTCGGTGAGGGCCCTTACTTCTGTTGGTTGATTGTTAAAAATACAATCGCTTGCACCTATAGGTACAAGTGTGACATCCGTTCAGCTTCATTTCATTCGCATTCACGGTGTCTCGCGGGCAAGGATTTGGCTAACCACAGGCGAGATATACGGGAAGCGTGAGATAGACGTGGAGCTGAGCCGGTCTCCAAATTTCTGAAGGATAATTTGCATGTCCCCAGGAAGTCAATGAGAGGCAAGGAAAAAGTGAAAAACGACATAGGGGTGCTCCCTGATACCGTTGAACTTGAGAAAGTACACCCTCCAGTCGGGTAATCAAACAGTTTTGAATCCATAAATAAAGCTCCAATTATCAAAAGACGATAATGGAGCCTTATTCCCTTAGGTGAGACATGTTTGTCCTAGTCTCTTTTCTACAATATAGTTAGTTGTCTTCATCATCCGATTCTGAACCTTCTTCACTATTTTCCTGATCTTCAGCATTGGTATCCGCTTGATTTTCATCATTGTCAGTGTCTTCGTCATCT